>CAJTUG010000015.1:6873-16305 GCA_910579605.1 uncultured Muribaculaceae bacterium | reverse complement strand
AGTTAAAGAATAACCCATATGGATATTGTTGCCTACTCAATTCAGAATCTCCTTCATAAGGATTACCCCAAAACAACGATAGCAATTTAGATGTTTCTTCTCCACATGGTATGGGAGATAGCTGTAACATTCTATCTACATAGGAATCCACGCCAAAAACATGATTCTTCAATATAGTATTCAGAAAAACATCTCCAATTCTGAAAGTATGAAGCATATTGATTGCGCTGAACATAGGAATTTTCTCTGTTTCTCCTATTTTTAATCTTAGCTCTTCATTCCACGATGGCCTTTTGCATATTACGATACCAATATTCTGCTTGTCCAAAGCATTGTTTGCATAATCTATCCCCCAATCCGATATCGGTTTAATTCTGTCATGAAAGAAACTGTATGCAGATTTTGTACCTTTCATACAAACCTTGCTTATTCCTCCATCTACGAATCTTGGCAATCCTTCTCGCGATAGTGCCACAAGCAATAGGCATATCACGCAATTCAATATAGCTAAAATAAAAGCACTCCTGTCAACATCTACGTCGCCCCATGCTTTATAAGCTAACGACAGAACCATAGCGCCCCATATGCCGAGAAGAAGAATAGTTTCTGCCGACAAATCAGATATCTCGAAACCGCCTGGCTCCAATATTTCGTCGGTATCTTTCATTACGCGACATATCAAATCACAAAATTTTTTCAGCCAATTTTTTATAGCCTCAATCTTGTGAACCGATTTGAGAATATTTGTATCACTAATGCGTACAAAGAGCCTCAGAATTTCTAAATAACCGTCATCGCTTTTATCAGCTTCTGTATTGTCTTCTTTCCCTGGTTTATCTGGATAAAACGTAAGAATATCTCCAAAACAACCGTCTTTGCCACCACGACATGATTCTTCTATATATTGCAATAATGCCGTGCAAAGTTGGTGAAATTCTTCTCTGTGACGGGTAGTAATTTCTAAAACTTGACCAATCTCTTTTTCTGAAAAAAGCTTCGATAACGGTTGCCCAAGCCTTTCACACGATTCTTGCATCCATAGTCGGGACAACCGCTTTTCTTCATCTTGTAATTTAGATTCTGTTTTCAGAGTTATTTCCGGAATTACAATCCTATTATCGCGTATTCTGGATATTATTGAGTGGAAATTCGCGACACTAAATTCGCGATATTTCATTTCTTTAAAAAACTCAAGCCATTCGTCTGCACTCAAATCTGTTTCAAACAGTTTGTTTAAAACATCTCGATAAGGATTTATGTCCGACAAAGATTTATCGGATTTGCCTAACAATCGACTTAAATTCCCATCTAAAAGAAGATTCTTAGCTTTCTTACCGCTGTTTAAAAGCAATGAAATTGTCTCTTCCGACTTCTGATAGGGAAGATCAAATAGTTTTTCTCGTTTAAGGTAATTATTCATGCATTCCGGCAATTATTATCTTTATCGCACAAAGATAATAATTTTACCGATACATATGCCACTAAATATTTATTATTTTAAGCACTTAAACACAGATTTTGTGGAAATTTTGTCACTTTTACGAAAAAGCAATATCCCAATATGGACTGGGATCAAAGCCACATTCTTGTGCCAACAACGATAGGAATAATGCTATATCCTTTTTATCGTCTGTCTCTCCATACTGCTCAGAGAAACGATTCACAGTTAGACTGCATATTCTGTAAAAATCGGCTGTCTCTTCAACATAAGCGTCATATATTTCAATCCCGGTCCAACTCCTGTAGTAGTGTATATGATTATTCTCAAAATACATAAACCAATGGTCTTCCATTGCTTCCGGAATATGACCTTTTTTTATCTCATCCATCTGAACTTTAGTCAGTTTGAAATCCATTGCAAGAGTTTTGTGTTCTTCTGGCATAGGCAGGGTAGTCCACGAATCTTTGGTGGCTGTTACTGTCTTTGCCGGAATAGGATCATCGCCATTAAAAGCCTTCCCCATATTTCCCAAACCATACTCCCATATATTTAATGCTTTCAAGAAATCTTCGCTGACCTCAGGGCTTATGATATCCCAGAATTCTTGTGGCAAATATATATTATCCACATCTTTTGCTCCCGAAAATAATGGCGCTATTTCTTCAATGGTGAAGCCGGCTTTGCCACAACCTATTTTCGTAACATAAAACTTAAGTCCTGGAATCAATTTCGCTATACGTATAAATTGCTCAACATACAGGCGTAACATGTCCAAATCAACACCTACAGTAGGAATTGCATAAGACTTCCCTTGTAAACCATTTCCAAGACCCTGGACCGCGCCAAATTTCTTCATTGCCAACTTGGAAGCGCCCCCTTGATGCAATCCGCCAAGACTACTGCCGAATACAAATATCTCATTTTCTCCAAGTTCATCTATCTTTTCTGGTGTTACGCGTTTCATGTTATTAGTTATAGTATGTATAAGTAAAATATCTAAATTTTATATTTCATGCATGGATTATGAACATAAATAATTACGACGGTGTAAATGTCTGTAAACTGTTGTCTGAGTAAACAACTATAATCAATTGGATTTTTTTACCATCGTTCATTTCTCCTTCTGCATTATTTCTATTCATAGATGCAGCAGATGCAAAAATTGTGCTTGCTTCTATGTTTGGCATATCAAAATTCATGCTCGAAGACGAATCTTCTCTATTTCCAAAAGAAAATTCACTTTGCTTAATTGAGTTTTCTTCCGATGCAATACTTTGATTTTCAACTACATATTCTCCGTTGTTGCCCGAAAAATCCGCCTTTTTAGCCTCTGAGGTTTCGTTATTTGCATCCGTCAACATATCTCCTCGGCCAAATAACAACCACACAATGTTTAATTGGGGAAATGCTTCGTTTAGCTTACGCAACAAAACATCGTTTATAGATTTGTTCCTGCCGTGGAGCAATTGAGACAGAGTAGGGCGCGGTATACCGGCTTTGTCTGCAAATTGTGAATTGCTCATACCAATATAATCCATAAACTGCTGCAGACGTTCTACTGCAGGACTATTTTTCCCTGTTTCCATTGTTTGTAATTCTAAATTTTACAGCTGCAAATTTAATTACCGCAATTCAATTATGCAAATTTTTACGCTTTAATTTTAGTTTTGTTTTGTAAATTCATTGATTAACCGTTGTAAATAGGTGGCTGTCGCCATAAGATTACAATCGTAAATACCTCTGGAAATCTATCAATTAACAAGTCAATAATCAAAATTATAGCACTAACAACAAACGTATTGCGCACTTGAATTAAACTAATGCTTAAAGTCCAGCCCAGACATGTTTAATACATAAACCAATCATTAAAGAAATCTGTTTATGCATCTAAGTATCAGTTATATAAATAAAATGTTAATAAAAGTTTAGTTATTTTTGTGACCTTTTTGTATTAATTTGCGTTTTGAAATGGAGCTTCTGTTGTGTTTTTCAAATTCCGTTAATTACAGTTCATGTAAATTTCGTTCATGAAATGGATTTAGCTATCTGAATTTACGATACCACATTTTATCTATTAATGGCCGAGATACTTCCGTAAACAAACAGCCTATACCTCTCGTTTCAATTGTTAATAGCGTGTGTTTCGCTCCATAAATCTAAAATTCGCCACCAATAGGACAAATATTTATAAATATAACAATCTCACAGCCCTTTAATGTTTATATATTCCCCATTTTTAACACTTTAACTCCATATCATCCATTCATGAATAAATAAATTCTACACAAATATTAGTCAGATCATGCTTTTTTAGTGAATCATTAATGTTCTTCATTTTCTTTTTTACCTTTATGCAAGAGCTTTTATGAATAATGTGCGAATACATGGCTCGGCAACAAATCGCTGGCCCGCCATAAACATCGGTTGGCGTCTTTAGGGCCGCTTTATGCTTTTCTGTCGTTTCCCCATTGATTAACGCCGAAATAAAAACGTCTACAAATCCGAAAAATGAATCTCAATTTTATCCTGCTCCAGACAGTTTTATTTTAGCAGATGGCTCTTCAATCAGATGTTCATTACTAATGGTTTTTAGGCCTCTTAAACACTATATTCCTTGATATACACTTTTGTTTGATAATACGAATTATGTTAAACAAAGTGGAGTTTCACTACTATCCCTCAGGAAAAATTGCAAGGCCGCTATTTAACACGCCTTTTTAATATCCCCTGGCTGTATCTTTGCAGAGATGCCAAATTACACTTATTTCTTTGAACGATATATTGGGCGAAAATTAAAATCGTGGGAAAGAAACATAATAGCCCCGCTTGAACGTGCTCGCCAACACGCTCTCATTCATCGCGCCCTTATTATTGACCCTCCAGGACAAGACGCCAGGCCTTTGCTCGTTCATTGGACTCGTTTCGTAAAAAAGCACATCAACCAAAACATTGAAGCAGCTATAATCGGACAAAAGAAAAAAGAAATCATAGAATTAGCCCATTTCTCTAAAAAACAAGATAATGATTGGCTACATATTGGAATGTATGCCAGGCCAAATAATCTCCGTGGATTCTCTTTTTCCATAGCTTTAATCTTTGATGCAGACAAAGCAAATTGTTCCTTTTAAATAAAAATCCCACGCCATAGGGGTATGAACGTGGGATATTGAAAATTCGGCAACATATAATCGTTTGTCGGGCTTTTTTAATGAAGCCAGTAAAATGCCGTTTTCATTATATACAACAACAGCATTTCATTTTTTGTTCATGAACAACCATCAAAATTTATTCCAATATAAATTCAGCCTCTTCCTTAAGCATACGGGCAAGCTGCGAAACCCTTGTGGAAGAGTCTTCCAAAAATCGTTCCGCTATTTCTTTAGCAGATTTCGCATCATTATAAACCAGGTTAAACATTATCCGCAAAGCAGAATAACGCATAAGATCATCACTGCTCTCTCCTACCTCCTTTGCCAAATCTTTAGCAAACGGAAGCTTGCGTATAAGACGATGGCATAAAATGTCTACCGTCTCAACGTCTGGCGATTCTCGCAGCCACAAAAGAGCCTTATCATAGCTAAACTCCTCGGGAGGATAAATCATTGGAGCAAGAAGCAAACTCTCCCTCGTTGTCTTGTTTGCCCATAGCGTTTCGGCCAAATCTGCCCTGTGAGGTGTTTCGCTCGAAATCTCAACTATCTGGGGCAAATTTAATCCGAAAATTATTCTATAAGGAGATCCTCCCTTGCGCAAGGCGTCTGATATCACTCCATTACGCAACGCAAAAAAACGTCGCTTTATAATTTGCATTTCGTTATACTCTGTTTCTTCTCCCATATCTTAGATTGTTTTTCAGTTTCAGACTCTGCAAAATTAATGCTTAATAATCAATTTTACTCACATTCACTCCCCTATTTTTTGGTGTTGTGGGAAAAAATGCCTAACTTTGGACTAACAAAACAACATAGGATTCCATTTTTTATTAGAATATACATATATATTATATCATATGGCAAATAACGATTTCAGAAATTTTGCAGTCCATCACTTGAACATGAATGGGCAAGCAATAGACCGTTACATGGATTTATCATCCAAAGCTGCCGCTCCGGTTGCTTCATATATCAGCCCTACCATTATAGAAGAGCGTTCTCTTAACGTCGCTCAAATGGATGTGTTCTCTCGTCTCATGATGGACCGCATTATTTTCTTAGGCACTGAAGTAAACGATTACACAGCAAACGTCATTCAAGCTCAGCTACTTTATCTCGACTCGGCTGACCCTGGTAAAGACGTATCAATCTATATCAACTCTCCCGGCGGATCCGTTTATGCTGGACTCGGCATATACGACACCATGCAATACATCTCCAGCGATGTCACAACAATATGCACCGGCATGGCTGCTTCAATGGCTGCTGTCCTTCTCGTCGCAGGACAAAAAGGAAAACGTTTTGCCCTCCCCCACTCTCGAGTCATGATTCATCAACCAATGGGGGGAGCTCAAGGTCAAGCTTCAGATATTGAAATCACAGCTCGTGAAATCAAAAAACTCAAAAACGAACTTTACACCATAATAGCTAATCATTCCGGCCAATCATTGGAAAAAGTTGAAAAAGACTCCGACCGCGATTATTGGATGACTGCCGAAGAAGCACTCCAATATGGAATGATAGATCAAATCCTAACCAAATCAAGCAAATAATGGCCAAAAAGAAACTACGGCATTGCAGTTTCTGCGGTAGGACTGAAGATATGGGAATCCAACTCCTTCCTTCTCCTATCGACGACGCTAATATCTGTACCGACTGCATCGAAATGGCTGCCGGGGTCCTTCAAATGGATCTCGACGACAATTTCTCTGAGCAAGATGCTACAATTGCCCGTGCCAAAGCTGCCTCAGGCTCTAAAGCAGGCAAAAAAGCACAAAATAGCGGGATAAATAAAAATATCCCGAAACCGGTTGAAATCAAACAATATCTCGATCAATATATTGTTGGCCAAGACCAAGCTAAAAAATATCTTGCAGTAGCTGTTTACAACCACTACAAACGTCTGGCGCAACCTTTGGAAGATAACGATGTTGAAATAGAAAAAAGCAACATCATCATGGTAGGCCCGACCGGAACAGGGAAAACTCTTATCGCAAAAACCATAGCGAAACTCTTAGATGTCCCTTTCACCATTGTAGACGCTACAGTCCTTACCCAAGCCGGATATGTTGGAGAGGACATCGAAAGCCTTTTGACAAGGCTCCTCCAAGTTGCTGACTACGATGTTAAAGCAGCCGAAAAAGGAATTGTATTCATCGATGAAATCGATAAAATCGCCCGAAAAGGCGACAATCCATCAATAACTCGCGACGTCGGTGGCGAAGGTGTCCAGCAAGGCCTCCTGAAACTCCTTGAAGGCTCTGTTGTCAACGTCCCTCCGCAAGGTGGTCGCAAGCATCCGGAGCAACCAATGATTGCTGTAGACACCAAAAACATCCTCTTTATATGCGGTGGCGCATTCGAAGGCATAGAACAAGCAATCGCACATAGATTGAACTCAAGTTTCGTAGGGTTCTCTACAGATCAGAAAACAAGACGCATCCAACGAGATTCCTTCATGAGCCACGTAGCTCCCCAAGATTTGAGGACATTTGGCCTCATTCCAGAAATCATCGGGCGTCTTCCGGTTTTGACCCACCTTCTCCCATTAGACAGAAATGCACTCAGGCAAATCCTCACAGAACCCAAAAACGCTATCACACGCCAGTATACAAAACTATTCAAAATGGACGGCGTGGAATTAGTCTGGGAAGATTCAGCGTTGGATTACATTGTAGACAAAGCCATTGAATTTAAACTTGGTGCACGAGGGCTGAGATCTATTGTAGAAACTATCATGATGAACACTATGTTCAACATGCCGTCTAACCCGGAGAACAAATTCGTCGTGACTGCAGAATTATGTCAGGAACAGCTCGACTCGGCTCATTTCGATGCCAATGCAGTCTGACAACTAATTTATCTATCAAAATTAACCATTACCGCTAACAAACAAAAATCAAGCTCGCCATGGGGTACGATTCCAATCAACTTTCCTATGCCTTGAAACTCCATTTCGGTTTCAACAAGTTTAAAGGCAACCAACAAGCAATCATGTTAAGTTTGCTTAATGGGAAAGATACTTTTGTCATTATGCCCACAGGCGGTGGCAAATCGCTTTGCTACCAACTCCCGGCCTTGATGTTAGGCGGTACTGCTATCGTAATTTCACCTTTGATAGCTTTGATGAAAAATCAAGTAGACGCAATGAGGAATTTCTCCGACAAAGACGAAATTGCCCATTTCTTGAATTCATCGCTTACCAAAGGTGCTATCGATCAAGTTAAAGCAGATGTAGTTTCCGGTAAAACAAAATTACTTTATGTTGCACCGGAATCACTCACAAAAGAAGAGAATATAGAATTTCTAAAAACGGTTACCATATCTTTTTATGCTGTAGACGAGGCGCATTGTATTTCAGAATGGGGACACGATTTCCGTCCGGAATACCGCAGGATTAGGTCTATAATAAACGAAATCGGAACCAAACCTGTTATTGCCCTCACAGCTACCGCTACGCCCAAAGTTCAACACGACATCCAGAAAAATCTCGGAATGCTCGATGCAGAGGTTTTCAAGTCCTCTTTCAATAGAGAAAACCTATTTTATGAAGTGAGGCAAAAATCTCAGAACATCGACAAAGAGATTATTCGATTCATAAAGCAACGTTCTGGAAAATCTGGTATAATTTATTGCCTCAGCAGAAAAAAAGTAGAAGAACTTGCAGAACTGCTGCAGGTAAACAATATACCTACCCTGCCCTATCATGCCGGCATGGACGCAAACACCCGCTCCGAAAACCAAGACGCGTTCTTAATGGAAAAGGTAGATGTCATTGTCGCTACTATAGCATTCGGAATGGGAATAGACAAACCCGACGTAAGGTTTGTAATCCATTACGATATGCCAAAATCACTTGAGGGATATTATCAAGAGACGGGGCGCGCGGGCCGCGACGGTGGTGAAGGCTATTGCCTCACTTTCTATGCTCGGAAAGATTTGCAGAAAATGGAAAAATTCATGCAAAGCAAGCCTCTTAACGAGCAAGAAATAGGAAAACAACTTTTAGCCGAAACCGCCGCTTATGCAGAATCATCGGTTTGCCGCAGGAGAACTCTCCTTCACTATTTCGGAGAAACATACCCTGCCGAAGATTGTGGTAACTGCGATAATTGTCAAAACGCAAAGAAAAAAGTGGAAGCAAAAGACGATTTATCAGCTGTGCTTGAAACCATCGCTGCGTTAAAGGAAAAATTCAAGACAGATTATATTGTAGATGTTATGATTGGCAGAGCTACTGCCGATGTGAAATCTTATGGACACGAGGATGCCGAAGTATTTGGATGCGCAGGAGGTTCTTCTGCCAAATTCTTGAATACAGTGATAAGGCAAGCAGCCCTCGAAGGGTACATTGAAAAAGGTATAGAAAACTACGGGATTCTTAAACTAACAAAAAAAGGCAAGCAATTCCTAAATAAGCCGGTATCTTTCAAAATCGTTGAAGACAACGAATTCAACGAAGATATTGCCGAAGAAGATGCTATTTTGAAAGGAGGAGCCGGTTTTGCCGCAGATCCGGAACTTTTCGCTATTTTGTCGGCCTTAAGGAAAAAGGTCGCTCAGCGTCTCAATCTGCCGCCATATGTGATTTTCCAGGATCCTTCTCTTGAATCAATGGCTACAACATATCCTGTGACTTTAGACGAACTCGCCGGAATTAACGGCGTCGGAACCGGCAAAGCTAAAAGATACGGCCAAGAATTCATAGATCTCATCAAGACATATGTTGAAGAAAACGAGATCGACCGTCCCGAGGATTTGAGGGTAAGGACTGTTGCCAACAAGAGCAAACTCAAAATAGCTATCATTCAAGCTATAGACAGGAAAATAGACCTCAAC
>CAJTUG010000015.1:4218-6850 GCA_910579605.1 uncultured Muribaculaceae bacterium | reverse complement strand
AACGGTATAGAGTTTGATCAGTTACTTGATGAGATTGAAGCGATTGTGAATGCCGGTACACGCATAAACATAGCATATTTCCTTGACGAGATAATAGACCCGGATGACCAGGACGAAATCTTCGACTATTTCCGTTCAAGTACGAGCGACAGTTTAAACGAAGCTTATAAAGAATTGGGGTCTGTTTATTCTGAAGAGGAAATAAGGCTCATGAGAATCAAATTTTTGTCGGATCTCGGCAATTAAAATAATCCCTAACAACGAGGAATCCAAATGCACGTGACAACTCTTTCTCAATTATATGCTCAGGCCAAAGGCTTTATGCCGGAAAATGTGGTAGAGCTTCCTTCTTCGGGCTCCAACCGACGTTATTTTCGCCTATCTTTGGCCGATGGCGGCGAAAGTCTTATAGGGGTATTGGGTACATCTCTTGATGAAAACAGGGCTTTCATCTATATGGCCCGGCATTTCGCAGAAAAAGGCCTTCCGGTGCCGTCTATTGTCGCAGTTAGCGACGATGAAATGGAATACCTTCAGACAGACCTTGGAGATGCTTTGCTATTCAAAGAAATTGAAAAAGGCCGTTTGACTCGTTCTTTTTCAGTTCATGAGAAAGAACTGCTTCTAAAAACAATCCGATTGCTACCTGATATCCAATTTGTCGGTGCGGAAGGTATGGATTTCAGCATGTCATATCCGGCTGTTGAATTTGACCGTCGCTCGATAATGTGGGATTTGAATTATTTCAAATACTGTTTTTTGAAAGCCACGGGCATAGATTTTCTTGAAGACAAACTTGAAGACGATTTCCAACGGCTCGCCGATGTTCTTATGGAAACTAAAAGCGACACATTCATGTATCGCGATTTCCAGAGCAGAAATGTAATGATACGCGATGGGCAACCGTGGCTCATAGATTTCCAAGGTGGGCGGAAAGGGCCGTTCTACTATGACGTGGCTTCGTTTATATGGCAAGCGAAAGCAAACCTTCCAGACGGGCTCAAAGAAGAATTACTTGACGAGTACCTCATATCGCTTCAGAAATATTACCCTATAGAGAAAGAACAATTTCTTAAAACTTTGAGGCATTTTGTTCTTTTCCGTACCATGCAGGTTTTAGGAGCTTATGGTTTCCGTGGTTATTTTGAGAAAAAACCTCATTTCATGCAGAGCGTTCCCTATGCTTTGGCTAATCTACGTTCTCTCCTCCATACTCCTTACACAGAATATCCCTACCTCAACGATTTGCTTGTGAGACTTGTTAACTTAAAACAATTCTCCGATTTGATGGGCAAAAAACCTCTTACGGTAAAGGTTATGAGTTTTGCATACAAAAAAGGGATACCGGCCGACCCGAGTGGTAACGGAGGCGGATTTGTATTTGATTGCCGAGCCATAAACAATCCTGGGAAATATGAACGATATAAACCTTTTACCGGTTTAGACTCCAGGGTTATAGAGTTTTTGGAAGATGATGGAGAAGTAATAGATTTCTTGAAATCGTGCTATTCGTTGGTGGATGCATCTGTGCAAAGGTATATTGAACGCGGATTCACTAACCTCATGGTCTCTTTTGGCTGTACCGGCGGCCAACACAGGTCTGTCTACTGTGCACAGCATATGGCTGAGCATATAGCTTCCAAATTCAATGTAAAAGTGGACTTACTGCATAGGGAACAGGATCTGGAACAACTATTCAAGCCCAAGGAATGAAAGGAATCGTTTTTGCGGCCGGTATAGGTTCCCGCCTCAAACCATTTACGGATCATCATCCCAAAGCTCTTGCTGAAATAGGAGGTATACCTCTATTGGAAAGGGTCATCAAAAAACTTAAATCAAGTGGCGTTGACGGCATTGTTGTCAACGTCCATCATTTTTCCGGCCAAGTTGTTGATTTTTTGAAAAGGAATGATAATTTTGGTGTAGATATAGAAATAAGCGACGAGAGCCAATGTCTACTTGACACAGGCGGAGGTCTTGCAAAAATGGCCAGAGAAAGCAAATTGCTCAGGATATCGCAAGGAGAACCAATCATTGTCCATAATTCCGATATATTAACAGATTTCCCGTTGGATCAGATGGTGTCTTCTTTTAACGCAGAAGATTACCTTTCGCTAATACTTGTGGATCCGGATCGTTTTTCCACCCGGTCATTTCTATTTGGAGAAGGGATGCGTCTTGTCGGGTGGCACAATAGCCAGACACTGCAGACAAAGCCTGTGCAACTTGATACAAAAGGTTTAATGCCGGCTCCATTTGGAGGTGTTCATGTGATAAGTCGCGGCACTCTTGATGCTTTAGATAAAGAGTGCGGTAGTATAATTACCCCCTTCAGCATTACAGATTTTTATTTGCGACAAGCTGCCGACAAATTCATAAAAGGTTATATCCCGAAAAATAATTATAGTTGGTATGATATAGGAACGCCTGAAAAACTGGAAACAGCAGAGCGTGGTTGGGCCATAAAAGAGAATAAAGGCTGAAAAAATCTTAATAAAGTGCAAATGCTAAATAATTTTCATTAAATTTGCAACAATTAATATAGTAATAATAAGAAAACGAAATATTTAATAATTTAGCCATGGATATATCACATATCGAACACATTGGTATAGCAGTTCCCTCGTTGGAT
>CAJTUG010000015.1:0-4205 GCA_910579605.1 uncultured Muribaculaceae bacterium | reverse complement strand
TGAGGCCATACCGTTTTACGAAAACATTTTGGGCTTCAAATGTTTTGCAATAGAAGAAGTCGCCGATCAAAAAGTACGTACGGCTTTTTTCCAAGTAGGCCAGACCAAGCTTGAGCTATTGGAAGGTACGTCGGAAGACAGCGCCATTTCCAAATTTATTGCAAACAATGGTGGCCGCGGTGGCATCCAACACATTGCTTTTGCTGTAGAAGATGGTGTAGCGAATGCTCTTGCAGAAGTGGAAGCCAAAGGTTGCCGTCTTATAGACAAGGCACCCCGTAAAGGCGCAGAAGGCCTCAACATCGCTTTCCTACACCCCAAATCCACAGTAGGCACGTTGGTGGAATTGTGCGAAGATCCCAAAAAGAAATAACCCCCATTTATATCTCATAACATGAGCAGCCAACTTGAAAAAGTAAAAGAACTCATCGAGCTTCGCACCCAAGCGCGTCTCGGCGGTGGCGAGAAAGCCATCGAAAAGCAGCATGAACGTGGCAAATATACAGCCCGTGAACGTATAGCCCAACTTTTGGACGAAGGTTCGTTTGAGGAACTTGATATGTTTGTGCGCCATCGTTGCACTAATTTCGGACAAGAAAAGAAATCTTTCCTCGGCGACGGAGTTGTTACCGGTTATGGTACAATCGACGGACGCCTTGTATATGTTTTCGCTCAGGATTTCACTGTATTCGGCGGTTCTCTTTCGGAGACTATGGCCTTGAAGATTTGCAAGGTAATGGATATGGCCATGAAGATGGGCGCACCTGTTATCGGCCTTAACGACTCTGGAGGCGCACGTATTCAGGAAGGCATTAATGCATTAGCTGGCTATGCCGAAATTTTCCAACGTAATATAATGGCTTCGGGCGTGATACCTCAAATTTCGGGTATTCTTGGTCCGTGTGCCGGTGGCGCAGTTTACTCTCCTGCCCTCACCGACTTTACCGTTATGGCAAAAGGCATATCTTACATGTTCTTGACCGGCCCGAAGGTTGTCAAGACAGTCACCGGTGAAGATGTTACCCAAGATGCCCTTGGTGGAGCCGAAGTACACGCATGCAAGAGCGGTGTGGCTCATTTTGCTGCAGAAGACGGCGAAGAAGCGTTGAAGATTATCCGCAAGCTTTTCAGCTATATTCCTCAGAATAACCTTGAAGAACCACCGTTGGTAGAATGCAACGACCCGATAGATCGTCTTGAGGACTCTCTCAACGATATTATTCCTGATTCTCCTAACCGTCCTTACGATATGTATGAGGTTATCGGAGCAATTATCGATAATGGTGAATTCCTTGAGATTCAGCGCGACTATGCAAAGAACCTTATTGTAGGTTTTGCCCGTTTCAATGGTCAGGCTGTCGGCATCGTAGCTAACCAACCAAAATTCTTGGCAGGTGTATTGGACAGCAACGCTTCGCGCAAGGGTGCTCGTTTTGTACGTTTCTGTGATGCGTTCAATATTCCTTTGGTAACGTTGGTAGACGTACCTGGATTCTTGCCTGGTACAGGCCAAGAGTATAATGGCGTGATTCTCCATGGTGCTAAATTGCTTTATGCATTTGGGGAAGCAACCGTACCTAAGGTGACTGTTACGTTGCGTAAGAGCTATGGCGGCAGCCACATTGTGATGAGCTGCAAACAGCTTCGTGGCGATATGAACTATGCATGGCCAACAGCAGAAATTGCCGTTATGGGCGGAGCCGGAGCAGTAGAGGTTCTCTATGCAAAAGAAGCTAAGGCATCTGAAAATCCCGCACAAGTATTGGCAGAAAAGGAAGCTGAATACAACAAATTGTTCTGCAATCCATATAATGCTGCTAAGTATGGCTATATCGATGATGTTATAGAACCACGCAATACTCGTTTCCGTATTATCCGTGCGCTTCAGCAGCTTGCGACCAAAAAGGTTGTTAACCCAGCCAAAAAGCACGGCAACATACCTCTTTGATATGAAAAAAATAGTATCGGTAGTTGCAACAGTTCTCATGATTTTAGCTGTATCGGTTCCGGCTTATAGCCATGACCGCAAAAAGCTTCGTATCAATGAGGTAATGGTTGCTAACGAAAACAGCATAGTTGACGACTACGGTCAACGCCATGGATGGATAGAATTGTTCAACTCGAATTTTGCCCCTCTTGAAATTTCAAGTATTTTCTTGTCGAATGATTCAACAAACCCGAAGAAATATCCAGTCCCCATCGGTGATGTCAATACAGAGATAGCGACTCGCCAACATGTGGTATTTTTCCTTGACGGGGAGCCAAACAAAGGCACTTTCCACACAAATTTCGTTCTTGTTCCCGGGGAAGAAAACTGGCTTGGCATTTACGATGCAGACGGAACTCTTATTGATGCCGTTACAGTACCGGCAGAAATTGGGACAGACCAAAGCTATGCTCGTACAGAAGACGGCTCTGGAGGATGGGCTATCCGCTACGGTAATGAAAACGATTATATAACACCTTCCAGTGCCAATATAATTAAAGATACCAACAAGAAGATAGACGAATTCCGGGAAAAAGATGAAAACGGTTTTGGCATGACACTTATGGCCATGGCAATCGTATTCACAGCCCTTTTGGTGCTTTGTCTGTGCTTCTATGGCATAGGCAAGATGGGCGCAGCGATATCACGCATGAATAAAATGCGAGCACATGGAGTAAGTCGTGAAAAGGCACGCGAAGAAGCCTTAGAACATGATTCCGGTGAAGAAATCGCAGCAATCATCATGGCACTGCATGAACATCTGAATGCACATGATTCAGAAAGCACGGTTTTGACAATCAATAAGGTTAAACGTGCGTATTCTCCTTGGAATTCAAAAATTTACGGATTGCGCGAACTCCCGAACCGTCATTAAAAGAGAACTAAAAAATGAAAGAATATAAGTATAAAATCAACGGTAACGTGTATAAAGTTGCCGTGGGCGATATAGAGGACAATATTGCCCAAGTAGAAGTGAACGGCGTACCATATAAGGTAGAATTGGACAAGCCTGCAGCTTCGACTGTAAAAGTTGCTGCTCCTAAACCCTCTGCAGCACCCCGTACATCCACAGGCGAAAAGGTTATTTCAAAGCCTCAGACAAGTGGCAAAGGTGCCTCTGTCGTAGCACCTCTTCCCGGTGTTGTGATTTCCATTTCCGTTAAGGTTGGAGATACTGTGAAAGCCTCTGACACAGTTCTCTTATTGGAAGCGATGAAGATGGAAAATGCTATCCACGCAGGACGCGACGGACGTATCAGTTCAATATCGGTATCTCCAGGCGATTCGGTTTTGGAAGGTGCTGTATTGTTGACAATTGAATAAGATAAAATCTAAACGACAAAGATTATGTCATTTGGAGATTTTCTATATAATAATCTTGTACAGTTCTGGGAACTGACAGGCTTTGCCAATGCGCAATTTGGCAATTTTGTCATGCTTGCGGTTGGTTTGTTCTTCATATGGCTTGCCATAAAGAAGAACTTTGAGCCGATGTTGCTTGTGCCAATAGGCTTTGGTATTCTCATCGGCAATGTTCCGTTCAATCCTACGGCCGGTCTTGAAATCGGTATTTATGAAGAAGGCTCGGTATTAAACATTCTTTATAATGGAGTAGCTGCCGGATGGTATCCACCTCTTATCTTTTTGGGTATTGGTGCAATGACTGATTTTTCGGCACTTATAGCTAATCCGAAATTGATGCTTATTGGAGCTGCGGCTCAATTTGGTATTTTTGGAGCTTATATGGTTGCTTTGGCAATCGGGTTTTCTCCAGACCAAGCCGGTGCAATTGCTATCATTGGTGGTGCAGACGGTCCAACAGCAATCTTCCTTTCGTCGAAGCTTGCGCCTAATCTGATGGGAGCTATTGCAGTGTCGGCTTATTCTTACATGGCTTTGGTTCCGGTTATACAACCGCCGCTGATGCGCTTGTTTACGACAAAAAATGAACGTTTGATAAAGATGAAACCGGCTCGTGCGGTATCTCAGAATGAGAAAATTATCTTCCCTATCGTGGGAATGCTTCTTACTTGTTTTGTAGTTCCTTCCGGTCTTCCTCTATTGGGTATGTTGTTCTTTGGCAATTTGCTTCGTGAATGCGGGGTAACTACACGCCTTGCCAAGACAGCCTCTAATGCACTTACTGATATAGTTACTATCCTTTTGGGTATGACTGTAGGTGCTTCAACCCAAGCGTCTCAGTTCTTGACCCCTCAGA
>CAJTUG010000014.1:41232-45214 GCA_910579605.1 uncultured Muribaculaceae bacterium | reverse complement strand
AAGGGCTTTGTATTGGGTGACAGTCGGTGCACAACCAACCGATACTGTACGTTCGATACTCTCACGTGAGGGCGTACTCATGATGAACCACCTCCTCGGAGGCGTTCGCAAGGGCGCATTCGACGAAGCAGAAGCACAGCGTCGCTTCGCCGCATGGAAAAATCAGAAAGACTCAAAACTCAACGCAGTACGTAGCAATGAGGCAGCAGCCGCAGCTGCAACTGCAAAAGAACGTCTTGAGGCAGAAACAGCTAAGAACAAGGCTAAAGCCGAAGCAGTAGCAAAGAAGAAGGCTGAACAAGCCGAAGCCGCTGCCGCCGAAGCTGCCCCCGCCACGGAAGCCGAAACAGAAGCTGCTGAATAAGCCCGCCGAACTCCGGCTCAAATATCAAAGGGTGTGTCCGCTATTTTAATGGCAGGCACATCCTTTTGTCAATTTTTAAAGGCTATTATATTTACAATTCGTTAACGATGAAGAAATTCAACGAGTATAATTCATTTAACCTTTCCGAGATAAACAAGGAAATGTTAAGCCAGTGGAAAGAGGAAAATCTTTTTGAGCAGTCGCTGGCACTACGCGAAGGTGCTCCTTCGTTCGTATTTTTTGAAGGTCCGCCTTCTGCAAACGGTATGCCCGGAATCCATCATGTAATGGCTCGCACCATAAAGGATCTATTTTGCCGCTACAAGACCATGCAAGGTTTTGAGGTAAAACGCAAGGCGGGTTGGGACACGCATGGCCTACCGGTGGAATTAGGCGTAGAACGTTCTTTGGGTATTACCAAAGAAGATATAGGCTCGAAAATTTCTGTTGACGAATATAATGCAGCATGCCGCCGTGAGGTTATGAAATATACCCGCGAGTGGGAAACGCTCACAGACATGATGGGTTATTGGGTTGATATGACGGAACCTTATATCACCTATGATAACCGCTACATAGAAACGGTATGGTGGCTTTTAGCTCAATTATACAAGAAGAATTTGCTATACAAAGGCTATACAATCCAACCATATTCGCCAGCTGCAGGCACAGGTTTAAGTTCACACGAACTTAACCAACCTGGCTGCTACCGAGATGTTAAAGACACCACTTGTGTGGCGCAATTTGATTTGACCGACACGCTCCCGGCGATGGAAGGTTGGGGCAAAGCTACGATGCTTGCATGGACCACAACACCATGGACATTGCCTTCTAATACAGCTCTTGCAGTAGGTCCGGAAATCGAGTACTCTATTGTGAGAACCTACAATCCTTATTCCGGGGAAAAAATAACAACTGTTGTGGCTTCAGCCCTGCTCTCCTCTGTTTTCGGAGCCGACAACGACCTCAAACTTGAAGACTATGAACAAGGCAGCAAGAAAGTTCCTTATGAGGTTATTGCCACGGTCAAAGGGTCTGAATTGGTTGGACTCCACTACAAGCAGTTATTACCTTGGGTTAATCCTGGTGAGGGTGCATTCCGTGTAATTCCCGGCGACTATGTGAGTACAGATGACGGTACTGGCATTGTCCACATTGCCGGCACTTTTGGTGCAGACGACTTGCGCGTATCGCGTCAAGCCGGTATACCACCGCTACATATGATAGACAAGGATGGTAATTTACGACCAATGGTGGATTTATCTGGCCGTTTCTATCAGCTTGAAGACCTTGATCCCGAGTTTGTGGAGAAGATGGTAGACGTTGAGCTTTATCGTCCTTGGGCCGGTAAATACGTTAAAAACGCATACAATCCTGAAGCATCCGACGACACTAAAACCTTGGATCTTGAGATATGCATGGACTTGGTAGCTGGCGGAAAGGTTTTCAAGATAGAGAAACATGTCCACAACTATCCTCATTGCTGGCGCACAGACAAACCGGTATTGTACTATCCCTTGGACTCTTGGTTTATCCGCTCTACAGCTGCCCGCGAGCGCATGATGGAACTAAACGAGACAATCAAATGGAAACCGACGCACACGGGCACCGGACGCTTTGGCAAATGGCTTGAGAATCTGCAAGACTGGAACTTGTCGCGAAGCCGTTTTTGGGGCACTCCTTTGCCTATCTGGCGGACAGAAGATGGCAAGGAGGAGCTGTGCATAGACTCAGTCGAAACTCTCTATAAAGAAATAGACAAGTCTGTTGCTGCGGGAATCATGAGTACCAACCCCCTTCGCGACAAAGGATTTGTACCTTGCGACTACAGCAAAGAAAACTATGAGAAAATAGATTTGCATCGCCCCTACGTGGATGATTATGTCTTGGTATCTGCGAGCGGCAAACCTATGCGTCGAGAAACCGACCTTATTGATGTATGGTTCGATTCCGGTTCCATGCCTTATGCACAGTTGCACTATCCGTTTGAAAACGCAGAACTTATAGAGAGCGGCCGCGCTTTCCCTGCAGATTTCATTGCCGAAGGCGTTGACCAAACTCGCGGATGGTTCTTCACCCTTCATGCAATAGGTACAATGGCTTTTGATTCCACCGCATTCAAAGCAGTTGTTTCTAATGGTTTGGTACTTGATAAAAACGGTGAAAAGATGTCGAAACGCAAAGGGAATGCAGTCGATCCGTTCACAACAATTGAAAAGTTTGGCTCTGATCCTGTGCGTTGGTATATGATTGCCACTTCATCACCGTGGGATAACCTGAAATATGACCCGGACGGAGTTGCAGACACGGCACGTAAATTCTTTGCCACATTGTCCAACACATATAAGTTCTTTGCCACCTATGCAAATCTTAACGACGGCTTTACTGCCGAAGAAGCACCTGTAGGTAAAGAGCATCTCACGGAACTTGACCGTTGGATTCTTTCCAAGCTCAACACTCTTATCCTTACTTGTCAAGAAGCTTTTGATGATTATGAGCCTACTAAAGCTGCTCGTGCTATTGCCGAATTTGTAGGATCTGAATTATCCAACTGGTATGTTCGCATAAACCGTCCCCGCTATTGGGCAAACGGAAATACCGACGATAAGCTCGCAGCGTTCCAAACACTTTACACATGCTTGCTGACTGTATCTAAACTAATGGCTCCCATAGCACCATTCTATGCGGATCGTCTATACCGCGACCTTACCAACGGAAGCGATATTAAATCTGTACACTTGGATGGATTCCCCAAAGCCGACTCAAATCTTATAGACAAAGATTTGGAAGAACATATGGTGATAGCTCAGCGCCTCACTTCGCTCATTCTTGCATTGCGCAAGAAAGCAGGACTGGCAGTCCGCCAGCCCTTGGGCAAGCTTCTCGTGCCGGCTGTAGATGCTAAATCGGCCGAGGCTTTCAAATCTGTATCGCATATAGTTTGCGCAGAAACCAACATCAAGGAACTTTGCGTTGTAGAATCTGACAATGCAGTATTTGCTAAACGAGTAGACCCCGATTTCAGAGTACTTGGCAAACGTTTAGGCAAGCTTATGAAGCAAGCGGCCTTGGTTATCAAAGGTCTTGAACGCAACCAGATTCTCACTCTGGAGAAAGAAGGCAAATTGACCATTGATGTGGAAGGCACTCCTGTAGAAATAGAACTCAACGAGGTTAAGATTATATCTGAAAACATCCCGGGTTGGCTTGTAGCCAACGAAGGAGAGTTGACGGTAGCTCTTGATATAGACGTTACTCCGGAATTGCGCCGTGAGGGTCTTTCGCGCGAACTCATCAACCGTATCCAACGTTTGCGTAAAGAACGCAACTATTGCTTGACCGACCATATCAATGTTGTATTCAAATCGGAGACATTAGTAGACGAAACATTGGCTGAATATTCAGAATACATAGCCTCTCAAGTACTTGCGGAATCTATAGTTTCCGTAGAAAATATGCCTGAGGGTGCTGTTGAGTTTGACATAGACGGTCTTAATGTGAATTTAGCCATTTCTTTATCTTAACCCCCATGGCAGAGCAACAATATTTCACCGATGAGGAGCTGGAGGAATTCCGCAGTATAATCCTCAGCAAGATAGAAAAAGCGCAAGAACTTTA
>CAJTUG010000014.1:38390-41222 GCA_910579605.1 uncultured Muribaculaceae bacterium | reverse complement strand
GGGGGGCCCTAAAACGACGGCCAGGGTAACGGAAACGCCGTCAACAACGGCGACGGCAACGACACCGCAGATACTTCACCCACATTCAAAACACTTGAGGAAGGCGCAAATGTGGCAGAACGCGAAGCGACTGCCCGTCTGGCCCAGCGTCAGCTCCAGTTCATCGGACATCTAAAAGGAGCTTTAGTGCGTATCGACAACAAAACATATGGAATCTGCCGTGTATGTGGCAAGCTAATCCAGAAAGAGCGACTACGTGCGGTTCCACATGCTACGCTCTGCATAGACGAGAAGCTTAAGCGCTGAAGAAAATGACATTTACAAAATCCAAGAGGTTGGCAGTGATTGCTGTAGCTGTAGTAGCGGCGGTAATCATTGCCGACCAATTCATGAAATTCTGGATAAAGACTCATTTCTACCTTGGGGAAGACTATGAAATCTTCTCTTGGTTTCATTTGCGCTTTATCCAAAACAATGGCATGGCTTTCGGCTTTGAATTCGGAAGCAAGCTGCTGCTCACTCTGTTTCGCATAATTCTTGTATGTTTTTTGTGCTGGTACATGAATTGGCTTGTAAAAAAGGCCAAGGTGAGTTGCGGCTATATGATTTCGGTGGCACTTGTTGCAGCCGGAGCTTTAGGGAATATAATTGATTGTGTTGCATATGGAGAGATTTTCACAAATCCCGCCCCACCTCATGTTGCCATGTTAGTGCCATGGGGCGAAGGCTACGGCACTCTTTTCCATGGCTTGGTCGTAGACATGCTCTATTTCCCTCTATTTTCGTTTACATGGCCTGAATGGCTCCCATGGCTTGGCGGTCAAGATTTTTCTTTTTTTGATCCAGTATTTAACATTGCGGATGCAGCCATTACAGTTGGCATGTTTATGATTATTCTCTTCTATTCCAAATATTTATCGTTTGAAGAAGGTGAGAAACCGAAGAAAGTTTAGCATC
This sequence comes from uncultured Muribaculaceae bacterium, assembly GCA_910579605.1. GTDB lineage: Bacteria > Bacteroidota > Bacteroidia > Bacteroidales > Muribaculaceae > CAG-873. The sequence continues at coordinate 40,265 of CAJTUG010000014.1, read as the reverse complement.
GTTGCCATATCAGCCATGATAGGTTGGTCATGCGCTAAAGTGCCTCAAGATGTAATTCAACCGGAGGAAATGGCTCAACTCATGGCCGATGTCCACACTGGCGAGGCTGTTGTAGACCAACAACGAGGCAATTTTTACAATGACTCGTTGCGGCAATTGATGAAACAATCGGTTTACCACAAGCATGGTGTGACAAGTGAGCAGGTAGACAGTTCTTTCTCGTGGTATGGCCGTAATATTACGTATTACATGGATGTATACGACCGTACTATAGAAATATTGGAACACAGGAACATAGAAACAGGCAACCAACTCACAGCAGAGGCCTCCCTAAGCATAGCAGGCGACTCTGTAGACGTATGGCCATATGCGCGCTATTTAGATGTAAATGATTTATTTCCTACTAAAATATTTACATTTAATTTCCCAAAGGACGATAATTGGGAACAAGGGGATGTCTATACTCTGCGAGCCAAGCTATTCAACAATACGGAAAGCGGTAATACCTGGGGCATGGCGACAGAATATTCCAACGGTACAGTTGAATATACAACACAAAATATCGAGGGTGACGGTTGGAAGGAATTGAATCTTATCACCGACTCTACCCTTAAGGCAGATAAGGTGTATGGCTTTATGAGCCTTGAAAATCGAGCCGGGACACCATTGCGGCTCGACAGTCTAATGCTTGTACGTAAACGTAAGAATCACGACATCTACTATCGTCGTTATTCTTCTGTAAAAAACATTAAAGGTTATACAAAAGCTGCTCCGGCATACAACGATTCTGTAGATGAATAACACGAAAGTGAATTCTATAAAATATCTTGCCAGAAAAGTAAATTACAATGGTAAAATAATCGGTCCGTGTGTTGTGGAAATACACGAGGACGGTAGTGTTGATTGCGAGCCTTTTTCAAAAGAAACTGCAAATACCATCTACTACAACGGTATTATAATTGTTTGCGACAGAGGTGTTGTCCTGTCGTAATTGCATTTTTACTTTTTGAAATAGAACAAGGCACGTAGTTGCGTTGTTAAATTTATAAAACGTTTCTACTATGACAGAAAATTCATCGCTCCGGCGCCAGCAAAAAAGCTCAATGCTGGAAGAACGTTCGGTATTTTCAGAAGGGATTTTTTATTCAGCCCGCCAAGCTCTCCGTCGCCATGCTTCGGGAGGTAATCTTTTGATAGCGGTCACGGCTTTGGCTTTGATCGTTGCCAATATACCGCAGATCAACGGGCATTATTTTTACTTTTGGGAACAGGAGATTCGCCTTCAATTGGGTGATTTCAATATTTTCAGCCATAATGGCCATGCAATGACTTTATTGTCGTTTATCAACGATGCTTTAATGGCAATATTCTTCTTTTCTATAGGTCTTGAGATAAAAAGAGAGGTGCTGGTAGGTGAATTATCGTCGATAAAACAGGCTCTACTCCCAATTATCGGAGCTATAGGAGGTATGGCTATTCCGGTATTGATTTATTTCTTGTTAAGCCGTGGCACATCGTTCTCGGGAGGTGCAGCCATACCGATGGCAACCGATATCGCTTTTTCTTTGGGTGTATTATCCATGTTAGGAAAACGAGTACCGCTATCACTTAAGATATTTCTCACAACTCTTGCTGTAGTAGACGATATTGGCGGGATTATTGTAATTGCAGCTTTTTATACAACCCATATCAACGGAATTTTACTGCTATACGCGGCAGGTCTTTTTGTATTATTGCTTTTAGGCTCTGTATTGCGTATCAAAAGTAAAATATACTACTTGTTATTAGGCGGTGTAATCTGGTTTTTATTCCTTAATTCCGGTATCCATCCCACTATAGCCGGAGTTTTGGTAGCATTTTGCGTACCTGCCACTC
>CAJTUG010000014.1:31388-38378 GCA_910579605.1 uncultured Muribaculaceae bacterium | reverse complement strand
CACTCCGGTATTTGCGCCAAAGAAATATATTAAAATCATACGAAAATCTATTTCTCATTTCAAAGGCGATGAGGACGATGCAGATTTAGAGAAACGTACAATATTAGGAAAAGAACAATTGAACTGGCTCAAAGAGGTGGAATCGGCGTCTGATAAGGTTATTTCTCCACTTCAGGATCTTGAAGATTCGCTTCACCCTATAGTTAATTATTTTATCTTGCCGCTTTTTGCATTTGCCAATGCGGGAATCTATCTTTTGGATATGGATCCTACATCTATATTCCATGGTATATCCTTGGCAGTAATAGCCGGTCTTGTTTTGGGTAAGTTCTTAGGTATATTATCGTTTTCGTGGTTGGCCGTCAAACTTAAGTGGGCTCCTATGCCTGCACATTCCAACTGGCACATGATGGCATCTATGGCTATGCTTGGCGGTATAGGCTTCACTGTTTCCATTTTCATTGCAACACTTTCTTTTGATGCTTCTGTTCCGGAAGAATTGTATCTTCTGAATCATGCAAAATTAGGAATTGTGACAGGATCCGTACTCTCTGGGGTTATAGCATTCTTGTGGCTTCATTTCACACTGCCAAAAGGTGAGGCACCAGATGCAGCAGAAGATTGATTTAACTTTATTTAACCACATAGGATTTTAATAATTCACATATGTTTGTTAATTTTACGACGAAATGTTAAAATCAAGTTTGCAAATAAATATTTAATTTTTTTGCTAACTTTTAACAGCTTTGTTTGTTAACAAAATATAGGTTAAACCGCAGTAACAAGTATAATCTGCGAATGACGATTCTAAAATGAAGAAACAAACCATTTGGATACTCACAATATTAATGGCTATAGCCTTTGTAGGTTTGCTCTGCATTCAGATTTTCTATATGAAAAATATAGTTCAAATCCGATATGAGCAATTTGCACAAGGCGTAAGACAAAGTCTTGTTCAAGTGTCGATGCATCTTGAACAAGACGAGGCTCGCCACTATCTTGAAGAAGACGTCAGCCAAGTGGAGACGTCCTCGCAAGTACAGCAATATCTTGGCGAACCAATGCAGCAATTGAGCGGCATTAATTATTCATTTACCACTTCTACCGGTCTTGAGGGAAAACTGACAATCAAAGGTGATATTGCCCAAATTACCAAAATACAGAATTCCCGTGGTTTGGGAGAACACTACCGCAATATGCAAGACGCATACCGAAACCGCTATCTTTACCAGAAGAGCGTCATGGAAGATGTAATTCTTAATATTATGTCTAAGGCGTCTACACGTCCTATCACAGAAAGAGCAGACTCTGCGACAGTGAAGAAATACCTTCGTCAAGAACTTGATACATTAGGGCTGACTGTACCATTTGAATTTGCAGTGGCCAACTATGCCGGAACAGTACTTTATAAATCTCCAGGATTCCAAGCAACCAGTGCAGACCGCGACAATATGTTCGTGCAGACGCTTTTCCCCAACGATGCATCCGGACCACACAATTACCTGAAGGTTTATTTTCCGACAAAGAAAGACTATATTTTCTCTTCAATATCGTTTATGGTACCGGCGTTTGCCTTTACCCTCATTTTGTTGATAATCTTTGTATACACCATTATAGTGGCTTTCAGGCAAAAGAAACTCACTGAAATGAAGAATGATTTTATCAACAATATGACTCATGAATTTAAAACGCCTATTTCGTCGATTTCTCTTGCTGCCCAAATGCTCAATGATCAAAGCGTGAGAAAATCCCCTACAATGCTCCAACAGATCTCTACGGTTATAAATGACGAAACGAAACGTTTGCGTTTCCAGGTTGAAAAGGTTCTGCAAATGTCTATGTTTGACAGGCAGAAAGCAACCCTCAAACTTGAAGAAATAGATGCAAACGCAGCAATATTCAATATTGTGAATACCTTCAAGCTCAAAGTAGAGAAATATGGAGGTTCTATAAGCGCGGACCTTGACGCCATGGATGCTATCGTAACGGTAGATGAAATGCATTTTACCAATGTGATTTTTAATTTACTTGACAATGCGGTGAAATATCGTTCTGAAGAACGTCCATTGCATCTCAACATAAGCTCCCGCGACCTTGAAGATGAACGCCTTGAAATATGCATAGCCGACAACGGCATAGGTATAAGGCGCGAGGATTTGAAAAAAATATTCGAAAAATTCTACCGTGTATCTACCGGAAACCGTCATGATGTGAAAGGTTTTGGCTTAGGTCTTGCCTATGTGCGCAAAATGATAGGTGAACTTGGCGGCGAAATAACGGTAGAATCCGAACTAAATGTAGGAACAAAATTTATAATAATACTCCCACTCTCTAAAAACTGACAATTATGGAAGATAGAATGAGAATTCTTCTGTGTGAAGACGACGAGAACTTGGGGATGCTTCTGCGTGAATATCTCCAAGCCAAAGGCTACAACGCCGACCTCTATGTTGATGGAGACAGCGGCTATAAAGCTTTCCTCAAGGGTAAATACGACATCTGTGTTCTGGATGTTATGATGCCCAAAAAAGATGGTTTCACGCTTGCCCAAGAAATACGCAACGTGAACTCCGAAGTGCCCATTATTTTCTTGACAGCAAAATCGCTTAAAGATGATATCCTTGATGGCTTCAAAATCGGAGCTGACGACTACATTACCAAGCCATTCTCGATGGAAGAGCTTGTGTTCCGTATTGAAGCAATCTTACGCCGTGTCAAGGGTAAGAAAGGCAAAGAAATTACCATGTATAAAATTGGTAAATTTACTTTCGATACCCAAAAGCAGGTACTCATGATTGGTGATAAGATAACCAAACTCACCACAAAAGAATCGGAATTACTTAGCCTTTTGTGTGCCCATGTCAACGAGATTCTTGAACGCAACTATGCACTCAAGACAATTTGGATTGACGACAACTATTTCAATGCCCGTTCTATGGACGTTTACATCACAAAATTGCGCAAGCATCTCAAAGATGATCCGTCTATCGAAATTATCAATATCCACGGTAAAGGATATAAACTCATTGCTCCCGAAGCAGAACATTGATATTGAGAAACAAAAGAAAAAACGGCGTTAAAACGCCGTTTTTTCTTTATATAGATAACTTATTGTTAGCCTTTTATCAAGTCTTTGCCTGTCATTTCCACAGGTTGCTTCAAACCCATGATATGCAAAAGCGAAGGAGCTACGTCGGCAAGGATACCATTTTCTACTTTAGCGTCTTTGTCTGCTGTGACATAAACAAATGGCACTGGATTTAGCGAGTGAGCTGTATTGGGAGTACCATCGGCATTTTCAGCGTTATCCGCATTTCCATGGTCAGCAATTATAATAACCTCATACCCGTGGGCTTTAGCCGCTTCAACGGTATCGTGGAGACAGCAGTCGAGCGTTTCAACAGCTTTCTGAATAGCAGAGTAGATGCCGGTATGACCAACCATATCGCCGTTGGCATAGTTTACTACAATGAAATCGTATTTTTCCGTATCGATTGCTTCAACAAGTTTATCTTTCACTTGATAAGCGCTCATTTCGGGCTGTAGATCGTAGGTTGCCACTTTGGGAGAAGGCACAAGGATACGATCCTCGCCAGGGAATGGAGCTTCACGACCACCATTGAAGAAGAATGTGACGTGTGCATATTTTTCGGTTTCTGCTATATGAAGCTGTTTCTTCTCATTTGCTGAAAGATATTCTGCAAGAGTATTCTTAACGTCTTCTTTATCGAAGATGATATGTACTCCTTTGAAAGAAGAATCGTATGGAGTCATACAATAGTATTGCAGTCCTGGTATTGTATGCATGCCTTCTTCTGGCATATCTTTCTGAGTAAGAACTTCTGTGAGTTCCTTAGCTCGGTCGTTACGGTAGTTGAAGAAAATAACGCAATCGTTGTCTTTGATGGTACCGTCGACATTAGCGTTGTTTATTGGCTTAATGAATTCGTCAGTGACATCGTTGTCGTAGCTTGCCTGCATTGCAGCCACCATGTCTGTGGCTTGCTCTCCTTTTCCGTCAACAAGAAGATCGTATGCTTCTTTCACGCGGTTCCAGCGGCGGTCTCTATCCATGGCATAATATCGGCCGATGATAGACGCTATAACCCCGGCGCTGTTTTTGCAGTGGTCTTCAACTTCTTGTATGAAACCTTTACCGCTGCGAGGATCTGTATCGCGTCCGTCCATGAAGCAGTGGAGGTATACTTTGGAGAGACCATATTTTTTTGCTATATCGCAAAGAGCAAACAGGTGTTCTAAGGATGAGTGTACACCACCGTTTGAGGTGAGACCCATGAAATGCATGGCTTGACCGGTACGCGCACAATACTCGAATGCGTTTTTAATTTCGGGATTATCAAGGATAGCTCCTGTAGAGATAGCTTTGTTGATTTTAACGAGGTCTTGATATACAATTCTACCGCCTCCAATGTTAAGGTGTCCGACTTCGGAGTTTCCCATTTGTCCATCGGGCAAACCAACGTTTTCGCCCGAGGCTTGAAGTTGAGAATTCGGGTAGTTTTTAATAAGGGAATCCCAATATGGGGTAGGTGTGTTGTAGATTGCGTCGGAATGTTTGTGGTTTCCGATGCCCCATCCGTCAAGGATGATAAGAAGTGCTTTGTGAGCCATAATAATATCTCAGTATTAGTTTTAATTTACGTTTTATGCATTCAAAAAAACATGTAGAGAACCAACGCCATTAGCGTAACCGTTTCTCTGAATTCTCCATATCTTCCTGGCGTTCTTTGCGAAGGCGTTCTCTTTTCTTGAGATTAAAATGGAGCAATATAATAATAACAGTTGTTAGTGCAATTATTCCGAAATAATATAAGGCGGAAAATTGACCGCTTTGGTAACCTTTATAGCCAATGGATGCCATTACGGCTAAATAAATGGCTAAAATTACAGGCAACCATGTGGATTTTTGTATCTTCATTTAATATTGCCGTTTTAAGATTTTGGGATATGGCGATACTCAGATGTTTCAGAATTGAATTTACCAGCCTGCAAATAATCGTAGATTTTGAGACAAGCCCATGCGTCAAGAGCTGCATATGCTTGTTGTGCCCCTGTCAATGAATCCGCTTCCCAATTTGTTAGCCTTTGGCTCTTTGATATTCTCTCGCCGAAGATGATGGCATATATCTTTTGGAGTGAAATATCTGTGAAACCAAATTTTTTAACCAATTGTTGGAGATCAACAAATCCTTGGGGCTCTATATTTTCTGTTCTTGAAAGAGCATGGAAATCATCGTGAACGGAAAGCCCTACTTTAATAATTTGGGGATTTTGAAGCAGATTTTTCAATTCAGAGCATATTCCAATTTTATTCAAGCGGAATAGGTAACAGCGGTCGTGAGTAGATAATTGCATCAATGCCACTTTATGACGTGCTCCTTTGCGGAATGATGGTTTCGTTTCCGTATCGAATCCGATCTCGGAGCATAGAGCAAGTTCTTTCAATGCCAAATGAGCGGCTTCGGCCGTATCTACCACGGTGATAGATGCAGGATAATTCATTATTGGCAATGCGGCAAGTTGCTCTTTGCCAATACTTATTACATATTGATCTTGGTTAATCATCCTATATACCCTTAACAGCTGGGATTTGCTACAAAGTTATGCAATTTTAGCGAGTAAAAGAACAACATTAACGTTTTTTATTAACCAACGATGGCAAATCAATATAAAGAGCTTCGGGGAGATTCCGCATGATATATCTTCTTATAAATTGATATGTATCTTCGGATATTTCCTGATCATTATCAAAATGATGATTAAAGACAACAGCTACAACTTGGATATTGCGTGCTGCCAATGCTTCAAGTGAAAGTATTGTATGATTGATTGATCCAAGTTTGCTGTTGGTGACTAAAACGACAGGTAAGTTGCGTGTCGCTATATAGTCTATGGCAAAAAAAGTATCGGTTATGGGAACCATAAGGCCTCCGGCGCCTTCAATGAAGAGGTTGTCGTATCGCTCGTTTAAGATATTCTTGGATTCATCTATGAGGTTAAGGTCAATTTCACGTCCATCGATTTTTGCGGCAAGTTGAGCCGAGGCCGGGTAAGTAAAGACAATGGGTGCCGTAGTTCTGTCCATGTCCTCGGGAAGCATAGGAATGCCTAAAATCTCTCTATGAGCTACAATATCTTCGGACTCGTCGATGCAACCAGTCTGGATGAATTTTTGTGTTGCTACCGAGCGCCCTCTATCCATTAGAAGTTTTGCCAACCATGCCGTAGCATAGGTTTTTCCGGCGTCTGTGTCTATACCGGTTACGAATATGGTTTTATGTTTTGCTAATTTATCAATCATTTTTTTGGAAAACTAATAAGAGAGGCTTGTATGTAATGCTGTATTTCCCATCGGAATTTAGAGGGAAAGTCCGTAATATTTTCCTCAAACCTGGATTATTGTCTGCTGAGCGACCAAGTGAGTTTACTCCAGTATCTTTAAGATGACGGAAGGCTGCTATAGGGGAATCAAACTCTAATATCCGGGAATATTCTTGCGAATAAACTAATGATAACCCATACGGACAGATAAGTTGCCATTGGTTTATCGATAACAAGGGCAATCTTTTTCCTGTGACAGAAGCAATCTCCTCAAGATTTCCCGGGGCATATGTACCAATCACCAAATAAGCACCCGGTTTGAGTACTCGCATGGTTTGATTCAGAAAACTCAACTGAGAGTTGAACCATTGAACAGCCGAAGCCGAACTTATCATATCTATTGAACAATCCGGATAATCTCTTAATAAAATTTCGGCATCTCCGCAACGGAATACCACATTGTCTTCTTTTATAGGATTATTATCTACTATATCCCAAAGCTCCAATGTTGCTTTCCCGGCAAAACGAGAGTTCAACATTTTGGAAAAAGTTCCTGTACCGCATCCTATTTCCAATATACGTCCTCCATTGGCAATGCTATTTTCAATGCCCATAGAATGGATGCAGGCATCCATTTCTTCCGCAAGT
>CAJTUG010000014.1:22654-31371 GCA_910579605.1 uncultured Muribaculaceae bacterium | reverse complement strand
GACGCAACATCGTTATAGGTATTCTGACCGGTCTCAAATCTTTCTCCTGTTAATTCTTTGTCGATAATAAATCGGTCTAAAATTTCTTGTATTCCAGGAAAATGCGGCTGATCTATTAAAACTGTCGGAACGTTTTTCCAGGCCTTTACCATATTCTCGGGGGGGAATATAGAATCTGCCTGCGATATAATAGCTAAATCCCAGTTTAAATTGCCTGGAGCTTCTATTATCTCCGGATAAAATGCCTTTAACTCTGCTGTTATATCTGCCAAATCCCTTTGTGGAATATTACAAGAAAACTGAGTATATCTATCCTTTGAATTACATATTCGTCGATAGAATTTACTGAGGTTTCTTGTGTCTAAATTTGCAAGAGTTCCGGCAAATACTCTTTCGGGGATTCCTATGATATCATCAACAGGTTTGAGAGTTCCGTTTATTGCTATACAACGTGTTACTTTATCGACAATAACTTTGCCAATCAAATCGGCAGCTACTACCCCTAATGACCATGCGACTACGCAAATTTCTGAATATCTGTCAAGATTTACAACAGGAAAATCCATGGTCGTATAATCCCATACCACCATGACATCGTAGCCAGGACGACGCAATGATTTGAAAGGATTACAGTCCATTGCCCAACCGGCAAAAAAAAGAATCAACCTTTCAGAACCGGTATCGGAGACGAGTTTACTTTTCATCTAAAATATAGCGCTCCCGAAAAATCAACAGAATCCTAAAAGTTCAATATCAAAAATAAGAGTGGAACCTCCAGGAATACCTGGTTGGCTGAATTTACCATATGCATATTCTGCAGGTATGTATATTTCCCATCTGTCGCCCGGACGCATTTTCTGCAAGGCTATAATCCACCCGGTTATCAATTGGCTCAGTCGGAATGCCGGGGCTGTACCTCCACGGCTGCTATCAAAAGTCTTGCCGTTTATGGTCTTACCCGTATAGTGTACGGTTACCACGCTATTACGCGAAGGCGATATGCCATTTTTGTTTCCGGCTTTCAGCACTTTATAATAAATACCCTTGTCTATGGGCATCACGCCTTGTTCAAGAGCCTTTGAAGCCAACCAAAGACGGTTTTTCTGTATGTATTCCTGATTTGCCATTTGCAATGATATTTTCTGCAAAAATACACAAAAAAAAGATAGTATACAAGCAAGCACGCCAGAAGGCATATTCTCCCGGCGTGCAAGTATTATGTATTATTTATCAGAACATCTTAAGAGCCAAATCGGTGAGCCATATCCATAATGGACAGAATCCTATGAACAATATAACAGAAAGGGTTAAAGAGGATGTTCCGGTTGCAACATATGTGTCGTATTCGTCGGCAATAATAATGCCTGAGAATGCCGGCGGCAAAGCGGCTGCCACAACAAGCATCTTAAGATTTAGCGGATCCATATGGACAAGCAGACCCATTACAAGTATTACCAAAGGCATTACAACCATCTTAAGTATAGCCCCAAGAACTGCTTGCCAATTAATCTGGATTTTGATTGCCGATAATGTAATACCGGCAGAAAAAACTGCCATTGATGCATTAGCACCTTTTATAAGATCAAAAGATGGGCTTGCCCATTCTGGCCAAGGTATACCGACAAGTACCCATACCACGGCAAGTATAGGAGCCCAGGCGACGGGTTGCTCCAGCGCATGTATTACAGGTTTCCAGGCGCTTTGCTTTTTCCCAGAAGGATTCTGTTTTTCAAGAGAAGCATTCATTAGCGACAAACCAACCGGAATACCGACAGCGTTTACCACAATACCAACAATAGCAACAACAAGCGCTACCGAAGGATTTGTGCCGAAAATAGGCTCCAATACGGCAAATCCAAGAAATCCGATTGTAGGAGAACCACTGATAAGAGCCGAAACAGCAGCGTCTGCGCCGGTATTTTTCTTGAACATCAAGAAAACAAAATAAACCAGCATAAAGCATGCCATTATACCGATTAGAGCAACTAATGATAGTTTGACATCCTTGGCCAACATTTCTCGGCTTGCTTGCACAATAGAAACGAACAACGCAGCCGGCAACGCATAGTCGAGCACAACTTTGTTGAACTTTTTAGCGTCTTGGCCAGAGAAAATCCCCCTTTTGCCAGAGATATAACCCGCTAACATCACCACGATGATAGGGACAATGGCATATAAAATGATATGTTCCATAAATAAAGAGTTGTTAGGTAATAGTATATCCGGCCGGCTCGACGTCGGCCGGATTATTTATAAATTATACGGTGATGGTTTCAAGCGGAGTGGGATTGAGATAACCAATATGACCGGACTCTTTACCGGAATCGGCACCAAGCTGCACATCTATAAGTGCTGGAGCTTTAGATGCGATAGCTTCTGTGAGAGCAGCCGTCAATTCCTGTGGTGTAGTCACATAGTACGATTTAGCACCGAAAGCATCGGCGAGTTTATCGTAGCGAGCCCTAACGTCCAAAGTAGTAGGAGCGGGATCTCCGTCTTTGCCCATATTTACCCCAACGCCATTATATATACCACCGTTATTAAAAATAACAACGGTGACAGGGAGTTTGAACCGGCATATGGTGGAGAAATCCATTCCTGAGAATCCAAAAGCGCTATCGCCTTCAATGGCGACTACCGATTTACCTGTGCCTACAGCGGCCCCTATAGCAGAACCTATGCCCATGCCCATAATTGCCCATGTGGCACAATCTATGCGGTGACGCGGCAAAGACATGTCTATAGAATCTCGGGTATCGTCGAGTGTATTTGCGCCTTCGTTGACAAGAATAACATCGGGGTTACTTTCAAGGATAGGTTTGATTGCGCCAAGAGCTGTCCAATGATCCATTGGGTTTACAGAGGCATTTGCAGAAAGACGTTCTTTGAATTTTTCGTTTTTCTCTGCGCTTTCCTTTTGTAAAGATGGAACCCATTGAGAATCCATTTCAAGTTTATACTGTGGGAGCAAATCTATAATGGCATCAAGAGAGCTTGCCAAGTCGCCTATTACAGGAGCAGCGATTGGCCGGTTGCAATCAATTTCCGTAGGATCAATATCGAGTTGAACGAACTTAGTATCAGGGCTCCATTTACCATGTCCGCGACTTAGCAACCAATTAAGACGTGCCCCTACAAGGACGACAACATCTGCATCTTCCATTATCGTAGAACGACAAGAAATAACGCTAAGAGGTCCATTATCGGGCAAAATGCCTTTGGCCATAGACATCGGATAATATGGAATACCTGTCATTTCAACCAACTTTTTGAGTTTGCCTTCTACTTGAGCAAAAGCTGCGCCTTTTCCAAAAAGGAAGCAAGGTTTCTTTGCCGAAGCTATAAGTTCTACGGCTCGTTTAACGGCTTCTTGTGCAGGCGGCATAGAGGGTTGAAGATCCACAGGCTGGTAGAATAATTTCTCGGCGTCGTCGTGGTTCATGATAGCGCCAAGGCATGGGGTGGTGACATCAAGATAAACACCGCCAGGACGACCAGAAATTGCAGCACGATATGCGCGTACAACCGCAGTAGGGATATCTTCTGGTTTATTAACCCTATAGGCAGCTTTTACAACTGGTTTTGCAATATTAAGCTGGTCAAGACCCTCATATGTACCTTGTTCAAGATCTATAGGCTCACGAACACTTGAACCAGAAATCTGAATCATAGGATAGCAGTTAACCGTAGCATTGGCAGTCGCTGTAAGTCCGTTCATAAAACCAAGAGATGAGACCGTGAGCAGGACACCTGGTTTGCCAGTAACATAACCATGAGTTGCCGCAGCCATACCTGCTTGTTGTTCGTGACGGAAGCTTATAAAACGGATTCCCCGTCCTTGTGCCAGGTAGGCCAGTTCTGTAACAGGGATGCCCACCAAACCATACATAGTGTCTATACCCACCATTTTTAATGCACGCACCAAAATGTCCATACCAGTAACCTGAGCCGGATAACTTGGAGCAGCGGGAGTAGTATTTGTTGTAGCCATTTAGCTTAAGTGTTTTTAATGTTAGTTATAATGGTGTGCCGAAATTAATAAAAATTCGGCACACCTAATATTTTTTTACTAAGAATTACATTTTACCGTCGGGCAACGGTGCTGTCGTACCGTTTGCTTTAAACTGAGCTTGCTGTTCGGCAGAATATCCAAGGGCAGTAAGCACCTCTTCGGTATTTTGGCCAAGATCCGGGCAAGGGCCGTATGTAGGTTGGTAATTTGACAGAGTGAAAGGAACACCGACGGTAACAAATTCGCCAATTTTTCCACCTTGGTTAATTTTGACAAGCGTATTGCCGTCGTAGAGTGATGTATCATCCATGATTTCCTTAGTGGAAAGTACCGGGCCGCAAGGTACGCCTGCGGGCGACAATAACTTGACAATTTCCATTTTGTCTTTATCTTTTGCCCATGCGCCGATACGTGCGTAGATTTCTTGTTTATGTTTGTCTCGGGCGTCGGCAGTGTTGAAATCGGGATTTGTGAGCCAATCCTCAAAGCCGAATGCCTTGCATGCGAGTTCGAAATCTTTTTCTCCACGCTGCAAGATAATGTATGCATAAGCATTGGGGTCTTGCGGAGCACCTTTGCAGGCATAAGTCCAACCAAGAACACCAGATCCTTCCTGATTACCCGAGCGAGGCACGAAATCGCCAAAAGGAGTATCGGGATACTGCGGGAATTGGGTAAGATATCCAAGCTTATCAAGAGTAAGTTGGTCGCGTGTCTTAATACGGCACAAGTTCAAACAAGCATTATGCATGGACTGGTATACATAGACACCCTCACCGGTGTGCTGGCGCTGAACCAACGCAGATAATATACCTATCGTCATATGCATACCTGTATTTGAATCACCCAGGGCAGCGCCACTTTGGGTAGGCACATCATTATCTCCAGTCCACCAACCGGTAGTAGAAGCGGCACCTGCGGTAACTTGTGCAATAGGTTCGTAAGCTTTCAGATCCGCAAAACGCGAGGAAACTGGGAAACCCTTAATAGTACCGTAGATACAACGAGGATTAATTTTGTGTACTTCTTCCCAACTGAATCCAAGTTTATCCATTGCACCAGGGTGCAGATTTTCTATAAAGATATCGCATTCCTGGATAAGTTTCGTGAGAATAGCTTTACCGTCGGGTGTTGCGGCATCAAGAGTAAGAGATTTTTTATCTGAATTGAGCTGCAAGAAATAGTAGCTCGGTTCATCGGGCATGAATTGAAGCTCGTTTCGGGTAGCATCACCGCTGCCCGGGCGTTCTATTTTAATAACGTCGGCTCCAAGCCATGCGAGGAGCTGTGTACAAGAAGGGCCAGACTGCACATTTGTGAAATCTACGACCTTAATACCTTGGAGAGGTGCGTAATTCATTTTCTATAAGTTTAGAGTTAGTATTTTGATTTCTTTCTGGTAATACAACAAGCCCTGCGGCAAGAAAGTTCTGCCACAGGGCTTGAAATGCTAAAATATATTACGATCGAATAAACTCTAAACTATAGTTTTTAGAGGTCGCGAGGGTCTGGAGTCACATCGTCTACAGGGATGTTTTTATTAACATTCTTGCTGCCTACAAGAGCATAGAAGAGAAGGTAGGCAAGCATTGCAACTACAAGCCAATATGAAGCCATATAACCGACAGAATCGGCAATGAAATTTTGAATAAAAGGCATTACGCCGCCGCCGAACACCATCATCATGAAAATACCAGAAGCTTGCGCGGTGTATTTTCCAAGGCCTTCTACGGCAAGATTGAAAATTCCACCCCACATTACAGATGTGCAGAGGCCACAGAGTACTAAGAACATTGCTTTTGCAGGAACTTGAGCCGTTGTGAAACCATCGGCTGCGCTATAAGCCGGCATATCCACGCGGATATCGGATGGCAAGAATATTGCAAGACATACAAGGAAAATGGCAGCAACACTGACAACAATGAGCTGTGTACGGCTGGAGACTTTGCCGGATATTACGCTTGACACCAAACGCCCGACAAGCATGAGAAGCCAATATATCGCAGCGACACCGCCAGCAACAGCTGTTGCATTTACCTCAATGCCAGAGGCAGCTGAATCGCTTAGATAGAAAATGAGGACTCCAGGAATTCCAACTTCTATGCCTACATAGAAGAAGATGCCAATAACACCAAGAACAGTATGACGGAAATTCCAGGGACTATATTTGGATTTCTCTTTTTTAACGTTTCCTTTGTTGAGGTGTGGCTCTGGCATCGCTACGAAAGAAATAACGATGAATGCAAACACAAATACGCCCATGGCTATCCACAACAAAGGTGCCACATTGCCCATATTTGTATCGGCTGTGACTTGCCCGATCAGCATACCCACAAAGAGCGGAGTCAAAGTACCGGCAAGCGAATTGAGAGCGCCACCGCTCTGAATGAGCTGGTTGCCACGGTTTCCGCCTCCACCAAGAAGATTAAGCATAGGGTTAACTACCGTATTGAGCATACAAACGCAAAAGCCGCAAATGAATGCACCAAGCAAATAGATTAGGAAATTGAGAGTTACGGCCTGATTACTCACGGAGAAAACAGCGGTTTCTGCACCAACGACACTTGAAAGCCATTGCAACAGGAGGCCTATAATACCGACAACCATTGCCGAAAGAGCAGTCTTTTTGTATCCGATTTTAACAAGGAGATTGCCTGCAGGGATACCCATAAAAAGATATGCCATGAAATTCATCATATTTCCGAGCATACCAGACCATGCGTAATTGTTTTTCCAGATTGTGCCTATAGGGGCAGCCAAATTAGTAACAAACGAAATCATTGCAAATAGGAAGAACATGGCCACAATAGCCACGATATTTCCCTTTCCGGCTTGCGCCGTCTTTTCTTTTCTCATTGGTATTTTAGGGTTTTAATTATGTGAATGATCGGTTTAAGATTTATTTTGCGCAAAATTACTCATTTTTATCGGTTATCGCCAAATTAAACCAAGAGAAAAAACGCACAATTTTTTTCTTGATTTTGCTATTCAAGATATTTACTTTGGCTTTCTGAGGATTATTGAGTTACCGAGTAACTAACATTTTTATTGAGTCAGCGTAAAAAATCCGCAATTTTTTGAGT
This sequence comes from uncultured Muribaculaceae bacterium, assembly GCA_910579605.1. Taxonomy (GTDB): domain Bacteria; phylum Bacteroidota; class Bacteroidia; order Bacteroidales; family Muribaculaceae; genus CAG-873. Next base: position 24,276 of record CAJTUG010000014.1, on the reverse strand, counting down.
ACTTTTGTATACTATATCAAGCAATTCAATTAGAACACAACTAAAGCCAATACCATGGGCAACAAAGATAAAGATATGGATAACGATGAATTCCTACGTCGCATGAAAGCTCATCTCAAGTCTACCGCATCGCGAGGTAACATGCGTGGAGTTGATCCCGACAATCCTTTTGAAATCCAACGTCACGAAAAGGAAGCTCAAGAATTTCTACATGAGCGGCTAAATTTAGAGGCTCGAATCCTTTATGTACATGGGTTCGCGTCTTCTGGCAACTCTAATACTGCGTCTTGCATCCAAAAATACTTTCCAAAAAGCAAAGTCTTTTCTCCCGATCTTCCTATTGATCCAATTGAAACCCTTACATTATTACACAACATTGTAAAACGCGAGAAAATTGATGTTGCAATTGGAACATCAATGGGAGGCATGTTTTGCCAAAAACTTAAAGGCGTACCCAAGGTGCTTGTGAACCCATCTTTTCACGTATCCGAATCTATGCGCAAGAAAATAGGAATTGTACCTTTTTACAAACAGCGCAATAACGGCGCTACGGAGTTTATGGTTACGCAATCTCTCTGCGACGCCTATTTTCAAATAGAGAAAGGACAGTTCAACAATATAACAGAAAAAGAAAAGTCAATTACCTATGGCCTATTTGGCACAGACGACGATGTTGTAAATTGCCAAAACGAATACGACATGCACTACACCAACAAAATGATTTTTGTTGGTGGTCACAGACTTTCAGAGGAAATCATACATGACTATGTTGTAGAGACAATTCTCAAAGTTTTGAAAGCTTAGTTTTTCCCTATTTCCATGCTCAACTACTGAGATTGTGTTGCTTTTTCGGGCATTTTTGTGTATCTTTGTAGAGTAATTTGCTTATATAGTATCTGCCAGTCAGGCTATTAATCATCAATTATTTGTATTTTAACTAATTGCAGAGGATGCCTACCGAGAGATCTATATCAGACACCATAGTCAGACAAAAGCGAATTGCTCTTTTTGTGCTAAAAAAATAAAAAAACATATAAATGACACGAAAATGGAATTACCCGTCGCTCACCACCGAAGAGCAGAAGCTTGGCGCAGAACTTGCGCGGCGCTTTGCAAACTGCTCTCCTATTAGCGACTTGTTGGTACAGCGGGGGATTACCACAATCGATGCCGCCGAAAAATTTTTTCACCCGTCGTTACGAGATTTGCACGACCCGTTCCTTATGCCCGACATGGACAAGGCAGTGGAAAGGCTCAATCGCGCCATGGGCAGTAAAGAAAAAATCATGGTATATGGCGACTACGATGTGGACGGGACAACAGCTGTTGCACTCGTTTACCGTTACTTGCAAAATTTCTACTCCGAACTTGATTTTTATATTCCCACACGCTACGAAGAAGGTTATGGGATATCGCGCAAGAGTATTGATTACGTGGCAGAACAAGGAGTATCACTTGTAATAATCCTGGATTGCGGCATCAAAGCTATCGACGAGATAAAGTATGCAGCAGAAAGGGGCATAGATTTTATTATCTGCGACCACCATATGCCCGACGACGAGTTACCACCCGCCGTGGCAATCCTAAATCCCAAACTTGAAGGGAGTACATATCCATGCCCT
>CAJTUG010000014.1:22400-22644 GCA_910579605.1 uncultured Muribaculaceae bacterium | reverse complement strand
CATCTCTCGGGCTGCGGAGTAGGATACAAGTTCATGCAAGCGTTTTCAATAAGCAACGGTATTGCAACGGCAGAACTTGAATGCATGCTCGACCTGGTGGCAGTGAGCATAGCAGCCGACATAGTGCCAATGATCGACGAAAACCGCGTAATGGCCTACATGGGTCTCAAGCGCTTGAATACAAATCCCAATATGGGGCTTAGGGCTATTATAAGGACTTGTGGCCTTGGAGGGAAAGAGATTA
>CAJTUG010000014.1:16134-22359 GCA_910579605.1 uncultured Muribaculaceae bacterium | reverse complement strand
TCCAACAGCAACTAGTATGCAGAGCGGCTCAGAAGCTGTTGAACTACTGGTTGCGCGCGATGTCAAGGATGCCAATAAGAAGAGTTTGGAGATAGACCAATACAACAAAGACCGCAAGGAATTAGACAAACGCATCACCGAAGAAGCTAATGCCATCCTTGAACAACGCGGAGAAATGCACTCGCCAAAAAAATCCATAGTGATCTACAACAAAGACTGGCACAAAGGGATTATAGGTATCGTTGCATCAAGACTGACTGAATTGTATTACAAGCCATCTGTCGTACTAACTCTTTCAAACGGTCTTGCCACCGTTCTGTCCAAGGTTTCGACATTTATAAGGCTGTTGAATCTGCTCGTGATATTCTTGAGAATTTCGGAGGTCATACCTATGCTGTCGGATTATCCCTTAAAGAAGAAAACATACCTGAATTTACTGCCCGTTTTGAGGATTATGTATCTTCGCATATTTTGCCAGAACAGTTAACCCCGCAAATTGATATAGACTCTTTCCTCTCGTTTTCAGAAATCACTCCGGAATTCGTTTCCACTCTTAGATTGTTCAACCCATTTGGTCCAGGAAACCGCAAACCGACTTTCTGTACACGCCGCGTAAAGGATTTCGGGACAAGCAAGCTTGTGGGTCGTAATTTAGAGCATATCAAATTAGAACTGGTGGATGACACTTCAGGTAAAGTTATAAATGGCATTGCCTTCAATATGGCTTCGTATTTTCCCCATATCCACTCGGGAAAGCCTTTTAATATATGCTACACGATAGAAGAAAACAAGCATGCTAATGCAGGAACTACCCTACAGCTGTTGGTAAAGCAAATTCGTGCCGACGTGGAATGAGTAATAATTCAGCACATTCCGTTTTAGAGCATTATTGGGGCTACACGTTGTTCCGCCCCATGCAGGAAGAAATCATAAATTCCGTTTTAAACGGGAACGACACTATTGGACTGCTGCCAACGGGTGGCGGAAAATCGTTGACGTTCCAAGTTCCGGCATTAATGATGAATGGTCTCACGGTAGTAATCACCCCGCTGATATCGCTGATGAAAGACCAAGTAGACCATCTAAAAGAAAAAGGCATACGAGCCGCATGTGTACATGTGGGAATAACTCGCTCCGAAAGCGATTATATTTATGAATCTTGTCTTCAAGGCCGCATAAAGTTGCTCTACATCTCGCCAGAACGTCTCAAGAATCCACGTTTTCTGGCGTGGATGTCGCGATGTGATTTAAGTCTTTTTGTTGTAGATGAGGCACATTGCATATCACAATGGGGATATGATTTCCGTCCATCGTATTTAGAAATAAAAATACTCCGAGAAAAATTCCCGTCGGTTCCTTTTCTTGCATTGACAGCTTCTGCAACTCCACAAGTTGTAGACGATATTGCGGATAAACTTGAACTTCGCAAAGAAAATCGGTTTTCATTAAGTTTCAACCGAAACAATATATCGTTTTTGGTAAGACATTGCGAAATCAAAACCGAAATGCTCCTAAAAATTCTAAAGAGCACCAAAGGTTCATGCATTGTATATTGCCGCTCACGCCAGAAAACTAAAGAAATATCACAAATACTCGAGGCCAACGGGATTAGCTCAACTTTCTATCATGCCGGTCTGGAAATAAACGATAAGGCCAATAGACAGCAACAATGGCAAGACGGAACAATCCGAGTAATGGTAGCTACTACAGCTTTCGGTATGGGTATAGACAAACCCGATGTGCGTCTTGTTGTTCATATTGATCCGCCATCTACATTAGAGGAGTACTATCAAGAAGCTGGTAGAGCGGGGCGTGATGGACTTGACTCTATTGCAGTCTTATTGGCTGGAAAAGACGATAAACGCACATTTTCACGAAGATTGGCCGATGCCTTTCCCCCTAAGGACTTCATCAAAAAAGTATACGAGGAAATATGCCGTTATTTATCTGTGTCTATGGGAGAAGGTGTGGAAACCGTCTATGAATTCAAGCCGGAGGAGATGTGTGTGAAATATAAACTCCCAATCAACCCGGTATATGGTGCCATAGGGATTTTATCGCGGGCAGGATATTTTGAATTTGCAGAGGAAATGAACACACGTTCGCAAATAATGATGACATGCCATCGGCATGAGCTTTATTCTATAGATTTTTCCGAGCACGACGAAAATATATTAACGAGCATATTAAGGCATTATTCAGGCATATTTGCCGATTATGAATACATAGACGAAGGCTTTTTGGCACGAGAATGCTCTACAGATACAGAAGATATCTACCAAACATTATTGCGATTAAAACGTAAACACGTATTGTCTTATATCCCACACAGTTCATCACCATATTTGCGTTTTACAGCAAACCGCGTGGAGACCAAAAGAGTAGAATTATCCCCAGAAATATATGACGATCGCAAAGCCATGATGGAACACAGGCTGGGAGCTATGAAAAATTTCATTTTTGATGCTTCAAGTTGCCGTGTTGCAGGCATGTTGCAATATTTCGGAGAAAATTTTATTGGACGTTGTGGAAAATGCGATTATTGTCGAAGCATAAGACCCGTCAAGGCATTCGACTGCAAAGAATTTGAAATAAAACTTGATTACTTTTTCAATTTAATTGCGCCAGCCAAATGGTTAGAAATAAATTCTCTCAAGCCGTATTACAACCAACATTTTGAAGAAGTATGTCGACACATACGACTTATGGTTGAAAAAGGGGTACTTCTTTCCGACGGAATAAATATATCAAAAAAGAAAAAATCGTGAATCATACAGAAGATTACAGTGCACTTTTGGAATCTCACGGAGTTAAACCTACTGCCGTGAGACTGCTTATATACAGAGCTATAGCAAGCATGAGCAATACTTTCAATATGGCAGAAATAGAAGATTGCCTTGATACCGTAGACAAATCTACCATCTTCCGCACATTAATGCTTTTTACAGATCATCACTTGCTTCACTCTTTAGACGACGGTTCTGGCTCTAAAAAGTATTGTTTGTGCCACAATGACCACGAATGCAGCCCGTCGGAACGACATTGTCATTTTTTCTGCGAAAACTGCCATAAGACCTATTGTTTGGAAGATACTCTCATTCCGCAAGCCCCACTTCCAGAGGGATTCCAACTGATAGGTATAGATTACTTAATGCGTGGTATCTGTCCTTCTTGCGCAAACAAGGGCTAATCATGTTATTTGCGGCATCGTACACTTTGAAAAATTCAGCAACATGAATTTTCAGCTGCCAAGAAAAGAGAAACTATCTGCGCGGCAACAATGGAAATATTTTCTTTTGCCCTACTTGGCTTAACTGCATCTTCTATTTTTTCCAGTCCGGGGGATACTGAAAATAAAGCGGCAAAACCCAAATCCATGAGTTCTGCGACGGCATTTCGTTCAATACTCCCTCCTATCGCAACAACAGGGACTCCTGCAGACTTAGCCGCTCTCAATACTCCAAAAGGAGCTTTTCCTTTTGCGGTCTGGGAATCTACTCTACCCTCTCCGGTTATAACCAAAGCTGCATGTTTAAGCAAGGAGCTGAAATGGCAAGCGTCAAGCATAAAGTCTATCCCGCTGCATATACGAGCTCCTAAAAAAGCGACAAATGCATACCCGAGCCCACCGGCAGCTCCTGTTCCAGCATAAGAAGAAAAATCTTTGCCAAGAGCTATTTTGCAAACTGAAGCATAATTTGCCATACCTGCTTCAAGCTGTTCTACGACACTGCAATCCGCTCCTTTCTGAGGAGCAAATACACGAGTAGCCCCAAATTCACCCAATAACGGATTTTCAACGTCGGTTGCTAATATGAACTCAATTTCTTTTATTTCATCAAGTAGATAATCGGTATTTACAGATTTCACGAGAGATAAATCTGAGCCGACACCATAGAGCTCGCGACCTTTACTATCTAAAAATCTAATACCTAACGCACGTAGCATACCCATTCCACCATCGTTAGTGGCGGAACCTCCAAGTCCTACTATTATCCTCTTGCACCCCCTACCGACGGCGTCCTTAATCAATATCCCCATACCATATGTTGTTGATTTCAGGGGATTTTTATTATTTCCAAGTAAACCAAGTCCACTTGTTTGTGCTGTTTCTATTATAGCTGTGTTATCTTTTATTCCATAACAGGCTTTTATTTCGCGGCCAAGAGGGTCAAAAGTATTTATCTCAACTATATCGCAGCCAACAGCATATTTCATACATTCAAGGAAACCTTCACCACCATCTGAAATCCCTATTATCTTTGTTTGCAAACCTCTGCCAAGTCTTTCTATACCGTCGGCACAAGCTTGCCCTACTTCATGCGAAGTAAGGCAACCTTTAAACGAATCAGATGCGATAATTATATTACTTCCCTTTTTCACTTTCTGCAAAGGTATAACTTTACTTTGAATTATCAGGATAGTTTTATCAGAAATTTTAGTTAATTTTGCTGTCGTTTAACAGGAACATTTATTTAATTAATTTATGGGAATAGATACACGACGAGTTAAACCGTTTGTATTGCCCGGTGCAATAATTATAGGTTTTCTCTTTCACCAATATTGCGAAATATTAGCAGGAATAGTTCCTTTTTTAGTTTTTATATTATTGCTTCTCACATTTGCATCAACTGAACTAAGGACGCTAAAATTTAAGAAAATAGATTTATTCCTTATGTTATATCAAGTTATGGCATCTGTTGCAATATATTTTCTATCCAAACAAATCTTCAAAAACGATACTATAGCTCAAGGCTTAATGCTCGGAGCACTATGTCCTGTTGCCGGCTCTGTAACGGTAGTGGCAGTAATATTAGGTGCAGAACGCAAATATACTGTAGCCTATACTATTATCGGAAATCTACTTATATGCTTACTTGCCCCAATCATTTTCACATATATAGCCAACGGAGAAGCTGATTTCACCGATTCTTTTTATGCCATTTTCAAAAAAATAAGCTCAATAATAGGTCTTCCTTTCTTTATCATTCTTATACTCCAGAATTGGGCTCAACCAGTTGCAAAAATATTATGCAAATACAGTGGTAGCGCATTTTATGTGTGGTCTCTTGCGCTTTTGTTAACTTTAGGGCAAACAATAAATTTCATTTTTCTTCACCATGAGGGCAATTGGAATGTAATAGCTACGCTCTGTATAGGTTCAATCATAATATGCCTATGCCAATTCTTCATTGGCAGATTCATAGGCCGTAGATCAGGAGATACAATAGCAGGACAACAATTATTATTTCAAAAAAATTCGGCTATGGGTATATGGATGGCCAATACATATCTCAACCCGTTAGCATCTTCTTTTTTAGCATTCTACAGCATCTGGCAAAATATTCTTAATTCGTGGCAAATATGGAGACGCGATAAAGATTCTACCAAAACAGTTTGATAATGGATTTAGAGAATTTCAGAAATTATTGTTTGGCATTAGAAGGAACAACAGAAAAAATGCCTTTTGGCAAGTTTGCTCATAGATTTGATTCCATTCTTGTGTTTTACGTCTATGGCCATATTTATTGCCTTATAGATATCGCGGATTTCAAAAGCATTACCATAAAAAGTGACCCAGAAACCATAGAATGGCTTTTGGCTTCTAAATGCTCTACATCAAGCCCCAGAAACATGAGCCCTAAATATTGGATTGAAATAGCATTGGATGGCGACGTTTCTTCAAAGCTAATTCTTGAATTAGTTACCAAATCATATAAAATTGTAAAGGCCAAATATTTGCCAAAGCAGTGAACTTAAAGATTATAGATCTTGTTAGAGATTAAGTATTTCACTAAATTTACGATAACATGAAAAAGATTTTATTAGTTTTAAGTATCATTGCGACTGTGGTTTTGGGCGCTGTTGCATCAGATAAATATGTTCACAACGATTCAGTCTTGCCCCAAGCGGCAAAAACTGTTTTGTCTAAAAATTTCAATGCTAAAGTTTCTATTGTCAAAGTTGAAAAAGATTTTGGCCGTGTTGACGAATACGAGGTTATTCTAACAGACGGCACTGAAATAAGTTTCGACAGGCAAGGGAACTGGAAAGATGTAGAAACTCCGGCCAACCGTCATGTTCCCGATTTTTTCATAGAAAAAAGCATCCGGGATTATGTTTCCAAAAACCATTCTGGCCAACGTATTATTGGAGTGGAACGAAAACGCAGCGGCTTTGATATTGAATTATCTAATGGCATTGATATGAAATTTGACAAACAAG
>CAJTUG010000014.1:14242-16124 GCA_910579605.1 uncultured Muribaculaceae bacterium | reverse complement strand
TTTATACGGTTTGACTGATATTCAAATTTTTACACTTGCAGCAGCGACTTGACGGAATAATTTTTGCTTTTTTATCAATTGTAATTCAGAGGTAATAAAAGTAAAAAAGTTCGGTCAAGCGCCTTCATTATCTAAAAAATACTTAAAAGTTCAGAGAGGTAAAGACTTGATAAATAAAATTAACATAATCTTTTAAGAGATTAGTTGTTATAATTGTAATTTTGTATAGTTAAATTTAGGCAAGTAAGATAATTTGCCGATAATGAAAGATAATAAATAACTTTACCGGATAAAGAACCATTAATATTATGAGCGAAAGCGTCAACATCCGCCAACTCAACGAGTTGGTTGCAAGCAAATCTGATTTTGTAAACCTTGTGACTCACGGTATGGATCGTACCATCGTTGGGCAGAAACATCTCGTAGAATCCTTATTGGTATCACTTTTGGCAAATGGCCACGTTCTCCTTGAAGGCGTTCCCGGTCTTGCCAAAACGCTGGCTATCAAAACACTCGCACAATTAATTGATGCAAAATACAGCCGCATTCAGTTTACTCCCGATATGCTCCCTGCCGACGTTACCGGTACCATGATCTACAGTGTTAAAAGTGAGCAATTCCAAGTTAAGCGCGGTCCAATTTTCGCCAATTTCGTATTGGCCGATGAAATTAACCGAGCTCCGGCAAAAGTTCAAGCAGCACTACTTGAGGCAATGCAAGAACGTCAAGTTACTATTGGCGACAACACATTCCAACTTGACAAACCGTTCCTGGTTATGGCAACCCAGAACCCTATAGAACAAGAAGGCACATATCCACTACCAGAAGCACAGGTAGACCGCTTCCTCATGAAAGTTGTCATTGGCTATCCAACAAAAGAAGAAGAACGCGAAATAATCCGCATGAATATATCTTCTAACGGTTTTGGTGAAATCACACCGCTTCTAAAGCCAGAAGAAGTCATTGAAGCCCAAAAAGTTGTAGAGCAAATATATGTCGATGAAAAAATAGAAAAATACATTGTTGATATTGTTTTTGCCACCAGAAGCCCACGAGAATATGGACTTGAAGACTTGGCATCATGCATAAGTTTCGGAGCCTCACCGCGTGCTTCCATATCTTTGGCAAAAGCAGCAAGAGCATATGCTTTCCTACACCAGAGAGGATATGTTATACCGGAGGATGTCATTTCGGTGTGCCATGATGTTCTTCGTCACAGGATAGGCTTGACCTATGAGGCTGAAGCCAATAACCTCACCACCGATATGATAATAACCGAAATCCTCGACAAAGTACAGGTTCCCTAAATAAAGCAAAACAAGGCCAATGGATTCCAATGAACTCATTAAAAAGGTCCGCAAGATAGAAATCAAAACCCGCGGTCTGAGCCAAAACATATTTGCCGGCGAATACCATTCGGCATTCAAAGGACGCGGCATGATGTTTTCGGAAGTCCGTGAGTACCAATATGGCGACGATATCCGCGACATAGATTGGAATGTAACGGCCCGCCATAACCGACCATATGTTAAAGTTTACGAAGAAGAACGTGAGCTCACCGTCATGCTTCTTGTAGACGTTTCAGCAAGCCGTAATTTTGGTGCAGTTGGCACTGAAAAACGCGAAATGATTGCTGAAATAGCAGCGACCATCGCGTTTTCTGCAATTCAGAACAACGATAAGATAGGTGCAATATTTTTCTCTGATCACGTAGAAAAATTTATCACACCCAAGAAAGGCCGCAAGCATATTTTATATCTCATAAGGGAATTGCTTGATTTCACGCCAGAGCATCAAGGCACCGACATAGCCTCGGCAGTACGTTATTTCAGCGATGCACTTAAAAAGAGGTGTACAATGTTTCTCATTTCCGATTTCATAG
>CAJTUG010000014.1:13406-14226 GCA_910579605.1 uncultured Muribaculaceae bacterium | reverse complement strand
GTGACTATCGTACACCACTTAATGTTGCAGTTTCTCGTCATGATGTGATTGCAATACAAGTTTATGACAAACGCGACAGCGAAATGCCCGACGTTGGTTTAATGCGCATTCAAGATTTAGAGACAGGGGTTGCCCGTTGGGTTGACACCTCATCTAAATCTACCCGACGAGCATACAACAAATGGTGGTATGACCGGCAACAAACCATGGCAACTACATTGCGCCAATCAAGAGTCGATTTTACCACTGTTGCTACAGATGAAGACTATGTAAAAGCCCTAATGGGGTTGTTCAAAAATCGTTCTTCCGTATGAAAAAGATAATAGTATTTCTATTTCTTGGCCTTTGCATGGCAACGGTCTGGGGCAAGAATTCGCCTGTTAACGTAACTGCTTCTTGCGACAGCACTGTTCTAACTATGGGTTCTCAGGCAATGGTAAACGTAGAGGTTAAACTCCCCTCGTCCATGGCTTCATCTGCAGAATTCGTTAATTTCCCAATCTTGCAATCCAATCAAGATTACATGGAATTTAACGGCGTTGAAGTAGTTAAATCCGATAGCATAGCTGCTGAAAACGGTAATGATACCAATATCAATTTCAGATTCAAAATCCAGGCATTTGATCCTGGGATGGTGATTATACCTCCATTTGCCGTTGTGCCCTCTCCAGGCGCAGACACCGTTAAATCAAGCATAATTACCCTCAAAGTCCTTCCTGTGGAGGTTGATTCTCTCACCCAACTTTGCCCGATGGAAAGTATAGTTGCTCCAAACAGCAAATGGCACGACTATATACCTGGCTGGTTGGCATGGGTCTTT
>CAJTUG010000014.1:0-13391 GCA_910579605.1 uncultured Muribaculaceae bacterium | reverse complement strand
ATTTTGGCAGTGTTGGCTGCCGGTATATGGGCTTATCTACGCTTTGGCACAAAAGAACGCAGGCAGGAACGACATCAAGAAATCGTTATCCCTCCATACGATTTGGCCTTACAACGGCTCAGCGCATTGCGCAATCGCGGTTTGGGTGTTGAAGGACGAGAAAAAGAATATTACACAGAACTTGTTGATATTCTGCGGCAATATCTTGATGGCCGTTTTGGAATAAACGCAATGGAGATGACCTCTACTCAGATTATGAAGGCATTGCGTTCAAACGCCGATACACGTATGACCGCAGACGAAATGAAGCACGTTCTTGAAACGGCAGACTTTGTAAAATTCGCAAAAGTCAGACCTCTTCCCGACGACAATGCCAGAGCATTCTCTCGTGCGATGAGTTTTGTGGAAACCACTAAGCCGAAACCTGCACCAGAGCCGGAACAAGAACAAAACGCAAAAACAAACTAAAAAACACCTTCCAGCAAAATGAATTTTGCACATCCGCATATCCTATGGCTATTCCTGCTTTTCATACCATTAATAATATGGTATGTGCTCAAGCAGCGTAATAGTCATGCAACCATGTCTATTTCTTCGGCAAGCGCTTTTGCCAAATTACCACGTCCTTGGAAACAATATGTCCGTTATTTCCTCTTTGTCCTCAGACTGCTCACATTGGCTTGTGTCATTATTATCTTGGCCCGTCCACAGAAACGAGACAGTTGGCGCACGACATCTACAGAGGGAACAGATATTGTTATTGCACTTGATGTTTCATCTTCTATGATGGCTCGGGATTTTGATCCTGATCGTTTTGGAGCCGCGAAAGAAGTTGCCGCTAAATTCATATCAGGTCGCGAAGCAGATAATATCGGTTTAGTCATATTTGCTGGAGAAAGCCTCACTGGAGTGCCTATGACGGTAGACAGAGCACAACTACTCTCCTACCTACAGAACCTCACAATGAACGTTCTTGAAGACGGCACAGCAATAGGCGACGGTATAGCCACATCGCTCAACCGTCTAAAAGAAGGTAAAGCAAAAAGTAAAAGCATCATTCTGTTAACCGATGGAAGTAACAATACGGGTGTGGTTGCACCTGTAACAGCATCGGAAGTCGCAAAAGAACTCGGCGTTAAAATCTACACAATAGGAATCGGCACAAACGGTACTGCGCCATATCCTATGCGCAACCAACTCACCGGGCGTATTGAATATGCCCCTCAACCTGTAGTTATTGACGAAGCGACACTCAAGACTATAGCAGACAGTACCGGAGGTAAATATTTCAGGGCAACTGGCAATAAAGTGCTCGAAGAAGTATTTGCCGAAATCGACGCTCTTGAAAAAACACAAATGGACGTCCGCCATTTCTCTCACACCGAAGACAACTATATGCTTTGGGCTTGGTTGGCGCTGTTTTTCTTTGGTCTTGAGTTATTGTTGAGATACACTGTTGTACGTTCAATTCCTTGATATAAACTCAATATCGAATTATGTTTGATTTTGCATATCCCTCACATCTATATCTACTGGCATTACTACCCGTCTTGATATTATTATTCATGGCGGCCAGGACTGCCCGCAAAGCTAAACTACGCCGTTTCGGCAGAAACGATGTAGTGGCAAAACTAATGCCAGACGCATCCCGATATACGCCAGCAGTGCGCATGGTACTCCAATTAATTGCACTTGGCGCTTTAGTTTTCGTTTTAGCCCGTCCGCGTGCAGGAGCTAAATTGCAACAGGAAACAAGCGCAGGCATTGAAATAATGATTGCTTTCGACGTTTCAAACTCTATGTTGGCTTCATCAACAGACCGTAACGATGGCGTTTCACGCTTAGACAGAGCTCGCCTACTGTTGGAGAAGCTCGTAGACCGATTAGATAATGATAAAGTTGGTCTTGTCATTTTTGCGGGACAATCTAAAACACAAATGCCGCTGACATCCGACTTTTTCTCAGCGAAAATGTACCTCAGCGAATTATCGCCAAACCTCATATCTTATCAGGGCACAGACATAGCTTCTGCAATAAAGATGGCTATGAACGGCTTCTCTCCAGCCCAGGATATGCACAAAGCAATTATACTAATCACCGATTCCGAAGACCACGAAGGGGCTGCAATAGAAACAGCCAAACTCGCAGCCGAAAACGGCATACAAGTTGACGTAATTGGTTTGGGCACATCTCAAGGTGCTGTTCTACCAGGTTTTACAGACAACGAAGGAAAACCCGTAACTACAGCTCTTAACGAAGATCTTGCAAAAGAAATAGCCAAAGCAGGAAATGGAATATATGTTAACGGAGCCTCGTCTTCTGCTCTCTCCGATCTACAGGAGCAATTAGACAAACTCGAGAAATCTGAATTCAGCTCCGTCACATATTCTGCAGGGGCAGAGCAATTCTCTATTTTCGCCTTAATAGCTTTTATTTTCCTAATTATTGACCTTTTGGTTGTGGAACGCAAGATTAGTTGGCTTAAAGGCATAAATTTCTTCTCTTCTGATAATCATAAAGCTTAAGCCTATATGAAAGTCCTTAAAATATTATTTACGGTACTGGCAGTTGTTGTTACTGAAACCGGACAAGCACAAATAAGCCTTGATCCGGATGCAGTGTCAGCCGATAGCGTTGCCATTTCTGAAGCACCGGCTAATGCCGAGGCTTCTAAGCATAATACGCCAACAGAATCTTTCAGAGCAGAACGCAATTACATAAGAACAGGAAACAAATATTTCGAAAACAAGCAATATTACAAAGCGATAGATTTTTACAATCAGGCTTTGAAAGAGAATGCAGGGTCCATTAGAGCACGCTACAATAAAGCTGTAGCTATGTTACAACTTCAGAACGAAGACAACAAAGGAACTAAACAAGACCCTCGTATACAAGCAGTTCAATTGCTTCAAGAAGTTGCGGCAGATGCAAAACAACACGATCCTGAAATTGCAGAAAAAGCTTTCTATAATTTAGGGAATGTAGCATACAACGACGAGCAATACGATCAAGCCATCGAAAGCTATAAGGCCGCTTTGCGCATTGACCCTTTACAAGAAGACTCAAGGATTAATCTAAGATTGGCCCAATTGAAAAAGCAGGAACAAGAAAATCAAGAACAACAAGACCAACAGCAGGATCAACAAGATCAAAAACAAGACCAACAACAGGATCAGCAACAAGAGCAACAACAGGACCAACAAGAGGATCAACAGCAACAACAACAGCAGCAACAGCAACAACAACCAATGACCCAATCGGCCCAACAGATTCTGCAGTCTATGCAAAATAAAGAAAACTCAACTCGTAAGAAAGTCCAAGAACAGGAAGCCCAACCAGCCGGAAGACCACAAACAGACAAACCCTGGTAATAAAACAAGTATCAGATTATGTTGACATTAAAGCGTTTCATACTATCAGCCATTTTCATCGCTACAATATCATGCGTGTTTGCTCAGCAGGCCACATTCTCGCTGATGCAGCCTCGTTCAGTGATAGAAGGACGGAATTTTACAATAACATTCCGACTTTCGAATGGTGACGCAAATCCACCGGCCGCGCCACAATTGGAAAACTGTACTCTGCTTTATGGCCCGGCTCAATCTACCATGCAGAGCACTCAATATATCAATGGCAAAATGTCGTCGTCTTTTTCAATAGACTACACTTTTACTTACCGTGCCGATAAAGCCGGAACAGTAGTTGTGCCGGCAGTGGCCGTTTCCTGCGAAGGAAAAATGCTGCGTTCAAACTCCGCGTCTTTCAACATTTTACCGCAAGAACAATCGTCACAACAAAACCCCGCACAAAACCAACCCCAGCGACATCCTCAGGATATCCAATCTGGTAATGGGAACCAAATCGCACCAGACGATATTCTTGTGAGAGTGTTCTTCTCGAAATCGTCTGTCTATGAGCAAGAACCAGTTGTAGCTACTATTAAAGTCTATACCAAATACGACATTACATCTTTTGTGCCCACTACCCAACCGGCGTTTGAAGGATTCCTTTGCGAAGAACTGCCTGTTCCAAACGAAAGTACCATGGAGCATTATAACGGCAAAAACTATTATTGTGCTGTTTTGAAACGCCTGCTTCTTTATCCACAGAAATCTGGTAAGCTTACTGTTAATTCCGGGAAATACGATATAACACTCGTATTATACGAAACCGTAAACATGGGCTTTTTCCGCACTAACAGACCTGTAGAACGAGACATTACAACATCTTCTAATGCCGCCAGTCTAACAGTAAAAGCATTACCACAACCACAGCCCGACGGCTTCAATGGCGCTGTAGGTAAGTTCAACGTAGAGACAAGTCTTGAACCTGAACTTATGCGCACAAACGAAGCCTCTGTATATACATATACAATTACCGGTACAGGTAATATTAATTATCTAAGTTCCCCCCAGATAGATTTCCCGGCTGGTATAGATGCTTATTCTCCGAAACCGGAATTTGACACCCGACTCACTCCTTCCCAATCAAATATGACGGGTACTTTTAAAACCGACTATACTATAGTGCCCCAAGAAATGGGAAATTTCACAATTGAAGGCAAACCATTGGTATATTTCAATCCGGAGAGCGGCGAATACGTCACAATTAATGTACCTGATATGCCTATAAAAGTACTCCGCGGTAATTCGGCACCTATTGGCAATGAACAGAACACAATTGAAGGAAATATAGACGACATATTCCACATCCACCCAGTAAAAGCAGACCAACAGAAAAAACAACGGTCATATGCTATTTATTCTTGGACATACTGGATAACATGGACTGCCGCCGCTCTAATATTAGTAGCAATAGCTCTTGTTTATCGACGCCAGATCAGGCTTCAAGCCGATGTGAGCGGACGAAAATTAGCCAAAGCTGGCCGCATAGCCAACAAACGCCTAAAGGTAGCCAGAGGTTTTATGGATTCGCATAAAAACGATGAGTTCTACGCATCTTTGGCAAAAGCTTTGTGGGGATATATATCGGACAAACTTTCTATACCGGCATCTCAGTTAACGCGCGATAACGTAGCTGAAAAACTTTTGGCATATGGAGTGCCCCAAGACAGCGTTGATTCAATAATACAAGTCTTAGACAACTGCGAGATGGCTCGTTTTACTCCAGACCACTCAGATTCGGAAATTGCAAACATTTACACCCAAGCCGTCTCTGCTATAAAGAGCATTGAAGACGTGAAGAACAGATAAATTTTCCAAGCGATGAAAAAGATTGCATTATTTCTCATAGGTTTCATCTGCGCCTTCACGGCTCAAGCCTTGACAATAGGACAGATGGCAGATTCTGCATATAACAAGGAAAACTATCGTCAAGCAATAGAATTATACAATAAATCTATTGCAGAAGAAGGCAACTCACCTCAAATATATTATAATTTGGGTAACGCTTATTTCAGAAACGACAACCTCGGTAAAGCTGTTTTGAACTACGAAAGAGCGCTTAGATTAGATCCATCCTATACCGACGCTCGCCATAATCTTGAGTTTGTAAACTCTCGTATTCAAGACAGGCCCGAAGACGATTCATCTTTCATTGGCGGTGTTCACAATTCAATTCTATCATGGTTCAGCCCCAATGGTTGGGCAACCATGGCTTTAGTGTTGTTTATCATTTTACTCATGGCAATAGCCGCATATATCTTCTCGCGCAATGTTGCACTGCGCAAAACCGGTTTCTTCGGAGGAATAATCATTATGTTGACACTATGCTATTGCCTGTACCTCGCAAACGAAAGCGCTGCATTGGCTTTAAGCCATGAATCGGCTGTGGTAATAGCTCCATCTACCCAACTCGGATCAGCCCCGAGAGCCTCCCGAGGCCAAAACGACAAAATAGTCACCATCCACGAAGGCACCCGGGTGGAAATTGTAGATTCTGTTTCGACACCCGATGATCCTGTTTCACCTAAATGGTACAACGTGAAAATAAACAATACCACTAAAGCTTGGCTTCGCAGCTCCGACGTGGAACGTATTTAATATCAACTATATACATTCCCAAAAAGTACTGCAGACGCAAAATATGTTGTAAAACATATTAACTTTTTTGCAAAATTGTTTGTTTAGTTGAAAAATTGCAACTAATTTAGTAACCACAAAAACAAATAATCTGTATAACCCACTAAAACGACCTCGATATGACCAAGACCATCTCCTTCAACGAGCTCCGTCGCCTTAAAGACAGACTCCCCGACGGCTCGATGCATCAAATAGCCGATAAACTGAACACCACCGTCCAGACCGTACGCAACTATTTCGGAGGCAGCAACTACGATTTCGGTAAGAATTGCGGCGTACACATCGAACCAGGTCCCGACGGTGGTATCGTTGTTCTCGACGACAGCACTATCTACGACATGGCTGTCGAAATCCTTCAAGCAGAAGAAGCCGAATAAACAACAAATCGTAAAAAAGACAAACTAAAGGGACGCACCGCACAGGCGATTGCGTCCTTTTTTTCAAAGAACCACAATCCAGCTATGGACAGATACATAACACTTGCAATTCACACCTACGATAGAGCCGTTTCCCTCAGGGCAATCTTGGAAAACGAAGGAATTAAGGTAGAACTTAATAATGTCAATCTCCAAATTCCAGGGCTATCATCGGGAGTAAGGGTACGAATCCCAGAGAACGACCTTCCTCTAGCTCTAAGGATTGTGGAAAACAGCGACCTATTTGCTAAATCCACCCAAGAAGGGCATTGTTATTTAGTGCCGGTAGATTTTAGCGAACACTCCTTTAAAGCCGCAATAGTGGCTATAAAATTAGCTCATAAAGCAAATGCAGCAGTCCATTTCCTGTATAGCTATATAGATCCATATATAGCAGGAACCATGCAGTTAAGCGACAGTCTTAACTACGAGATAGGAGATTCCGGAACCAGAAAGCAAATGGAAAAGAATGCAGAACAACTACTCGGAAATTTCGCCGAACGCATAAAGGCCGCAATGAAACGTGGTGACGCACCTCCCATTAAATTCACGAGTTCGGTGACAGAAGGAGTCCCTGAAGATTCTATAATGAATCATGCTAAAAATAAAGCTCCATGGATGATTGTTATGGGTACTCGTGCCGCCAAAGACAAAGCCAACGACATGATAGGTTCTGTCACCGCAGAAGTCCTTGATCAAGCAAAATATACTGTGCTTACAGTTCCTGCGCCATTAGACGAATTCAAATCTTTACACCCTCAAAATGTACTGTTTCTTAGCAATATTGACCAAGACGACATTTTAGCCATAGATTGCCTATACAGACTTTTCGGAAACGATGGCACAACCGTTACGATAGTCCACGTCCCAAAACGCCGTAAATTCTCTGAGCTATCAACCGATAAAGCATTGAAACGACTCGGGGAATATTGCAGCCAACATTTCAATAATTACAGATTCGAAATCGTTCCTACGACACTGTCTCAAAGCTTAGAAGAATTCAACAGATTAAATGAGAATTCTCCTTTCGATTTAATCGTGATTCCAAATCGCCGACGAAATGCATTCTCAAGACTGCTTAATCCGGGATTAGCCACTACCCTGCTCACAAAACTCGACATCCCGCTACTCGTAATCCCGGTATAAGAAGCCAAAAACATTTTTTGAACATTTTTTAAATGCACTTTTAAGCTGTCTTGTTTCCGTATTTCAAAGCTATTTGTTAAATTTGCATTCACAAACAAATTATAAATCAGAAATGTTAAAAGGAATCATATCAATCTCTGGCAAACCCGGGCTCTTCCGTCTCCTTAGCCGCGGCAAAAATTCACTCATAGTTGAATCGCTGCAAACAGGAAAACGCACCCCTACATATCCTTACGAAAAAGTAATATCCCTCGCAGATATTTCCATATACACAAACGATGGCGGAGACCAACCTCTTCCTCAAGTGATGGAAAAGGTAAAAGCTCTTGCCGAAGGAAAATCCATAGATGTCAAAGCATTTGCAAACGATGCTGCTATTCGCGAATATTTTGGCAAAGCCCTCCCTGAATTTGATGAAGAAAGAGTATACACAACCGATATAAAAAAATTGTTCTCTTGGTATAATCAACTCATTGCTGCCGGCGTTACAGAATTTGAAGAACCTTCACAAGAAGAACCTGTAGAAGCCCCAGAAAGCGAAGAAAAAGCTGAAGAATAAAAATACAAACATAACAAAAAAACAGAAATCTGCCCGGCCTTTGAAGGATCGGGCAGATTTTTAAAGAAACAAACATAAACGAAGCCAGATACAAGTATTTGTTTTCCCTTTCGCCAATAACTAAACTTTCAAGTCTCAGACAACGTTATATATAGGAATAATATTTCCAATATAGTTTTTCACTTTGTAATCTTATCTCCATATATTGGTATGGAGCAATGAATAATATAAAAACATATGGACGACTCTAAATCCAATTTGCGTAAACGCGCTTTAGCTTATCATAGGTTTCCTCACCCCGGAAAAATTGAAGTAGTACCAACAAAAGGGTTCTCTACTCCCGAAGACTTATCACTTGCTTATTCACCAGGAGTTGCCTTCCCATGTCTTGAAATTGCCAAAGATCAAGAAAATACATACCGTTATACAGGTCGAGGGAATACCATCGGTGTAATCTCTAATGGAACAGCGGTTCTTGGTTTGGGAGATATCGGAGCAGATGCTTCAAAGCCTGTCATGGAGGGGAAAGCCCTCCTATTCAAAATATTTGCCGGAATAAATGCTTTTGACATAGAAATAGACGAAAAAGACCCGCAACGCTTCATATCAATAGTTAAAGCGATTGCGCCAACTTTCGGCGGAATTAATCTTGAGGACATAAAAGCTCCGGAATGCTTTGAAATTGAAGCAGGTCTCATTAACTCATGTGGTATACCCATAATGCACGATGACCAACACGGAACCGCCGTTATTGTAGGGGCTGCATTGATAAACGCATTACTTGTGCAAAACAAAGAAATTGCTAAAATAAAACTCGTTGTTAATGGAGCTGGAGCTGCAGCTATAGCTTGCACAAGACTTATGATTGCACTCGGCGTAAAAAAAGAAAACGTCGTAATGTGTGATAGCCATGGGGTAATAAACATTCACCGTCATGGCCTAAACGATGCTAAAAAGGAGTTCGCCACATCCAGAACAGATCTTGAAACACTCGCCCAGGCCTTGACCAATGCCGATGTATTTGTCGGACTGTCTGTTGCAAATGTAGTAACACCCGACATGTTGCGTTCTATGGCACAGCGACCAATTGTTTTCGCTTTAGCAAATCCCGATCCCGAAATAGATCGCGATTTAGCCTTGGCAACTCGCGACGATTTGGTTTATGCAACAGGACGCTCGGATTATCCAAATCAAATCAACAATGTCTTAGGATTTCCATACATATTCCGAGGAGCTTTAGATTGCAGAGCAACTATAATCAATGAAGAAATGAAATTAGCTGCAGCCAAAGCAATTGCAGAATTAGCACGAAGAGATGTACCAATCGAAATCATGGCTCTATACGGGTTCAAGCATATGACCTTTGGCCCGGAATATATACTGCCAAAACCATTCGACAGAAGGCTTCTCGCTTCAGTTGCACCCGCAGTAGCTAAAGCAGCTATGGACAGCGGAGTCAGCAGACAACCTATCCCTAATCTTGAAGGCTATGGCGAAAAACTGAAAAAATTCATTACAGCGACAGACAAAGATATGCGCGATTTCATAAGAACGGCTCACGCAATCTAAATAAATTAAACTCGATATCTCCGACACAATTATTGTTAATTATTCATGGCAAAAATTGAAAAATGGCGAACAACAAGTACGGAGTACTTGATTCGCAGACCGTGGCTCACAGCTCGTAAAGACACCGTAAAATTTCCCGACGGAAGAATTAACGACGAATACTATGTACTTGAATATCCATCTTGGGTAAATGTAATTGCTATAACCGATTCTGGGGAATTTGTGATGGTAGAACAATACCGTCATGCAATAGGAGAAATCTTTATAGAATTATGCGCCGATGTAGTAGAACCAGGAGAAGAACCTCTTAGAGCAGCTCAAAGAGAATTATTGGAAGAAACAGGATATACAGGTGGGCAATGGACTCTTTTGAACAAGATTTGTCAAAATCCTTCTACATGCAACAACTATACATATTGCTATTTAGCTCAAGGAGTACAAAAAACAGACAGCCAACATCTTGACCCTACTGAAGACCTGACAGTAAAGTTGCTTTCGCGCAAAGATGTATATAATATGCTGTGCAAAGATCAAATAAAGCAAGCACTCATGGCAACACCTTTATGGCACTTTTTTTCCACATCTAAATAATATCTGAAAGGATACTCAGAAAAATAGATACAGAAATAGCCACATCCCTTGAATGGAATGTGGCTATTTTATAAATTAATAACTATTTCAATCGAGCAAGAATTAACGCAGATGTTGGTTCAACCTCAATTGTTCCACCTTTGAATTCTCCTAAACCATCAGGAGAAATCTTTCCGTCACGTGCAATAACGGTCCAATTGCCCTTCGCTATTTTTGCCAAATATGCCTTCTCAGACCCATTGAATATCAGCTTTATTTCTTTCCAGACATCTCCGTTTGCATTATTTTTTATAGAATAAGAAACAATATTCGGTTGGTCTACTTTGTCGAAAACTATATTTTCAGCAATTTCATCTGCCGAAGTCATCCTAAACGCCGGATGAGCCTTGCGCAAAGCTATAAGATTACGATAATAATCAAACTGATCTGAATTGGAGGTTTTCAACGTCCAATCTATCGCATTGATAGAATCGGGTGATTTATAAGAATTATGAACACCTTTTTTATCACGGAATATCTCTTCCCCTGCAAACATAAACGGAGTACCTTGAGATGTGAAAACTATAGTCTGAGCCAAGCGTGCTGCACGTTTTCTCTGCGCCTCGTCGGCTTCTGGCATCGAAGCTGCAAGTTTATCGGTGAGAGTCAAATCATCATGGCAAGATACATAATTTATTATCTGCGTAGGAGCAGAGGCATATGGAAATTTAGAATTATTGCCTTTCGTATAATCAACTTGAGGATGAGCAGTAGACGCTACTATTCCAATTTTGACTGTCTCTTCATTGCCTGGCTTGCCAGTTGCAAAACCACGCTCCTTTGCGTTAGAATAATGACCTTTCACAGCATCTCGGATATCATCAGAGAAAACAGCTATTCCGTCCATCTTTGCAACATTCTCCTTAAGCGCCCTATTCTCTGCCGGAAGAGGAGAATCGCCTGCCGTCCATCCTTCACCATATACAAAAATATTGGGATTGATTTTCTTGAGTTCAGCCGCAACCTCATTCATCGTTTCTATATCGTGAATGGCCATGAGGTCAAAACGGAAACCGTCAATATGATATTCCTCAGCCCAATATTTTACAGAATTAACTATAAAATCTCGCATCTGGCGACGTTCAGAAGCCGTCTCGTTTCCACACCCAGAAGCATCGCTATAACTTCCGTCGGCTCGATGACGATAATAATAACCCGGAGCTGTCAGCGAAAAATTAGAATCATCATTATTGGCAGTATGGTTATATACAACATCCATCACAACGCCAATTCCGGCATCGTGAAGAGACTTAACCATCTTTTTCATTTCCTCAACACGCCTCGACGGATTAGATGGATCTGTTGAATATGAGCCTTCTGGAGCATTATAATTATAAGGATCATAACCCCAATTATATTGATTTGCCGGAAGATTCGATTCGTCTACAGAATTATAATCATAAGAAGGAAGAATATGTACGTGTGTAACACCCAATTCCTTCAAATGATCCAAACCTGTCTTCGCACCCTCAGGACTTTTTGTCATAGGTTCCGTCAAAGCCAAAAACTTACCTTTATGAGCTATCCCAGATGTGGGATGAACCGAGAAATCGCGATGATGCATTTCATAGATAACCGCATCAGTTATATTTTCGATAGCCGGACCCTTATCATTATCCCAACCATCAGGATTAGTTTTTGTGAAATCTATAATTGCTGCTCTATGTCCATTGGTGCCCACCGCTTTTGCCCAAACTCCTGGCGTTTCTGCAAGCCTATTACCTGATGCATCTGTCACACAGAAAGTATAAAATTTTCCATATAACTGCTCCGGTACTGATACGCGCCAAACTCCTCCAGAACCTTTTGTCATATCCAAGACTTTAACTGGTGGCGTATTACGATCAGTATCATAAAGAATCACTTGGGCTGCCTTAGCCTCTGGCGACCACAATGTAAAATGAGTTCCACTTTCATCTACAACCAACTCCAAATCAGAGCCAGAATAAGTAGGCCACGAAAGGTATCGAGAATCCATATCAATGGTAGGAGTAAGTGCCGAAGCTCCAAATGCCAAAGAAAGTACAAAAGAAGCTGCCGTAAAAATTTTTTGCATGTCTGTCACAAAAATCACAAATCAACAATTAAAAAACTTAATCTAAATATATTCTTTATGTTTTCCTATTAAGCATAGGAAAATAAATCTCAATAAGTGCTTGAATAGCAACAACGCCAACAAGCTCTTTAATCATATGTTAACATCATCTCACCACAATCCTGTGAGATAAATTCCCAAGTTTTAAAATATAATACCCTGCCGGTAAATCTATAGTGATAAATCCTTGTGCCGGCACCGTCGCATGGCGAACAAGAGTACCGGTAATACCAAACACATAGACCTCTGTTTCTTCGCCTATCGGATTTGACAATTCCAGCGTATTACCTTTCAATACCCACGAAGGGCTTTCTGCCACAACATTCTTAACCTCCTCATAAACTGCATCTTGCGCAAGGCAGGGCAACCCTCCAAACAGAAAGGCGGCAAGAGCTATATATATTATAGGCAATATTTTCATGGCGGTGTTCTATGAGTTATATACAAAATTAATAATATTTTCCGGCATTTCCAAATATTTCAAAATAAAAAATGTAAATTTCCACGACAAAATTTCTTAATAACAAACCAAAAGCCATCCCTCCCCCTTCTTATAATAAGTATGCGCCAACTAATAAGGTAACTTTTATCTTAAATACGCAACAAAGATATATTCTATATCATCCATCAGCAGATATCAAAGCTACAGCACAGCACTGCCAATACAACTCACACTACTTTGGACAAGTTTAAACTCATAATAAACGTATTCAAGACTCAAAAAAACGCGTATATCCCAAAACAAGCTATACTACTGCAATACAATCAATTACCCATAAGAAAGCAAAATTCAGAAGAAAAAAAATAAAAAAACAGAAAAAAAAGTCGCAAAAATAGTAGCATATTCAAAATATAATGCTTAACTTTGCACTCGCAAAACAGAGGGAGCGATGCTCGAGTGGCTGAAGAGGCACGCCTGGAAAGCGTGTAAACGT
>CAJTUG010000013.1:11165-50197 GCA_910579605.1 uncultured Muribaculaceae bacterium | reverse complement strand
TTGTAACATTGAAAATAAGATAAAAAGACATATATCATCAACTTATGAATACACGAAAAAAACGCATAGTGGTTCTTGGTGCCGGCGAAAGTGGTACCGGTGCGGCTATATTGGCCAAAGATAAAGGATATGATGTATTCTTGAGCGATTGTGGCAAAATCGCGCCAAAATACCGCAAAATACTTGATTCTGAAGGTGTTGCTTACGAAGATGGTTCGCATACTATTGAACTCATTCTTAGTGCCGATGAAATTATAAAAAGTCCGGGTATTCCTTTGGATTCGCCTGTAATTTTGGCCGCAAAAGCAAAAAATATCCCCATTATAAGCGAGATTGAGTTTGCAGGTCGTTTTACGGATGCCAAGATGGTATGCATTACCGGCAGCAATGGTAAGACAACCACTACGATGCTTATTCACCATATACTTACGGAGGCTGGTATCGACGCCGGTTTAGCAGGTAATGTCGGCAATAGTCTTGCATATCAGGTTGCCCGTGCTCCTCATAAGGTATATGTAGTGGAACTCAGCAGTTTCCAACTTGATAATATGTATGATTTCAAGGCCAATATTGCCGTGTTGCTCAATATCACTCCCGATCATCTTGACCGATATGAATTCAAGATGCAGAATTATGTGAACGCTAAATTCCGCATCCTTCGCAATATGACCCCTTCTGATGCATTCATATTCTGGCAAGACGACCCTGTTATTACCGAGCAACTACGCCATATAGCTACAGAAGCGCAGATGCTTCCTTTTGCCGAACATCTTGAAGAGGGTACGGATGCCTATGTGGACGCAGAGAACAATCTCATTTTCAACACCCCGGGTACATCTATGACTATGCCTCGTGCGGATTTGGCGCTAAATGGGCTACATAATGTTTTCAACTCTATGGCTGCAGGCCTTTCGGCTTGTTTGCTTGATGTGAAAAAGGAAACGATACGCCAGGCTCTATCCGATTTCTCTGGAGTAGAACACCGCTTGGAATTCGTGGCAGATATAGACGGTGTGAGGTGGATTAATGATTCTAAAGCTACCAATGTTAATTCATGCTGGTATGCCTTGGAAGCTATGACGCGTCCTACCGTGCTGATATTGGGCGGAAAAGACAAGGGCAATGATTATTCGGAAATATTGCCTTTGGTAAAGGGGAAAGTTAAAGCCATTGTTGCCATGGGGCTTCACAACGAGAAAATTATGGATTTTTTCGCGCCATATGTAGACAAAATGGCAGACACCGACAATCTTGACGATGCCATTGCAGCCGCTCGCGATTTTGCGTCGGAGGGCGATACGGTTCTGTTGTCGCCTTGTTGCGCGTCTTTTGATCTTTTCAAAAGCTACGAAGACCGAGGAACCCGATTCAAAACCGCGGTACATAATCTTGAACACGAATAATAGCTAAAAATTTTATAAACAAACATTATCAATCGCTCCTCACGCCATGGATTCTCCTGCCGTATCTCTTAATCCAAACGAAGCCAGTGCTGCCAGGACAGTAAAAGTCCGCACCGACCATCATCTTTGGGGAACATATATTCTCCTTGTTATTATTGCTGTGATAGAACTGTTTTCTGCTTCTATCCAGGAAGTTACCGATGCAAATATTTTTGAGCCTATAATGCGCCATGGTGTCTTTATCCTCGTGGGCTTATTCTTAATGATTATTCTACAGAAAATCCACTATCGATATATCTATGGGTTTATCCCTTTGTATGTGGTGGGATGTGTGATATTGATGCTTTGGGTAGCTGTAGCCGGTGTTAAAATCAACGGAGCCAAACGTGCTGTCGAATTGGCTGGTTTCATGCTTCTGCCGGCAGAGTTTCTCAAACTTGCTGCCGCTCTTGGTATGGCGTGGATTCTAAGTCGTTTCCAAGTCAAAGGTAAACGCGATGTGAGTGTTGCCGGTATGGTTACAGCTATACTGTTTCTTGGTTTGTGTTGCGGTCTTCTGTTCTCCCATGGCCTTTCCAATACTATTGTTGTGGCTGCTATAGGCTTCTCTATGATGCTTGTAGGAGGGATGGGCTGGAAGAAATTCGTTATAGCTCTCGGTGTTTTTGCTGTTGTTGGCGGCGCGGCCTTTTATATTAAAACACATGCTGCCGACAAGGCCGAAATAACAGAATATCAGCATCAGATGGCTGTCCTTAACCATGAAAATGCCGACAGTGTTTCCGGTAGTGGTCGTGGCAAGGTATGGAACAATCGTCTTGCTGCACATTTCCGGCCAAATAAACATGCCGAAGCGCTTTCGTCGGAGCACCAACAAGAGCAATATAGCTATATAGCCCAAGCTCGTGGAGGAGTAAAAGGTGTGGGTATCGGACGTTCTCGTGAGAACGCTCGCCTTCCGTTGGCTTTTTCCGATTATATCTATGCGATTATTATCGAAGAAATGGGATTGTTTGTTGGCATAGGTATCCTTATATGTTATATATGGATTCTTGGCCGCAGCGCCAAACTTACCATGGCATTCAAGCAAACATTGCCGGGAGTTCTGTGTATGGGCTGTGCTTTCGTAATAGTATTCCAGGCATTATACCACATGGCTATCGTATCGGGCGTTTTTCCTGTATCGGGCCAGCCATTGCCGCTTATATCCAAAGGCGGCACTTCTGTGCTGACAGCTTCTATGGCATTTGGCATCATGCTTTCTGTTGCTCGGCATGCTGTAAGAAATACCGATACCAAAGCCGAACAGACCCGTGAACTTGAAATACTACCGGAGAACGTTCAGAGCGCCAATCCGGCAGAAGTGAAAACCAACTAATGATGAACCAAAAATGAAAGTACTCATAAGCGGCGGAGGTACCGGCGGCCATATTTTCCCGGCTTTATCCATTGCTGCGGCGGTTAAACGCCGTCATCCCGATGCAGAAATACTTTTTGTCGGAGCCGAAAACAGAATGGAAATGGAGCGGGTGCCAGCAGCCGGTTTCAAGATTGTGGGTTTACCGGTTGCAGGTTTCGACCGCAAAAGGTTATGGCGTAATTTCGGGGTTTTGATAAAATTGTTCCGCAGCATGCGTCGTGCTCGCAAAATTGTACGTACTTTCAAACCGGATATTGCAGTAGGCGTTGGCGGATACGCCAGTGGTCCAACACTTAAAGCCGCGCAACGGGCCGGTGTGCCTACCCTTTTGCAAGAGCAGAACTCATATGCCGGCGTTACCAATAAACTTCTGGCCGGTAAGGCTGAAAAAGTTTGTACGGCTTATAGCGGCATGGAGCGTTTTTTCCCGGCAGAGTCTATTGTCATGACGGGTAATCCTGTACGAAGCTCGCTATTAGAGTGCAAAATGAGTCAGAAGCAGGCTAAAGAGGCTATGGGCTTCGATTCGTCCAAGCCATTGGTGCTTGTCGTCGGTGGGAGTTTAGGGGCACGTACACTCAACAATGCCGTTATTGCGGCATTGGAAACATCCGGCAAGTTGCCGTTCCAACTTATGTGGCAGACCGGTAAATCTTCGGAGAAAGAGTGTATTGCAGCTATGGAACGTCTAAAGCCGCAAGGAGTGAAGGCTTCTGCATTTATATCCGATATGGCCATTGCCTATCGTGCGGCAGATTTGGTCGTTGCCCGCGCCGGTGCAGGTACTATAAGCGAGCTTGAACTTCTTGGCAAACCATCTATACTTGTGCCTTCTCCAAATGTGGCCGAAGACCACCAGAGACATAATGCTGAAGCGTTGGCTCATAGAAATGCTGCAATAATGGTTCTTGATGCAGATGCACCGCAGAAATTATGGCCGGCAATAGAAAAGACGGTTTCCGATGCTTCGTTGCTCTCCAGTCTCGGTACAAATGCCTTGTCTATGGCTCTTCCGGAGAGCGATGAAAAGATAGTTGATGAGATAGATAAAATACTAAGCTCTAAGCGTTAAAGAGATTTTATGGATATAAAAAGAGTATATTTTGTAGGCGTTGGTGGCATAGGTATGGCCGCTCTTGCCCGTTATTATAAATCTTTGAACATACCGGTGGCTGGCTACGACCGCACTCCTTCTCCACTCACTGCCGAATTGGAAAAAGAAGGTATCGTTGTGAGCTATTCCGATAGTATGGACGCTGTGCCGGAAGAATATCGTAAGCCTAAAGGTACATTGATAGTTTATACGCCTGCAGTGCCTAAAGAGAATGTGCCGCTTACATTTTTCCGCAACGGCGGTTTTCAAAAGGGCACAAGTTTTGGGACACGTCACTCGCTCAAGCCGCGGCCTATGTTTTGCCGGCACTCATGGGAAAACAACGACATCTTCTATGGCTGCGCATATTCTTGCCAGCGGGTCTACTGGTTGCAATGCTTTTCTTGGAGGGATACTCAAGAAATATAACAGCAATCTCATATTAAGTCCCTCATCGCCCTTTAGTGTCATTGAAGCCGACGAATACGACCGCTCTTTTCACCAATTGAATCCCTATGTGGCTGTTATCAACGCTACAGATCCCGATCACTTGGACATTTACGGTACAGAAGAGGCGTATTTAGAAAGTTTTGCTCATTTTACAGAACTTATCCGCCCAGACGGCAAACTCCTTGTCCATACAGGTCTTAAACTTGTGCCCAGGCCTCCTCATAATGTCCCTGTCTACACATTCAGCCGAAGCGATGGAGATTTCCATGCTGCTAATATCCGTATGGGCAACGGCACAATTGTATTTGATTTCGTGTATCCCGACGGAGTTATCAGAGATATTGAACTTGGCGTTCCGGTAGAAATTAATATAGACAACGCTATAGCTGCTTTGGCAGCAGTCTATCTTGCTGGCGAACTCACGCCTGAGTTGGCAAGAAAAGCAATTTCTTCATATCCCGGGGTTGAGCGTCGTTTTGAATTCCACCTCAAGGAGGCGGGCGACAACGGACGTGTGATAATAGATGATTATGCTCACCATCCCGATGAGCTTAAGCAGAGTATTGCATCTGTGAGAGCTTTGTACCCCCACCGCAAACTAACCGTGGCCTTCCAGCCGCACCTTTATTCTCGTACACGCGATTTTGCTAAAGAATTTGCCGAAGCCCTTTCGCAGGCAGATGAACTTGTGTTGATAGACATTTATCCGGCAAGAGAGCTGCCAATAGAAGGTGTGACCTCCAAAATCATCTTTGACCAAGTGAAAATTGAAAATAAAATCATGATTTCGAAAGAAGATTTTGTTGATACGATGAAAAATCGTAACTTTGAAATCTTATTAACGGTAGGCGCGGGAGATTTGAATCTCTTCGTGCCCCGTCTCATTGAAATGTTACCGAAAAAATAAATTCTCAAAATGAGCCGCAAGTCTGTATTAATGTGCGTGTTGACGCTTTTGACTTTTGCCTACATGGTATTTGGAATCACCGTGTCGGCAAAAATGGCCAAAAGCGACAAGCTGACGGGTTTGCGCGTAGATCTCTCCGACCCCAACTCTCGCTTTATCACAGCTTCCGACATTGTGGAAGAGTGTGCCATAGGGAATATCACGGAAATAGACCGTGCTTCTTTCCCCCTATATAGCCTGGATAGCCTTTTGAGTCTTTCCGACAAGATAGAAAAAGTGCGTGTAAACGTGATGAGCAACGGGATGGTTACAGTTTCTGTTACGCCTATGGTGCCGGTGGCCCGCGTTTTTGACCCAACACACAATAACGAATCCTACTATATAAACGCGTCTGGCAAAAAAATATCGGCCGACTTGCGCTACCACCTCGATGTTCCCGTGTTGGTAGGGTCTTTCGACAGTATCAGACCTGCAGAACGGCTTTTGCCCTTATTAGACTATATCTCTACAAATCCAGAGGCAAGCGCCATGGTGGCTACCGTGACACAAGATAAATCAGGCGATATTATATTGATTCCAAATATAGTGGGTCATGTTATAAATTTCGGGGATACATCCATGGTAGCCGATAAATTTGCGCGGTTGAAATTATTCTACAGGCATGTTTTCCCCTCCCGTGGATGGAACAAATATAAATCGGTATCTGTTAAATGGCGTGGGCAGATTGTAGGAACTCGCCGCGACAGTGTCGCCGCTCCAGTACTCTTGCCTACCGAAGAAGAACAGGCAGGAATCTACGATATCGACGATGACGATACTTTCCTCACCCCGACAGACAGTTCGGTATTTGCAGGTACAGATCTCCTTAAACCCATATAAATCTTTCTCCTCAAACAATTAAAAGCTTTAAATTTCCAAAGCATGGAACCACGAACCATAGTTGCCATTGAAATAGCATCATCAAAGATTAAAGGAGCTGTAGGAGCTTTAAGCCCCGACGGCCGTCTTTCTGTATTGGCAGTAGAAGAAATAAAGGCAACAAACAGCGTCCGCCATGGACGTGTACAGAATATCCGAGAGGTGTCTATGACCGTCAACGAGATAATACGCCGTCTTGAATCATCGCCCCAGATTGCTCCCAGAAAGGTGCAGTCGGTGGTCCTTTCAATTGGCGGACGGTCCTTGTCGGGTTCTCCTGCAAGCGCTACCGTGCGTTTCCCCCACGATTTGGAAATTACAGAAGAGACCATAAGACGTCTTAAGAACGAAGCTGTCAAAGATTTTGTGGGCAATAAAAATATAGAAGACATCTTGCCGCGGACTTTTTATGTCAACAATGTTGAAGTGAAAAAAGTGGTGGGTACTTTCGGAAGCACTTTACGCGGAGAGTTCCTTCTCCTCACATGTGCGAAAGAGACACGCCAAAATCTGGAAAGGCTCAAATTTGATTCCATCAGAGCCGGTAGCGTTGCCTACCGCCTCAGGGCAACTGCCATAGCAGACCTCGTGCTTGGTCTCGACGATAAACAGTTGGGCTGCGTTTTGGTAGATTTCGGAGCCGAGACCACCACGGTGAGTATTTATAAAGACGGAGCATTGTGCTTCCTGTCTACAATACCTATGGGTTCGCGCCTCATTACTCTGGATCTAATGGCCGGTATGACTATTACCGAAGAAGCTGCCGAGGATATGAAGCTTACTCTTGGCAGCATTGCGGCTGGCGACAGTTCGCGCAATCCCGATTTTGATGAGGTAAATAACTATGTCCGTGCTCGTGCCGGGGAGATTGTTGCAAATATTGTTAACCAAATACAATCGTCGGGCATTGCACCCGAAGCTTTGGCAGGAGGCATCGTCGTTGTTGGCGGAGGTTCTCAGCTGCCCGATTTCGGCACTTTACTTGCTGCGCAGAGCAAACTTCAGGTGCGTAGGGGATTATTGCCCGACACAATCGTGTTTGGCTCCACATCGTATGCAAAACCATCCAACATCGATGTGATATCTCTCCTTGTCTCCGGGTTGCGCCATCACGATAGCGACGGCCTGTCGGCTCCGGTTCAAGAGACTGTGGCAGAAACTCGTGTCTCTCAACCTGTAGTGACCCCGGTTCAGGAAACGAGAACAACCGCAAGAACACTTGTTGAAGAACAACCCGAAGAATCGGAAGAAGACGATTACTACGAACCCGAAGACAACTACGACGAAACGCTGCTCCAAGATGACCCCGAAGATAACGAGGACGACAATCGCCCACGTTGGTCTCCTTTCCGGTCTAAAAAAACACAGGAAGCCTCGGTGCGAGAGCGTATAGTCTATGAAGACCCCGAGCCTGAGGACGAAGAACCTGTAGTGCCTCAGAATCACCAGAACACCAAAGGTGTGAAGAAGATTGTCGGTCGCCTCCAAGACGCGCTAATGACTTTCTTCACATCAAATCCCGAAGAAGACGATTCCGATGAGTAACCCCTAAAAAGGAAAAGAACATGAACGAAGCAGAAGATCCCGAACTTTTCGGCAAAATACATAATTCCTCGCGCGGTGCACATTCTTCCGAACCCATAATCCTTGCAATGGGAGTTGGCGGTGGCGGAGGAAACGCTATCAATTATATGTGCAATCAAGGCGTTAAGGGTGTCGAATTCATTGTGCTTAATACCGACGAACAAGCGCTCCGAGAATCTCCGGTGCCAAACCGGTTGCTCCTTGGCCCAAAAATATGCAATGGCCGTGGAGCCGGCGGCAGGCCGGAAATAGGACGTGCCGCAGGCGAGGAGAGCGTTCCTGAAATAGAAGCGCTTTTAGACGGAATGGTAGATATGGTATTTGTCACAGCAGGAATGGGCGGCGGTACCGGTACCGGTGCAGCACCTGTTGTTGCGCGGGTAGCCAAAGGCAAGAATATCCTCACTGTGGGTATCGTTACAATACCATTTTTCTTTGAAGGGACAAAGAAAATTTCCAGTGCATTAGACGGCGCTCATGAACTGCAGCAAAATGTCGATGCAATGCTCGTAATCAACAACGACCGCCTCAGTGCCATTTACCCCGATATGGAGTGGGCATTGGCTTTTGAGAAGGCCGACGATATACTCGCTACTGCTGCCAGGAGTATCTCCGACATGGTTACCACCCCGGGCATGATAAACATAGACATGCGCGATGTGGATTCAACTTTACGAAATGGCCGTACAGCTCTTATCTCCGTAGGCTACGGCGAGGGCGAGAACAGAATGTCTACTGCTATTTCCGGAGCATTGCATAGCCCATTGCTTTGCGATACAGATATCCTTTCGGCGCGTAGCCTTCTTTTTGCCTTTTATTATTCCCACGATATTGACCCACCATATAAAGTGTCGGAATCAAGCGAGATAAATCGTCTTATCGCCGAAATGAACAAGAGGGTAGAGGTTATCTTCGGCTGGGGATACGACGATACGCTCGGCAATAAGATAAAATTCACAATTTTGGCATCTGGTTTCGACGTATCTCTCCAAAGCGCAGGCAGCAATGAGAGCCATGGTGTGATAGAAGGTGTTGCCGAAACTACAGGTTCGTCTTCTACAATAGATAACCGCATCATCGACGCTTATGGTAAAGATAAGGTAGACGATTTGATACGCATACAGGAGACTCAGAACTACTATATCCTCAAACCCGACCAATTAGACAGCGACGATGCCATAGATATGGTCGAGCGCAATCCGGCGTTCAAGCGCGATAAACGAAAGCTTGCAGCCGCAAAAACCGAACCGGAAACTCGGCATCAAGACGAACGCTCTCAAAACAACAGTAACCAGATAACTTTTTCTCCCGATGACAGATAAAAAACTCAAACTTGTAGTTTCCACAGGTGCTGGCATCAGTGCAGAAAGCGGAATAAGCACTTTCCGTGATGCCGACGGCTTGTGGGAGAACTACGATGTTATGGAGGTAGCCTCGCATGATGGTTTTGAGCGCAACCCGGCGCTGATACATGAATTTTATAACGCGCGTCGGGCTGCTCTGGCAACGGTAGAACCAAATAATGCGCATATACTGCTGAAGAAGCTTGAAGAGTTCTTTGATGTTTATGTAATCACTCAAAACGTCGACGATCTGCACGAGAGGGCAGGAAGCTCAAAAGTGCTGCATCTCCATGGCGAGCTACTTAAAATGAGAGCGATGGACGACGAAAACCTCGTTTTCCAAGTAACGCCGCAAACCGTTACTACGCCACAGACCCGTATCGACGGTCACCTTGTGCGTCCGCATATCGTATTTTTCCAAGAAGCAGTTCCAAACATTGAACCGGCAATGGAGCTTGTAGAGCAAGCCGATGTTTTCGTTATCGTCGGCACAAGCCTTGCGGTTTACCCTGCGGCCGGTTTGCTACATTACGTACGCTCCGGGATTCCGGTTTATTATATAGACCCAAGGCCATCTGCCGTGCCTCGTGGAGTTACGGTTATACGTAAGAACGCCACAGAGGGTATGGAAGAACTCTACCGCATTCTGCTCAAGAATATGGCAGGTAAATGACAATCTAAACCAACGACCATATTTAACCGAGATCATTATTTATGATTACTCACCAACATTTTGAAGAAAACGATCCTCAGCTCGTCTCCCGTGCTGCCAAAGGCGATTTTTCTGCTGTGTATACGTTGCTTACAAAAACGTATCACAAATATCTCTGTGGGGTAATCAAAAAATTCTTGCCAAAAAGCTCCGACGACACGATAGAGGAAATAATACACTCGTTCAACTCCTACCTAATCACGCCAAGCCAGGAGGGGAAATACCGTCTGAGAAATTTGTCGGGGCAACAGAATGTGAAAGTTTACCTTGGCCGTGCACTCAATAATTTCCTTAACGACAATATAGATACCTTCAAGGTTACAGACGGAGAATCATTGCCCCCGATAGTAAATGTGGTAGACGAGGAAGCGGAAGAAGACAACACAAACGCTGAAATCTCTTCGCTTTTGGAAGCTCTTTGGATTATAAACACCAAGGAATTTGAAAAATTCTTTGATGCTCGCTCAAGATATATCCTCTTGTCGTATTTGGTGACAAAACGGTATGAGCACGAAGGACGCCCGCTCAAAATGAGCGAGAAATTAAGCCAACAGCTCGGTGAGCCGGCATCAACCATCTACAACAGCTATAAACGTTCAATGGACCGCCTCATCGGAATATCTCGTAAAATCCTTAATGACAAATATGGGCTGTGAATATTGCAGCCTTCCATAAAACACAGCGACTATGAAACGATTTTTAATCCCCTTTCTGCTTTTTGCAACAGCTGCATCGGCATTGGCCGACGACCAGGAAAAACCTTGGAAATATGTCGACGCCCAAGACTTGAGAATAATCAATAAGGGTTGGGACAATACTTTGCGCGACTATACGCGTATTCCGGCATACCTACAAGATAGCGTACGCCCCGACCTTTGGGAACGCCAACAATGTTCTACAGGTATTGGTGTGCGTTTTGCAACTAATTCTTCGCGGATTGGTGTTAAATACGAATTGCTCTGGAATACACACCTCATCCACATGGCAGATACCGGCTTGAAAGGTACCGACCTTTATGTGTTTGAAGGCGACAGCGTGTGGCGTCATGTAAATACAAATCGTCCATATGTAAACAACAAGGAAGAGAAAATTGTAGAATCCACATATGTGAGCAATCTCGATACCGCGAAGATGACCGAATACATGGTTTATCTTCCGCTCTACGATGGTGTCAATAAACTGGAGATAAAAGTGGACTCAGGCGCAACTATCACCACCGGACGGCCCGATATTATCGATGCCAAGACCAAGATAGTAGCCTACGGTACAAGTATTCTTCAAGGAGGATGCGCATCTCGTACGGGTATGTGCGCAACAAACATTATATCTCGCGAGTTGAACTGCGAGGTTGTGAATATCGGTATCAGTGGAGAAGGCAAAATGGATAATTGCATGGCAAGAGCAATGGCTCAGATAGAAGACGCCGATTTATTCTTGATAGACCCTGTGCCAAACTGCACCGAAATGATGTGTGACACATTGACATACGATTTCATAAACATCTTGCGCAAAGCACGTCCGGATGTACCTGTCGTTATGCTTGAGGGCCCGATTTATCCCTATGCACGCTACGATTCTTTCTTCGGGAAATATCTCCCGGCAAAAAACGCAGCATTCCGCCGCAATTACGAAAAACTGAAAGCTGAGAACCCCGATAATTTGTATTACGTAGAATCTATAGGGTTGGATGGCATAGAAGACGACGGCACTGTCGACGGAATTCATCTCACCGACCTGGGTTTCCGCCATTATGCAGACAAAATGGTTCCCGTATTAAAAGAAATCTTATTTAAGCAATAAATAAGCCATAGAATGAGCACCGTAAAACCAAAGAAAGCCTTAGGGCAACATTTTCTCACCGACCTCGGTATAGCGCAACGGATAGCCTCTACTCTTGATGCATATCCGGATTTACCGGTTATTGAAGTCGGCCCCGGCATGGGGGTGCTCACTCAATTTCTCACACCGGGACGCAGTGCCTGGAAAGTAGCCCTTGCAGAGATAGATACAGAAAGTGTAGACTACCTCAGGCGAAACCTTCCGCAACCCCAGCCTCAGATTATTGAGGGCGATTTCTTAAAAATGGATTTAAACGCCATTTTTCCTGAAGACCAAAAAATTGCCGTAATAGGCAATTACCCATACAATATTTCGTCGCAGATTTTTTTCCACGTGCTCGATTATAAAGACCGCGTGGAAGTCTGCTCCGGAATGCTCCAGAAAGAAGTGGCCGAGCGTCTTGCAGCTCCGGCAGGAACAAAAGCACGTGGTATATTGAGCGTGTTGCTTCAGGCATGGTATGACGTAGAATACCTTTTTACCGTATCGGAGCATGTTTTCAATCCGCCGCCAAAGGTTAAATCGGGAGTCATTAAAATGGTCCGTAACGGAATTACAGACCTTGGCTGTGATTCGGTATTGTTTAAAACAGTGGTGAAAACAGCATTTGGACAAAGACGCAAAACTTTGCGAAACTCCTTGCGTGGCCTCATGTCGCCTGGAGTGACGTTTGATACTCCTTTGGCGCAGATGCGACCGGAGCAATTGTCGGTGGCGCAATTCATAGATCTCACAAATTTCATAGCTGCAGCACGATGAAAGAGTATACCGAAGACTACCTCAAGCACATCTCGGATATTATCCATGCCGACAACGAAGACCAGGCTCGTGCCGAACTTGCCGAGCTTCACCCTGCCGACATTGCGAAACTATACGAGAACCTGAGCCTCAATGAAGCAGAATATCTTTTCAAGCTTCTTGATGAAGATGCTGCTGCAGACGTGCTTATGGAACTCGATGAGGACGATCGTCTCAAACTGTTGAGCGATATGCCTGCAGAAGAGATTGCCAAGCAGATAGACCACCTTGATACCGACGATGCTGTAGACCTTATCCAACAACTCGACGAGGAAGAGCGCGAAGAAATTCTCTCCAAAATCGAAGACATAGAACAGGCAGGAGATATCATAGACCTTCTCAACTACGACGAAGATACCGCCGGCGGTTTGATGGGTACTGAGATGATCGTGGTAAACGAAAACTGGTCTATGCCCGAATGCATAAAGCAGATGAGGCTGCAAGCAGAAGACATGGACGAAATCTACTATGTATACGTTGTAGACAACGACCAGAAACTTCGCGGCACGTTCCCGCTCAAGAAAATGCTCACACACCCGTCGGTTTCAAAAATCAAACACGTCATGGAAACCGATCCTGTGAGCGTGAAAGTTGATACACCAATAGACGAGGTGGCTCTTGATTTTGAAAAGTACGACCTTGTGGCCATGCCGGTTGTAGACTCCATTGGCCGCTTGCTTGGTAGAATCACAGTCGACGACGTCATGGACCAGGTGCGCGAGGCAAGCGAACGCGACTATCAGTTGGCCTCAGGTATATCCTCAGACGTAGATGCCGACGATACCGTGCTTGCCCAGACAAAAGCCCGTATCCCATGGCTTTTGGTGGGTATTGCATCTGGATTGCTCGCTTCGGCAATCCTCGGTACTTTTGAGGCGCAGCTCCAAGCGGTTACAGCTTTGGCTCTCTTCATACCCATTATAGGTGGCACCGGAGGCAACGTGGGCGTCCAAGCTTCTGCTATCGTAGTGCAAGGTTTGGCTAATGGCTCATTGGACATCAAAAATTTCGCCAAGCAGCTCGGGAAAGAAATTCTGATAGGATTGCTCAATGCAACGGTTATGTCGGCTGTCGTGCTCGTATATAATCTCATAACCATGCCTGGAGATTTAGCCGTAACTGTTTCTGTGGCTGCATCGCTTTTTATTGTGGTGATGTTTGCTTCCTTATTGGGGACAATCGTACCGCTGACTTTAGAGAAAATACACATAAACCCTGCATTGGCTACCGGCCCGTTTATCCAGATTTCCAACGATATAGTAGGGCTTATAATATATGTGCAGATTTCAACGTTCTTCCTCTCGGTTCTTCCTCACTGACCTGTTGTGTTAAAATATCACTAAATCATTTAAGATTCGTGCTGCATATATTGGATTTCACATAATAAATCCATAACTTTGCATCCCGAAAACAAGGTGGACAGATTTGGCTGCTTGCAACCACCCGAAAAAATGCTAAAATCGCCTTTCCGGCTTGCGCCAGTGCGCCAGTGCGTAGGTGTCGGATACTTTCCGTTGCATTTCTTCGTGGCCCGGTTCTTCTGCCAGAACCTTGCCGCGATTTTTTTATGCCATTACGGCTGTAGAATTGAATATAAACCAAAATAAGCTAATAATAAATTTATGCATTATCTCTTCACTTCCGAATCTGTGTCTGAAGGCCATCCCGACAAGGTTGCCGACCAGATTTCCGACGCTATCCTTGACGAATTCCTTGCGCGCGACCCACAGTCCAAAGTAGCATGCGAAACTTTGGTTACTACAGGACAGGTAGTAGTCGCAGGCGAAATAAAATCTGATGCTTATATAGACATCCAAGATACGACACGTCGCGTTATCAACGAAATAGGATATAATCGCAGTGAATTGCGGTTCGACGGGAATTCGTGCGGAATTCTTTCTGCAATCCACGAGCAAAGTGCAGATATCAACCGTGGTGTAGAACGTTCAAATGCAGAAGAACAAGGCGCGGGCGACCAAGGCATGATGTTTGGATATGCCACCAACGAGACTCCACTCTACATACCCCTCACATTGGCTCTTAGCCACGCTTTGCTCATGGAGTTGGCCGATATACGCCGCGAAGGGGTAGATATGACATATCTCCGTCCCGACGCAAAAAGTCAGGTTACGGTAGAATACGACGAAAATAACCGTCCCGTCCGTGTGAATACAATAGTGGTATCGACCCAGCACGACGATTTTATCCAAGCATCCGATAAATTGAGCCAAGCGCAGGCTGACGAGGAAATGCTTGCAATTATAGCACGGGATGTTAAAAACATCCTCATCCCTCGTGTGCGCGAGAAACTTCCTGAAGACCTCCGCCATATGCTCGACGAAGATTTTATACTCCATGTGAACCCTACAGGAAAATTCGTTATCGGAGGCCCGCACGGCGACACCGGCCTTACCGGACGAAAAATAATTGTCGATACCTACGGTGGCCATGGCGCTCACGGAGGCGGAGCTTTCTCTGGAAAAGATCCTTCCAAGGTAGACCGTTCGGCAGCATATGCCGCCCGGCATATCGCAAAAAATCTTGTGGCAGCAGGAGTGGCAGACCGTGCTCTTGTGCAAGTGGCATATGCAATCGGCGTGGCTCGTCCGGTGAGCATTTTCGTCGATACTTTCGGCACATCCCATGTGTCGTTGAGCGATGCAGAGATCAGCCAGAGGATAGGTGATATTTTCGACATGCGCCCATTTGCAATTGAGCAGCGCCTCAAACTCCGCAACCCGATATATCGTGAAACAGCTTCTTATGGCCATGTAGGGCGTATACCACGTACTGTGACAAAGACTTTCTCGTCGCACTACGAAGAACCCTTTACCCGTACTGTCGAGCTCTTTACATGGGAGAAACTCGATGCCGTAGAAAGTGTGAAAAAGGCTTTTGCAGATGTAATGTAATACGTTTTTACTCTTTTTTCTGCGTTTTTAATAGCTTCGCTTGAAATTTTCGCAAAAAAAGTGTATCTTTGTGCGCTTTTTAGCCAATCAGAATAATAATAAACCCTTACAATACATGGCAACATTAGAAAAAATCAGAAACAAGTCGGTGCTCTTGTTCGTAATTATCATTGTGGCACTGCTTGCATTCATTTTGGGCGATTTCCTCACCTCGGGCCGCACA
The DNA here is from genome assembly GCA_910579605.1 of uncultured Muribaculaceae bacterium. Lineage (GTDB taxonomy): Bacteria > Bacteroidota > Bacteroidia > Bacteroidales > Muribaculaceae > CAG-873. Next base: position 34,595 of record CAJTUG010000013.1, on the reverse strand, counting down.
TATTTCGGTTCTCCCACTACAGTGGCAAAAGCCGGAGAAGCTACCGTGGAATACAACGAATACCAGAACCGCATTTCCCAGGCGGGAGAACAGATGCGCCAGCAGGGTCGTGATTACAGCTCCGACGTTCTTTCTCAGCAAGTGGTTCAAGGTTTGCTCATTGAGAAACTTTTCCAAAACGAATATAACACTTTGGGCATTACCGTTACAGACCGTGAAATCACAGACGCAATGACAGGCGCAAATCCCCATCCCGCCGCTCAGCAGATGATTTCGTATCTTTCGCAAATGCTCCAGCTCCCGGCAGCCGATGGTCGTGCCGTTTACGACGCTATTGCAAATCCGGCAAAATATTCACTCACCAAAGAACAAGGCGAGCAACTCCGCCAGATTTGGGCTAACCAAGAAAAAGAACTTGAAGCCCAAATGCTAAGCGAAAAATTCTCGCGTCTCGTTGCCGGTCTTTATACATACAACAAACTTGACGCGAAGGCCATGTATGACGACGCAGCCCAGACTCGCCACATCTCCTACGCCGTTAAAGACGCTTCTGGCGTTTCCGATGAGGATGCAGGCTTCAATGCCGATGCCGATGCAAAAGCCATGTGGGCACAGCATAAAAAAGAGTATGCAGTTTCTGAACCTACCCGCGAAATCAGCTACATCTATGTTGCCATCGAACCTTCCCAGGAAGACCGCATAGCCGGCCAGCAGGCTGTAGAAGAAGCTATCGTGGCACTCAATGAAAAAGAAGGAACAGAAGGAGTGGCAAACAACAGCCGTTTTGTTACAAACACAGTCAAAGTTCCTGCTTCGGCTATTACCGACGCCAAACTCCGTTCTTTCGTTGAAGAAAGCGAAGCAGGTACAGCAAAACTAATTGAACGCAACGGCGATGCATATACTATTGCAAAACTCCTCTCTGTGAGCCAGGGTATCGATTCCTTGCAGTTGGCCTTTGCTCAGGTAGGTCCTACCGTTAATGCCGACAGCATTGCAACTCTCCTGAATTCCGGTAAAACCGTTGCAGAGATAGCAGATGGTACTACAGTTGGAGGACAAGACGAATTCTGGATTTCTCTTGAAGCACAAAGCCTTGACCAGAAAACCAAAGACGCTCTCATGAACGCTGCAATAGGAAACGCATTTGTTCTACGAGACACTATCCAAGGAACTCCTGTAGCTTCTGTCTACAAAGTGAAAGAACGCCACGCTCCCGTGAAATTCTATGAAATCGCTGATATTGAATATATCGTAGATCCTTCTTCAGAAACTTTGGCAAATCTCACCGGCGATCTTCGCACATACACAAGCAACAACTCGTCGGCTGCCGAATTCTCTGCAAATGGTGCAGAAAACGGCTATTCAATTCTCACCGACCAAATCACTGCTTCATCTTCGCAGATTGGAAATGCTCGCGATTCTCGCCGCATGATTAAGTGGGTTATGGATGCCAAAGAAGGTCAGGTTTCGCCTATCTTCCAAGACGACAAGCAGACCTACCTCCTTGCAGTAGCAGTCAACGACACATACGACGACTATATCCCTTACACCAGCCCTGCTATCAATACCCAGGTTACCACCAAGGCCCGCAATTCTAAGAAAGCCGATAAACTCATGGCCGAATACAATGGTAAAGCAAATACTGTTGAAGAATATGCTCAGCTCATGGGTGTTGAAGTCGCTGAAGGCGATGTAAACATTTCTTCGCCTATCCTCTTGAGTATCGGTGTTAACGAAAGTGCTCTTCAGGGTGCTATAGCCGCAGCCGAGAAAGATCAGGTTGTAGGTCCTGTAAAAGGCAACCGTTGCGTAATGGTCTTCAAGGTTACTGAAATCAACGACAACAACCGCCCAATGAACGATGCTGAATATGGACAGCGTTTCACACAGCTCTATAGCCCGTTGCGTGGCCGCACTCCTCTTCCCCTGCTTTTGGGTAATGAAAAAGTAGACAACCGTTCTCTTAATTTCGTTCAAGAAATAGGCGAATAAATAATAGTTGCCCCATAAAAAACCGGAGTTCCATTTGGAACTCCGGTTTTTTTATAGGTGCTGAATTATAAATGTGCTATCAACCATAGATTGCCTTTGCGGCAGGAATCAATGTCGCCGGAAAAGGTTTTTGAATTTAGCCTTGCGGCGCATCTTGCTTTGGTGTTTGGAGTAAATATCCATTATTTCTTCGTGTGTATCGGCCGGTAGAGATGCAGCTCGGCAATATTCCCGTGCTAAGGTAGACGTTCCGTCGGCAGTGTCCAGAGGCGACCTGAAATTCAGTAGATGGTGCCTGTGGTCAAAGTCGTTGAATTTCATCCTGTTTATATCTACTAAAGCAAATTCATAATCGCCATTGTCGCTGCTCCTGAACATTATGTTGCCAGGCGTGAAATCTTTCATGAAAACACCCTTCTTGTGTAGCTGCAGCATCCACGTGGCGAGGCTTTTGGCTATTTTGTGGAAATCCGGCCGTGTCTCTATGCCTCGCAATGTGGTGTAGCCGCTAAGATTTTGGCTTAGAAAGTAAGATTTAGAGAGCAGTCCCAAGCCGTTGAAGCATCTTATCAGTGCTAAGGGCTCTGCTGTGCCGATTCCAAGCTTTTCGAGCATAAAAGCATACTCATATGCTCTTTGGGCTTTAGAAGGCCGTAGGAGTGTGTATATTGTGGATTTTATGAAACCTGGGACTTTAAATGACTTTAAAACTAAATCGTCGCCCGGTATGTATGCCACGGTATTGCGGGCATGGTAAATAATCTTGGCGGCATCAGGTAGGCCGTCCAAAGCTACAGCATTGGCCAATGTCTGTATTGTTGTGCCTGCGTATTTAGGATTTAATGTTATGAGGCGTTTCACGAAAAAAGAAGAGTCGGTTGTGTGTTAATCTTCGTAGTTGTGTAGTATAGACTGCAAAGAAATGTAGTCGTTTGCATCAGGTACCGGCGTAATGGAGTCTATTTGTCGCAACAGTTGACCCCATTTGTCCGAGGTGTTTGCCGATATTGTTATTTTAATCCGTTTTGCCGATGAAGACAGCGATTTTGCCCTCACGCATGTTTGGGCATCGTCGCGAGAAAATGCATGTAATACTATTTCCCCTTCAAGTCTGTTTAGCACCCGGGCCAGAACTAAAGGTGATAGAAGGTCCAATATGCCTCCAAGCCTCAGGAATCCGGGCGCGTGGCCTTCTTTGGCCAAACGTTTGTGTTGTGGCGATTTACGGCGGCAAATCACTGCTGTGCCGTTGTCGTCGGCAAGCATAGCGGCAAGTTTTAGCACCGCTTCAGTGGCTTTTGCCGGAGATTTTGGCCCTAAAAGGTATATCACGTTCATGATTTGCCTTGTTGCTTTTCTTTATTTATAGTTCGTGCTTGGCGGTAGGCAGCTAAGGTGGTCTTAAATTTTGTTTTGGCGATATGTCGTCCCTGCTGTCCGTCTAAGAAGGCAGCCTCAGAGAAATGGGAAGCCACAAAAGCCGCTGCAGCTCTGAACCAACAGGCCGGAGTGGAGGCGTTTATGCCTGCCGCGGCCAATAGTCGCCCTTTCAAGGCGGCTTGGCGCAATTCTTTCTCTTCGTATTCGGTGAAATCCATGCAACGATAGTGGTGTAAATCACCCTCCAGGCGACAAGGTTTCACCGGATCGGCGAAACTTAACCGTTCGCCCACATCGAGAAGATCCCATTGGGCATATCGCTTGTCAAAAAGACGTGTTTGCCATTGCGGAGCCATTCCGCTATGTTGCAGCGCCTTGCCGCACATAAAATTCACGACATTGAAGGCGTAGCCGCGGTGAACGAATCCGTCGGCCTTGAGCTTAATCAGAGAGTTGCGGAGTTCTTCGGTGAGTACCTCATCGGCATCAATAGAAAGGACATACCGTCCGTTGGTAAGGCTGGTGGCGTACTGCCTTTGGGAGCCGAAGCCGGTAAATGGCCGTTCGGTTACTTTTGCGCCATAGCGGCGACAGATTTCTGTGGTATTGTCGGTAGAGCACGAGTCTACCACAATTATTTCATCGGTCACACCGATAAGCGAATTGAGGCACCGCTCTATATTGCGGGCCTCGTTTCGCGTAATTATCGTTGCGGAGATGAAATTCCTTTCCATTATCAATCCATTTCCAAGTCGCCGTTGAGCACTTCATGCCAAGGCAAACCGTTTTCTGCAACTGCGGCCAAGAATGGATCCGGGTCAAACTCTTCTACATTGTGGACACCGGGTTTGTTCCATTTACCCGTGAGGAACATCATTGCTCCAACCATTGCCGGGACGCCTGTGGTGTAGCTTACTGCTTGCATGCCGGTTTCACGATATGCGGCTTCGTGAGAGCAGTTGTTGTAGATATAGTAGGTGAGAGGGTTTCCTTCCTTGTCCAGACCTGCAATGCGGCAACCTATCGAAGTCTCGCCGTGGTAGTTCTCTCCGAGGTCTTGGGGATTTGGCAATACTGCTTTGAGGAATTGCAATGGAACGATTTTCGTGCCATTATATTCCACCTCGTCTATACGGGCCATGCCTATGTTTTGTATTACGCGGAGGTGGGTAAGATATTCTTGGCCGAAAGTCATCCAGAAGCGGGCACGTTTAATTGTAGGGAAATTCTGTACGAGAGATTCCAGTTCTTCGTGGTAGAGAAGATAGGAATCGCGAGGGCCTATGTTGGGGTAGGTCAAAGAACGGTGATATTCAAGAGGTTTGGTAACTACCCATTCGCCGTCGGCCCAATAGCGTCCGTTCTGGGTTATCTCGCGGATGTTGATTTCGGGATTGAAATTTGTGGCGAAAGCTTTGCCGTGGTCGCCGGCGTTGCAGTCTACGATATCCAGAGTCTGCATCTCGGAAAAATAGTGCTTGGCAGCATAGGCGGTAAAAACACCGCTCACTCCGGGGTCGAAACCGCAACCGAGGATAGCTGTGAGACCTGCTTTTTCAAAGCGTTCGCGGTATGCCCATTGCCAAGAATATTCAAAGTGGGCAACATCTTTAGGCTCATAGTTGGCTGTGTCCAGATAGTTTACGCCGCATTCAAGACAAGCGTCCATTATCGTCAGATCTTGATAGGGGAGGGCGACATTTATCACCAATTCAGGACGGTGGCGTTTGAAAAGGGCTACCAATTCCTCGACGCTGTCGGCATCGACGCTGTCGGTGGTGATATTATTTGCACCTATGGCTTTAGCCACGGCATCACATTTGCTTTTTGTGCGCGATGCAATTACTATTTGAGAGAACACCTCCGGGTGCTGGGCGCATTTGTGGGCAACAACAGTGCCTACTCCGCCACATCCGATTATAATAACTTTTGCCATTTTTTATTGTTTAAAATCGAAATATTTCGTCTATTGCACAAAGTTACTTCCATTTGCCGAAATTTGCAAGAATTAAAGCCTAAACTTTAGCCTGCAGATATAGAGCCGAGGCATTGGCCGCGGTTTTAACTTGATTTTAACGCAAGATTGGCATAAATGTCACTTTTTTTAGCTAACTTTGCACTTAGAAATGAACGAAAAGCCATCTATCCAGCGTAATTCTATTTTGCTGCCGGAGCCAACGCTCAGGCGGTTGCCTTGGTATTTGGCCTATCTGAGTACTAAAAACTCCGACGAGCAATACATCTCTACCACAAAAATGGCGGGAGAACTCCATGTAGACCCGTCGCAGATTGCCAAAGATTTGTCTTTTCTGGGTATCAGAGGCAAAACACGAATAGGCTACGAAATCTCGACACTGGTGGATACATTGCGAAATTTTCTCGGTTTCGCAAAGCGGCATAATGCCGTTATTGTTGGGGTGGGCAGTCTTGGAGCAGCACTCATCGCCGATTCCGGTCTTCAGCACTACGGCCTTAATATCGTGGCCGGTATAGACACCAATCCTTCTTTGATAGGTTCAGATATCTGCGGTGTGAGGATTTTCTCTCCCGACAATTTGCCTCAACTTGTCGAAAAGCTTGGGATAGTCATAGGAATTGTAACTGTACCTGTAGAAAGCGCCCAGCAAGTGGCCAATGCTATTTCTCAAAGTGGTATCCGTGCTTTGTGGAATTTCACTCCTACACGCATACGAGTACCCGAGGGTGTCGTGGTCACAAATACCTCTATATATTCCCACTTGGCGGTTATGTATAACCGTTTATCGTCTTTAGATCTATGAAAGCAATATTGGTCGGCGACAGACCTGTCTTAGCCGCCGATTCCGCTATTTTGCGTACTGGCGAGCCATTGTTTATAGACGGCGAAATCTCAGATTGGCGTTCTGTCGTGGCTCCGGGTGTGAAGATTTCTCGCCTCGGCACTAATATCCACATCGATTTTGCAAATGCCTATTTCGACAGTATGGCCATGTTCCACCTCCTCATGCCTGCCAACCCCGATATGCTTCCGGGAGATTTGTGGGGTATGAGCGATCGCAGCATTTCGCCAGGAATCTTTGTGGAGCTTCCACTCAAAGGCTATGCCGACCTACAAGCTGGCCGCAATGCCGCAACAACACGCTGCCAAGCACCGGCATTACACAAACAGAGACTCGGAGTCCCTATCACCGATCACGCTTGCAGGGCAATTGCCGACCTCTCGCGCAGCGTCACTTTCAAAACAGGCGATATCTTGATTTTTCCCGATTTTGCTATTGATTTAGAATCGCCCGTAATAGATACCATCATTGAAGCTTCGATAAATAATATTCAATCTCTCCATTTAAAAATCAAATAGATCACAATTCTTGCCATGCTCAAGTTTTTCAAGATTCTTGCTGCCCTTTTTCTTATATCGAATATAGATACCTATGCTTTGCCTTCAGATTACTATGCATCATCGTCGTTACTTTCAAGCGGAAAATGGGTAGAATTATCTGTTGATACAGCCGGAATCTATGAGATTTCCTATGCCGAACTCTTGCAGTTGGGTTTCGAAAAACCCGAAAATGTTTCGGTCTTTGGCCGAGGGGCATCTGCAATGTCATATCAGAATTTTTCTGTCTCAAGACCCGATGACCTTACTCCGGCACCATACAAACATATAAACGGTAAATTGTTCTTCTTTGGCGACGGCGACTTGAGTGCAAGCCCTGAAGACAATTCTTTTGAGGCTGGTTTCAACAACGACGAAGGGGTAGACTCCCGTTGCCATTATGATAAAAAGAGCCATTATTTCATAACAGATTCTCGGCCGCTCGTAGAAATAGCTTCATTCCCCTATTCCGAATGTCTTAATGCAGATCCACTTGATTATGCTTATGTCGTATCGGTGATAGAGAACGACGTGAAAAATCCTGCCCGTGGAGGTGTGGTATTCCACGATGTGCAGCTCCGAACCGGTGAATCGTCCACATATAAGTTCCGGATTAAAAATTTCCACAATGCAGTTGTAAACGGTTCTAAAATCAACGGAACGATACGTGCAACGTTCGCAGCAAATTCAACCAGATCGCTTTCTGTGCCTCTGGAATATTCCGACAACCTTCCTGTCATAGGTACGTACAACGTGAAATGTGCGGCCAACCGTTCGTCGTCAATTCTTTATACTACCTCTAATTCTCGAATCACATTCAGGGCCAACGACAACAATCCTCTTGAGGACGAAATAGTATCTGTTTCTCTTACCGCGCCTTCCGGCCCATCTTATTTTGCGGTAGACCGTGTGAGCATGTCTTATCCTCAATCATTGGATTTTGACGCAGAAAACCAAGTTATCGCATATTTCCCCTTCACCGAAGCTGTAGGGCAGAATTTCACTGTCAAAAACGTATCCCCCAATATTGAGGCATGGAACGTAGGAAACCCGGATAAGATTTTAAGATATGAATTTTTGCATGATAAAAATGCTGCAACGGCAACAGCTACATTCGACCGGGTGTATACTACAAACAATGGAGCTGCCAGAATTGCTATTTTTGACCCGGATAAGCCGCAACTGAGACCTTTTGTGGAAAAAGAAATAGCCAACCAGAATATTCATGGCATGGCTACTCCGCAAATGCTTATCGTCACGACAGAAACTCTCTACGACAGTGCTTGCCGTTTAGCAAGGATACACAGAGAACTCAGAGGGCTGGATGTTGCAGTAGTTACACAAAACCAATTATTCAACGAGTTTTCTTCGGGAGCAAGGATTCCTCATGCAATCCGACGTGCCGTGAAAATGTTCTACGACCGCAACCCCGACCGATTGCGCGACGTACTCCTTTATGGAGCCTCAACTTTCGATAACCGCCATAATAATGTCAATGATTCAGACCAATTGGTGTGCTTTGAAGCCGAGGACCTAATAGCAGCTCGCTCTACAACATCCTGCTATTGTGCAGACCTTTATTTCGGTATGTTAAGCGACAATTACGTGCATGCGTCTATCTGGAAGATGCCTACGCAGGTAAATATCGGGCGTATACCGGCTTATACCACCTTGCTTGCTCAAAAGGCCAACGAAAAGATAGAAACATATATCAAGAATCCTACAGGAGCGGCAGAAATGTCGCGCGTACTGATGACAAGCGGTGCCGGCGACGACCGTTCTCATTATGAGCATGCTCTTGAAGCTCTTGGTAATATCCTTCAAGGCCACGAATATATGACCGTTGCACGAGCCGACTGTGGTGTGATGTCTACAGAGGAAGATGCGCAGAAAAACGTGGCTGCAAACCTTAAAAAGGGAGTAGGGTATTTTGGATTCAGCGGTCATGGCGGACATGCCGGTCTGCTCGGCCCGTGGAATTCCGTGCTTGTCAAAGATACCGATTATTCAACTTTTCCCTTTGCAATGCTGTCAACTTGCGAAGTTTTCGATTTCGACTGCGAAGCCGGCTCAATGGTGGAGGAAATGTTCTTTAAACCCGATGGTGGTGTTATTTCAGCCATTGCCGCTTGCCGTGCCGTTTACCTTGAACTCAATAAGTCGCTCAATAATTCCGTGGCAAATGCTTTTGCAAATGCTGTCCCTGGTAGCACTTGGGGCGATTTGTTCAGGATAGCTCGCAATTATCTCATTCAAGAGACAAATATTTCGCAAAACTTAGGCGTGAACATATTGTCGTATAATTTCTGCGGAGATCCATCGGTGGAAATACCTTTGCCCAAATACAATATAAGAATTACTGATTTCAACACTCCGGGCATGGAGACGCTAACCTCTAATGCTCAAGTAAGAGTCGTGGCCGACATCCTTGACCCAGACGGGAATATTGTCTCAGATTTCAACGGGCCTGTATTGATAGAATATTATGATTCGCCAACTCTTTACCCAAATCGTGACCCAAGGAAAGAAAATGATCAGAACACCTATGTTGATGCCACCTACGATTTTGCTGTTCTGGCTCAACATCAGGCTGTTGCAGACGGCGGGAAAATAGATGCTACTTTTTTTCTTCCTGAGAAAAATTCATCTATACTCCCAGGCTCGTTATTACGGCAACAGACAGTGTCTCTGATATCCGCGCTGTTGGTGTATTGAAAGATGTAGAAATTAATGATGTGGCAGGAGAGTCTCAAGTAGAGCATTACGCACCGGTAATTAAAGATTTCTATCTGGACGATCCTTCGTTTACAAACGGAGACCATACAGGCACCTCGGTAACAGCCTATGCCGTGATAGATCCTTCGCCGGCCGGTTTGCAGATGAAATCTGTGGTTGGGCTTGATAATCCTGTCTCAGTAAAAATAGACGGCAATACAAGTCTTACCGACAGAGTTTCGGTTCTTCCATCTTCCGATGGTAAATATTTACTCACCCTCAAGCTCGCAGACTTATCCCAAGGTCGCCATACTTTGGAAATAAATGTAGCCAATTCATTGGGCGAAAAAACTATGGCTACTATAGATTTCGTGGCTTCAGAAGGCCTTGGGAATCTGTCGTTGGCTCTTGAAGGAGATAAGACTGTGCGCAATGAAGCTGCATTCTTTCTCCAACATGATTTTGTAGACCAACCCGATGTCAAATTCGTGGTAGAAAATATAGATGGGGATATCGTATATACAGACAATAACTGCACGTTCCCAATGGCTTGGGAATTGACCGATAATAATGGCTTCCCCGTTGCCGACGGCAAGTACAAAGCATATGTCGTTGCCCGTGCCGGAAGCCAGTATGGAAGCTCCGGGAAAGTGGAATTTATTGTCATTAAGTAAGCTTATGCAATAAAAACAGCTGTTTTCAGTTATTATTATTAGGTCCGGCTCTCCGCATACAACCCCGGATCTCCAATCAAAATGAAGATAATCAGTCGATTTATAGCAATTGCTCTCCTCGTAGTTGTTTGCGGCGCGAAAGTTTCGGCGCAAAAAAACGAGTTTAACCCTGTTGAAACCGGCGTTACCTCTTTGGGTATCGCGCCCGATGCCCGTGGTGCTTCTATGGGCGACCTTGGTGCGGCTACTGATCCCGACGCTAATTCACAGTTTTGGAACCCTTCTAAATATGCATTTGCATGGAGTCAAGCTGCAGTGTCGTTGAATTATACGCCGTGGTTGCGAAAACTCGTAAACGATATTTTCCTTGCCGACGTTTCGGGATACTATAAAATTGGGCGCGATGATAATCAGGCAATTTCTGCTTCTTTGCGCTATTTCTCTCTTGGAGAGGTGAATACAAGCCAGGAAGAAGGAATCGTAGGTCAATCTTTAAACCCATACGAATTAAGTTTCGATGTAGGCTACTCCCGTAAGTTGTCGGAGAAATTCTCTATGGGTGTCGTTTTCCGATATATTTACTCGGCTCTTGGCTTCTCCGATAGCTATGCCGGAGACCAAAACACCGGCGCTTCGGCTTTCGCTGCCGACATCAGCGGTTATTATACCACTTATCCCATCATTGGGCGCAACGAATGCCAGTGGTCGTGGGGTTGGAATATATCCAATATCGGTACTAAAGTATCATACGACGGCGGTGAAAACCCGGCTTTCTTGCCTACAAATCTCCGTTTGGGTACAACTTTCATGTTTCCCCTCGCAGACTACCACACCCTCGCTCTCAGTCTTGATCTCAACAAACTGCTTGTGCCTACAAAACCGCGTCGAAGCGATTTCCAAGATGGTATAGAAGGTGAGGAAGAATATATAAATAAGCTTGAAGATTGGCGAAACATGTCGCCAATTACCGGAATTTTCAAATCTTTCTCCGACGCTCCCGGCGGTATGAAAGAAGAATTTAGAGAAATTACATGGTCCTTTGGTGCCGAATATTCCTACAACAACCAGTTCTTCCTCCGTGCCGGTTACTACTACGAAAACGAGTTCAAAGGCAACCGCCAATATTTTGGTATGGGCGCCGGTTTCAGTCTCAATGTAGTGAGACTTGACGCTTCTTATATGCTTGCCACGGCTCAGACATCTCCTTTGGACCAGACATTGCGTTTCACCCTCACTTTCGATATGGACGGCTTGCGCGATATATTGGGCAAGCGTAGATAAGAAAAGAAAAATGGATTTTCCTGCAATAAGAGTAGGCAACGGCTACGACGTTCACCGGCTTGTAGAAGGACGCAAATGTATCATTTGCGGTGTAGAGATTCCACATGAAAAAGGGCTTTTGGGGCATAGCGATGCCGATGTGGCATTGCATGCGCTTGCCGATGCTTTACTTGGTGCGGCAGCCCTTGGTGATATCGGAAAACATTTTCCCGATACAGATCAACGTTGGAAAGGAGCCGATTCGCGGAACCTTCTTAGAAATGTGGTAGGCATTTTGGCTTCAGATGGTTTTATCCCGGCAAATGTGGATATCACAATTATTGCACAAGCACCTAAAATGCTCCCTTATATCCCGCTGATGCGCCAAAATATTGCCGACGATCTTGGTTTGCCGGTAAACCGCGTAAGTGTCAAAGCAACCACCACCGAAAAACTCGGCTTTACCGGAAGAGCCGAAGGTGTAGCCGCACAAGCAAGTGTTCTTATTTTTGAAAAATGACTATTAAGCAGTCTTCCAACCTCTACTCATTGCAGACTTTGAGGTTTGTGATGATTTTCTTGATTTTTATAGACCATTTTTTAGGAGGACAAACTCCGCCTTTCAACTATTTCGGAGAATATTGCACTGCCTTTTTCTTCATTTTAAGTGGTTTTGTCATTTCTTTGCGCTATGACAACAAAGTGCTCAAAACAGATTTTTCCCATAAGGCTTTCTTCAAGAAAAGGATTTCCAAAATTTGGCCAACCCATATTTCGTTATTGCTACTGGCATTGATATTATCGCCATCATTGCCGCTTTTTGGTGGCTTGGGGCATGCCGCTAAGTGTGTCGTAAACGCTCTTCTACTCCAAAGTTGGGTACCCGATTCAAACTTCTATTGGTTCGGTAATGCCGTGGCTTGGTTCTTGTCCAACATGGCCTTTTGCTATTTCCTGTTTCCATGGATAAGTCGCTTCATTTCCAGAAGCTCTGCAAAAACGCTCTGTATAGCGGGTATATTTGTCCTCGCAATCTATTTCTCGCTGGCTTCCATCGTGCCACAAGGCCGGGTTAACGATTTACTTTTTGTCTTCCCTCCCGCCCGTTTACTCGATTTTGTCATAGGAATGCTTTTGTGCCGCCTTTATATTTATCTTGATGCCAAGAACCTCACTGTAAGAACGAGCAATATCCTTGAAATAGTGGCTATGGTCTTTTCTGCCGCAATGATGCCCCTTTGGTATTATGCCTTTCCGCGTCAGCTTGCCACGGCAAGTTTGTTCTGGGTTCCTTGCGCATTGCTTATATTGGTGTTTGCCCTGACCGACAAACGTCCCGGGATATTTGGCACACTTTTCCATAACAAGTTGCTATTGTGGCTCGGAAGCATAAGTTTCGAGTTCTTTATAGTTCATTGGCTTGTTATAAATCTGGGTCAGAACTGGGTCACGACGGTAAGCCGGGATATTTATGCCTATTGGCTAATGGCCGTTTTAGCAGCCGTTACAATAGCCCTTGCCGCAGGCCTTCATAAGGCAATGCCCAAAGTGGTTGATAAAATGAATAACCGCGGTCGATAAAGGGGAATCATACAGCTCCGCTGTATTTATTCTATCTGCAATATACCGGTTTTTCAAGTCTTTTTTGCCTGCAAGAAAAATTAAATGGGTTCGTAGCGAGCTACTATTGCAGATTTTTGTTAATTTTGCAGATTATTTGCAATAAGAAACTAAATAACGAATAAGCGTAAACATACAATTTTTCCGGAAACAACTCAGGGAATGAAAATAGCTATTGTAGGCGCATCGGGCGCCGTAGGACAGGAATTTCTTAATGTGTTGGAATCCTCCGATTTTAAGGTGGACGAATTAAGGCTCTTCGGCTCATCGCGTAGCAAAGGTCGTACTTATAATTTCCGAGGCGCAATCACAGAGCCGGTGCGCGAACTCACCGATAACAAAGCAGATTTCGAAGACCTTGATTTTGTTTTCGTATCTGCAGGAGCCGATGTATCGCGTAAATATGCCGATATAATGGCTTCGGGCGGTGCTGTCGTTATTGATAATTCCAGTGCTTTCCGCATGGACGACGACGTCCCCTTGGTTGTCCCGGAAGTCAATGGCGATGATGCCCTCAATGCTCCGCGTGGCATTATTGCCAATCCAAATTGCACCACAATACAGATGGTGGTGACATTGAAGCCAATAAACGATATTTCTCCCATCCGTCGTGTGCATGTTGCAACATATCAGGCTGCAAGCGGCGCCGGTGCTACCGGCATGGAGGAACTTTCCGAGCAAAGCAAACAATTGGCCAACGGACAAGAACCTACAGTGAAAAAATTCGTGAGCCAATTGGCATTCAATCTCATACCTCATATAGATACTTTCACCGATAACGGCTATACACGCGAAGAAATGAAAATGCATTTCGAGACAAAAAAGATTATGCATTCGCCGGCCTTGGAAGTGAGCGCAACATGTGTGAGAGTGCCGGTTATGAGGGCGCACAGCGAAGCTATTTGGGTAGAAACAGAATCGCCAATAAGTATTGAACAGGCACGGCATGCATTCCAGAAGGCTCAAGGTGTCGTGCTGATAGACCGCAACGAAGCCAACGGCTACCCCATGCCTTTAGACGTCGCGGGAACCGATCCGGTTTTTGTAGGACGTGTACGTGCAGACCTTGCGAATCCATGCGGTATATCTTTCTGGACTGTCGGCGACCAAATACGTAAAGGAGCAGCCCTAAATGCCGTCCAGATAGCGAAATATATCATAGACCACCGTTAAAAAACAACCCAAAAGGATGATCCCGCTTGCCCAAGCCCTGGTAACACAACCCGTACAGATTTTCTTTATCGTACTGGCAATCATCCTTTTTGCGCCATTGCTCCTCAATAAACTCAAGATTCCACACATCATAGGCATGATTGTGGCCGGAGTTGTCGTCGGGCCGTATGGCTTCAATATACTGGACAACGATTCTTCTTTTGCCATTTTCGGGCAGGTAGGGTTGTTGTATTTGATGTTTTTGGCCGGCCTTGAGATAGACATGTATCATCTCAAACTCAACCTCAAGAGAGGCTTGTTCTTCGGGATTCTCACGTTGCTTATCCCATTGGCATTAGGAATTCTAACAAGTGTATATCTCCTGCGCCTCGATTGGCCCACATCGATGCTTCTGGGAGCAATGTATGCCTCACATACACTTTTGTCTTACCCTGTGGCTGCGCGAATGGGCATAACAAAAGCACCGGCGGTCCTAATAGCCATTGTAGGGACAATTATCGCCGTAATAGGAGCATTGCTGGTCCTTGCCGCAAGCGTAAGTGTTATTAGAGAAGGATATTTCAATACCATAGAGATTCTATGGCTCATGGCCAAACTTCTGATATGGGCTGTAGCTCTGCTATATCTGTTCCCCAGGCTCACGAGATATTTCTTCAAAAAATTCAGCGACAAAGTAACGCAATATGTCTTTATACTCACATTAGTGTTTTTTGCGGCTTGCACCGCTCAGCTCATAGGACTTGAGCCTGTTTTAGGCGCGTTTTTTGCCGGATTGCTTCTCAATAGGTATGTGCCTTTGGCTTCGCCGCTAATGAGTTCTATAGAATTTGTCGGAAATGCTCTTTTCATCCCTTATTTCCTCATAAGCGTGGGAATGATGATCAATCTAAGGGTTATTGCCAACGCCTCCACTCTCACCGTGGCGGCAATTATGCTCGCTGTGGCTTTGGCAAGTAAATGGCTTCCGGCTTTCATTGCCCAGAAAGTGAACAAGTTCGACCGGTATTCAAGAAATGTAATGTTTGGCCTCACTGCGGCTCATACGGCCGTGGCATTGGCCGTTGTAACGGTGGGATACAATCTGGGTATGTTTGACGAGCGCATACTCAACAGCACAATTATGGTTATTCTGGTGACCTGTGCGTTGGCTCCAATTATAACTGCTGCCTCGGCGGCAAAGCTCAAGGTGAAAATGATGGCCGAAGATGGCGACGATAATATCAAAAAAACACGCATCAACAATACCCTCATACCTGTAGCGAATCCTGTCACTGCCGCTGCTCTCGTTGATATTGCAGTGCTAATGCGAAACGACCGAGGCAGCCACAATTTCTATGCTCTCCACGTGAGGACCGACAACTCCAAATCGGCCAAAGCAGTCTCGCAAAATTCGCTAAAAGCCGCTCGCGAAGCAGGTGCTGCCGCCGACGTGGAAATAGACTCATTAGACCGCTACGACATGAATATAGTAACCGGTGTGCTCAACGCTATAGAGGAACGCGACATAACCGAGGTTATGCTCGGGATGCACCGGCGCATGACCGTGATCGATTCGTTTTTCGGGGCCAAAGTAGAGCAGCTGCTCCGCTCTACAAACAAGATGCTTATAATATCGCGTTGCTTCATCCCGGCCAATACTTTGACACGTATAGTAGTTTGGGTGCCTGCCGACGCCCAATACGAAACGGGTTTCTCGCGTTGGGTTAGAGCCGTAGCTCGGCTCACGCGCCAAGTGGGTTGCCGCATTATTTTCTGTTGTCCGGGAGAAGTACAACCAATGATACGAGGGGTTATTTATACCGAAAACTACGGAATACGTTGCGAGTTTAAAACCATTAACTCGTATGACGATATGATATTGCTTAGCGGCGAAATACTCGACGACGACCTTTTCGTCCTCATCTGTGCACGTGCCCAATCGGTTTCATATCGTTCTGAGATGTCGGAATTGCCGTCTTTCCTGCAGCGTAATTTCTCTCATCATAACCTCATGGTAATTTATCCCGAGCAATTTGGAGAAGCACCACAGTTGGTATCCTTTACAGACCCCCTTGCTTCCGATATAGCTTCGGCTCCATCCCCAATATTCCAGTCTTTGCGCTCCTCTTTGCGCACACTCTGGCGCAAATGGCGGTAGTGTTAGGCTTATTGTTTTTAATCATGCGTAGTTTATTACTTATAATATCTGCATTGCTGTTGCTTTGTGTCGCTTCTTGCCAAAGTTCTGAATCTGAGATTGGAAAATCAATAGATGAAGCCGAGAAATTGATGCAAGCTCGTGTAGACAGTGCCATGGCAATTTTGGATGTAATAGATCCCTCGGAATTGAAATCAGACTCGCTGAGGGCAAAATACGTATATCTCAAAGCTTACGGGCATATGCGCCAAAACCGCTCGATGATTGCCGATTCGCTCATCTCGTTTGCATGCGCTTATTATCGCGACAAAGACATTGTCAAAGATATCCGCAGTACCACTGCCCATGCTTGGTACAAATTTTGGGTTGGAGATACTCAAGGGGCTATAAATATGCTGGATTCTCTGGTAAATCTTCGGAATGTACCAGATTCATTAATGGTACATACGCTCAGAGTACGGGTATTGCTTGGGGCGGCAGAGTATCAAGGGCGCGAACTGATTCCTTTGGCAAAAAGACTGCAGAAAATGGAGACTGATACACTGCGTCAGCTTGAAGCTAAATACATACTCGTGAGCGCCTACGAATACGCCCAAGAATTAGACTCTGCCCTTATGCTCAACGATGAGCTTATGCACTTTGCCGCAAATAATTTCATGGGCGACAGGCATTTTATTTTCGCCATAGAACACGTACAGATTCTCACAGAAATGGGACGCGAAGAAGAAAGCGACAAACTCATTGCCTATATTTTCGATAATGCAGGAAAAGACAACGGAGCATCCGATTGCCTGCATTTGCAAAGTGCTATGAACGCATTGAACACTGGCAATATAGAGAATGCGTCCAGGCAGTTGGCCGTTGCAGATAGTTTAGCCCTTGGTTTAAGACACCACGACGATGCCTATTACAGAAGCTACAGCAGCTTGCTTCATGCAATGATAGATTTCAAGAAAACCGGCCGTATGAAACTTGCTCATGTCAACAGCCTCAATAACCGCCAGCGTGAGCGATACAACCGTATAGAAGCATCGCAATGGGAATCGGAGCGAGGTGCTTTGAGGCAGCAGAGCAGAGCCATGGCTCTTAAAGCACAAAACGAGCATAAGACAGTACTGATTCTTGTTGTCGCATTAGTAGCTTTAATAATACTCGTTGGCGCAGCATGGATACTCCATCGCCACAGGCAACGTGAACGCGAGAATGAAGAACGGGCAGAAGCCTTGCAGAAGATGGTAGACGAGCTTAAATCTGCACCCATTGTGCACCCCCAAGACATGAAAAACGCCGAGTCTTTGCGTCGTGCCATGCTCCAGCAACTCGGTATCATTAAAATGGTAGCCGAAGCACCCACAGAGCAAAACCGCGAAATGCTACGCAAGATATCGTCTGTCGGTGGTGAGACCGGAGGTGAACTCGTGAATTGGGGTAATGTTTTCGAACTCATAGATAATCTTTATTCCGGTTTCTATAGCAAGCTGCGCAGCAAATATAGCCATGTGCTCACACCAAAGGAAGAGCAGATAATTGTGCTCATGATTGCAGGGTTCTCCACAAAAGAAATAAGCGTGATTACCTCCCAGACCACTGCAACAATCTACGTACGCAAATCTGCAATAAGAAAAAAACTTGGAGTTCCCGAAAAAGAAGATATCGTGGCATTTCTCCGCAATGACTCTGCCATTTAAAGCTTATTTAGGGTCTTAAGGCCTCTATTAAGAATTTTAAGGAATGTTGCGCTTGATAATCAGCGCTTTAGCTTTTCGGTATTAAGATTTATATATTTGGAGTTAAGACTCGTTTAGACCTAATTTTGCATCAGATAAATTATTATTCCTGATGCATATGAAAAAGAAAATCACAATCCTTGCCATTGGCTTAGCCATGGTTTCAGTAGTCCTGCCGTCTTGCTCCTGGGAAATAGGGAAAGGCGACTTGAGAGACCGTAATCTTGAGAAAGCAACCCTATCCTATCTCGCCTGTGAAGACGAAGTGGAATATGTAGGGTTGACAGATCCTCACAACCTTGAAGATAATAAACTTCAGGTTGTAGTCATATATTATTACACAGATTCTTTAGGCAATAAACTTGAGCGCAATGCACGCGTGACAACCAATAATGATTGCTCTCAAATATACTCATGGCACGACCTTGATTGCCGTATCATTGACTCTGTAAAACAAAGAGTCAATAAAAAATTGGAAGAGAAAGGAATACCCTCCGACGGTAGCCTCATTGATGCAATTGTAGAATTGAAAAAACAAATACGATGAAAAATACTATCTTCTTTATTATGGCATTGATGATATTTATGCCTGCTTTGGGTCGTGAAATTAAAGGTAAAATTCTGGGGGAGAACAATACGCCTCTTGATTTTGTAAACGTGGTTCTTTATTGCGATTCAGTATATACCGCTGGAGGTATTTCAGACTCATATGGTTGTTTTTCAATCACAACAGATGTCTTAAGCAATCTCAAAGCCAAAGTTTCCTTTGTGGGATATGAGACAAGCGTCATCGACGTGCCACAATCTGGCTACATGGGCGAGATTATCCTCAAGCCGTCGGCTGTGCTGCTCGGTGAATTGGAAGTAAAAGCAAGTAGGCCGTCAACTATAGTAAAGGGAAATGCTCTTGTCACTAACGTTGAAGGCAGTTCGCTCGCCATTGCCGGAAATGCCAAAGACGTGCTTGCGAGAGTCCCGATGGTTATAGACAACAACGGAATCCTTGAGGTCTTCGGAAAAGGTGCGCCCGAAATCTATATAAATGGCCGCAAAGTCAACGACATCATTGAACTGTCGCAGCTAAATTCCGGAGAAATTAAAAATGTGGAAGTTATCACTAACCCTGGAGCCGCATACTCCGCTCAGGTGAAATCTGTTGTACGCATTCGTACCAAGCCCCCCAAAGGAGACGGTTGGAGCGGGACTTTCCGTACCGACAACGGTTTCCTCCACCATTACCGAACCGGAAACTCATTAGACCTCAAATACCGCACCCGCGGGCTTGAAATATTTGCAAATTATGGTTGGTGGTATGGGTACAACTACACACACCGCACAGACGATATGACAACCACTACCGTTGCCGGAACATATTTGCAAAAAATTAATACCGATTGGAAAGAACGCTACAACGATATGAACGGAAAAATCGGCTTCTCGTGGCTCATCAATGAACGTCACAGCGTAGGGGCATATTACCGTAATGGCCGAAATAGCCATTCAATGGCTGGGCAGACACCTACTCAGGTGTGGCAAAACGGCACATTGACAGAAATGATAGATACCCGTATGAGTAATAAATCTATATCTATGCCAATGCACTCGGCAAATGTGTACTACAACGGTTCTATTGGAAAACTGGGAATTGATTTCAATGCCGATTACCTGTGGTCGAAACAGCGGCAGCAGTCCAACAACAACGAAGCTGCAGAATTAGGAACCGATCGTGTGGTAAATACATACTCTGATAACCACAACCGCATGTTTGCTCAGAAATTGGTGCTCAGTTACCCTTTATGGCACGGGCAGATAGAACTTGGCGAAGAATATACAAATACACGTGCTACAAACCTTTTCTCATCCAATATTGAAGAACTCGGAAATTCACACAATAGCGTGGACGAAAGAAACGTGGCTGCATTTGCCCAGATTCGCCAACGTTTTGGACGGTTCAACATCGGTGTCGGTCTACGATACGAACATGTAGAATTTAAATATTACGAAATGGGCTATCTCAGCAACGACCGTAGCAAGACCTACAACAATATATTTCCATCACTTGAAATATCAACTCGTATAAGTGGCATAAATATGGGTCTGAATTATTCGGGAAAAACAATCCGCCCCGGATACGGTGATCTCGACGGTACTGTCAGCTACATAAATCGCCTCACTTATGAAACAGGTAACCCCTATCTTAGACCCACCAAAATACAAACCATCGAATATATGGCGCAATGGAATCGGTTCTTCGGTCAATTATCGTATACATATTTCAAAGATGGAGTATACCACATCACAGAGCCTTTCGGACACGATTCGGAAGCTACCATTATAAAAACAGCCAATCTCAACCATCGCCATTACCTCTCAGCCTTTATTGGCGCACAATTCAAATTGGGAATATGGCAGTCGCGCGTAAATGCTGGAGTTACCAAGCAATGGCTTTCTCTTCCGGTCAACGGAGAACCTATGAAGATGGAAACCCCCGGCTTCATCCTTCAATGGCAAAACGCCATTATGTTGCCCATGGGAATCTGGCTCAATGTAGACGCTCAACTTATCACCCGTACATGGGAAAACAATATAAGACTTTCAAACAACCCTTGGTATGTAAACGCTAAAATATATAAAGGATTACTCAACGATTCCCTCGGAATAACCCTTGAGGCAAAAGATATTTTTGATTCTGCCAAAAAAGATGCATGGCTTTGCAACGATGCTGTCCAGATTGTACAGAAAAATTTCTCCCCTGGACGCTCCATAATGCTCTCGTTGCAATACCGCTTTAATACTACACGCGACAGATATCGCGGCACTGGTGCCGGCAACTCCGAAAAAACACGTTTCTAAAAAATGAAAACAATGAAAAAACTACCGATATCGCTTTTATGTATGCTATCCATCGTCACAGCATATGCAAAACCCCACTGCCAAGGGTTCAATAACTACGACAATAAAGTGACCATAACATTTACCGACGACGACGCCAGGGAAAAATATATCGTCACAGAAATAAAACTGATTAATTGCGGAAAAGAACAATCGCCAACAGCCGTTAAGACAAATATTGAAAAAGGCGTGGCTACTGTTGTCGTCACCTTCCCTCATGCAACCCGTTTTTCTAACCCTAAAGTTTCGCTCAGAGTCAACGGCAAAAAAGTTAAATTTGCTGTCTGCCAATAAAAACTGATACCTAAGCAAATCCTCATAGAAAGAAGGCTCCCACGACAGTTATGTCCATAAGCCTTCTTTCTATTCTTGCCGTATTTAAGTTATTGTATATTTGTATATTAAGTGTCTAGTTATATATGGCTGAGAAAAATTAGTCTTTCTTTTTAGGGATAACCGGTGGTTGATACGTCTCTGCTAAATCTTCCCATCGGGGAATAGTTATATCTTTTCCGTAGAAAGACTTGTAAGATTCTACCATTTTCTTTCTCCAACCTTTAGATAGCTCATGTGTGTCTGGATATGAAAAAAGTGTTTCTTCAATAGCAGAAAGGTAATGTTCCATAGATTCAAACATCGGGAATCGAGATCGGTTCCCATACCATTTTGCTGGACGTATCTTGTGGATGACTTTGTTTTTATATTGTACATTAAGAGGCCAACACTCCATAGAACGACAAATTTCCCATACGTTTTTTAACCAAAGGTCTCGGATAGTAACTGTACCTTCTTCATTCATTGCATATCCGAAGATTAAGTATTTAGTATGCAGCATATACGGATTTTCAACTATCTCACGGGCATATGCCTTGAAATCAGCAATGTCGAAACCTGGCGAAGCTGAATAATTAAAAGCCTTTACTTCCAGCAAATCTTTGGTGCGATCATCTGGGTTAAGGTATATATCGGGAGGCATTTGAGTATTTATATTGGGTGCGAATGCAATGTTATTTTTACTCAGCCAACCTTCAAGCCATTCCTGTATGATATTACCAACAACATCCTTTTGTTTGACAATTATACTGACATTACCGAGATAAAAGCGAATTTGTCCCTCTACTGTTTTTATTTTATCTATGTTAAGTAAACGATAGTATATGTCTTCAGCTGTTAATCTTATAGGTTTTTCCATAGTTTTATATCTTAATTAAATCAATTGCTTCAAGCAGTCTCATGCAAACAGCCTTTATTACTGGGACTACAACTGTGTTTCCGAGTAAATCAAATCCATCTTTTTCTGATACATTAAGTTTCATATCTTCTGGATAGCCAAATAACCTTAAGCCCTCTTTGAGAGTTAGGCGACGAAGACCGCCATTGTCTGCTACATAAAGCTTCTGCATGTCCATAGCAACTAATGTAGGCGCTATTTCATATGGACCGAGGATTTTACTTATTTCAAAACTTAATTTCCCGGCTACTATGTTATAACCTTTGGGCAATGAGGGATCTGGTTGTCTTGACGATGTCGTGGTCCCGAAAATATCAGTAGTTTGAATCTTCCGTTTTGGGTGCTCAAATTTTAAATAACCTTTTTCTGAAAGATCCTCCAACATATGTTGCAAGTCTGGATGGTCATAAAAGGTCCTTATGTGGTCAATTGACAAAGGCATGCCATCCATCCAGTCTATGCCGATCTGCTCTGCCCATTTTTTCTTCCTTCGTTCGCGCAAGATTAAGTCTAATAATTTCTTCTGCTCATTGGACACAGGACCTTTTATCTCCAAATCCCAACTGTGGATGTTGCTGTCTCCGCCTCTCTTATCTTTGATGGATTTACCGTAAAGGTCTTCGATTGAATAGTGTTTTAAAAGGCTTTGGATAAATGGGGTGGTTGAGGTAGGACAGCCCTTTTCAAGGATATCTCCCACAAGTTTAACCGATTTCTCAAAATTATCTAAGTTGGGGTATTCTGTAAATGTGCCTACTATATAAATACGTTTACGGTCTTGTGGCACACCAAAATCTGATGAGTTAAGAACTTTATAATTTACTTTGTACCCAATTTCAAGTAATTTGGTAATTATAATATTAAGAGTGCGTCCACCATCATGGTTTACTAAACCCTCGACATTTTCAAGTATAAAGCCTCGGGGCCTTTTAGCTCGCAGAATTCGCTCAACTTCAAAAAACAAGGTACCGCGAGTGTCGGCAAATCCTTGACGTTTACCTGCAGAGGAAAACGCTTGACACGGGAAACCGGCGCATAAAATGTCAAAATCAGGTATTTCTTCTACATCAACTTGTGTAATATCTCCAACAAAATTGTCTTCACCGTAATTATCTTTTAATACCCTAATTGCATATGGTTTTATTTCGGATGTCAATACACATTTTGGAGTATAGCCGGCTTCTTTTAAAGCTTGCGATAAACCAGTACGAATGCCGCCTATTCCTGCGAATAAATCTATAAAGCGAATTGTTTTAGACATGAGTAAATAA
>CAJTUG010000013.1:5445-11152 GCA_910579605.1 uncultured Muribaculaceae bacterium | reverse complement strand
TTGTAGGCAGACAATCAGCCGTATCGTGCCTGACCACACGTGCTTATATAAAAAACGCTTTTCGCGGCTACAGGGAAAAATCTCAATATTCGTATATTGATTATAATATAAGTTGTTGCTTTTATTGGTATGCCTTTTGTCTGCGTTTGTGCGTCTTATTTTGCAAAAGTACATATTTTTTTTGAGAATTTTCTACAACTTATCAAAAAAGGATATCAACTATATCGTTGCATGTTGCCGATATATCCCGAAATGCTTGCATGAGTGGGGATAAATGGCTAATTTTGTAGCCAAATCAAAAATTAAGGAAGAAAATAAATGCCAAAAGTTTCAGTTCGTGGCACCGAAATGCCAGCTTCTCCTATACGCCGGCTCGTGCCTTTGGCAAATGCCGCTGCCGAAAAAGGCATTAAGGTCTATCGTCTCAATATAGGCCAACCCGATGTGCCAACTCCCCAAGCTGCTTTTGAGGCTCTCAAGAATATAGACCGCAAAGTGCTGGAATATAGCCCATCTGATGGATTGCTGTCGTTGCGGAAAAAATTGTTGGAATACTACAAGAGATTCAATATTGACGTAGACTTAGACGACATAATTGTCACTACTGGTGGTTCCGAGGCGGTATTGTTCGCCTTCATGGCATGCTTGGACCCTGGCGACGAAATAATAGTGCCGGAGCCTGCATATGCCAACTACATGGCATTTGCCATCTCTGCCGGTGCAAAAATCGTTACCATTCCCTCAAGTATCGACAATGGCTTCGAGCTTCCTCCGGTAGAGGATTTCGAGAAATTGATTACTCCGAAGACCAAAGGTATACTCATCTGCAATCCAAACAATCCCACCGGCTACCTCTATACCATGAAGGAAATGCTGCAGATAAGGGATTTAGTGAAGAAATACGACCTTTTCCTATTCTCCGACGAGGTCTACCGCAAATTCTGCTATACCGGAGCACCCTACATATCTGCATTCCATCTCCCCGGAGTGGAAGAGCAAGTGGTTCTCATAGACTCGGTCTCCAAGCGCTACAACGAATGCGGAATCCGTATAGGCGCCTTGATAACCAAGCATAAAGAACTGAAAAAGAATATAATGAAATTCTGTCAGGCCCGCCTTAGCCCTCCGCTTCTTGGCCAACTCGTGGCAGAAGCCTCGATAGACACCCCGGCAGAATACATGCTTGAAACATACAATGAATATGTAGAACGCCGCAAGTTCCTCATAGATCAGCTCAATAAAATCCCCGGTTGCTACTCGCCAATACCTATGGGAGCATTCTATACGCTGGTGCGCCTTCCGGTAGACGATGCCGATAAATTTTGCCGTTGGTGTCTCGAAGAATTCAGCTACGACGGAGCAACAATCTTCATGGCGCCCGCCTCAGGATTTTATACCACCCCGGGCATGGGGCAAAACGAAGTGCGTATGGCCTACGTCCTGAATAAAGAAGAACTTGGCAAAGCCATAAAAGTTCTCCAAGAAGCACTAAAAGCATATCCGGGACGGGTTATTTAATGAAAATCTGAAAAATGGAAGAAAAAACATATTCTCAAGCTTTAGAGGAGCTTGAGGCAATTCTTGCCCAATTGCGCCAAGACAATTGCGATATAGATACTCTTGCCGAGCGCACCCGTAAAGCGGCCGAACTCTTGGAATTCTGCCGCGGCCGCCTCACGGCAACAGAAGAAGAACTCGAAGGTATTCTCATGCGCCTCGACAACGATTTGAAAAGCTAAAGGATACCTCAAACCAATTATCGGGCAAGTCTTGAATTATTTATAGCCACACCTACAATAAATGCAAGATTTGCACGTTTAGATATTGTTAACATAGAATTTCGTATGAAAGCTTGCTTTATGGGGCTTGGCTACATAGGCTTGCCCACCGCCATAACTGCAGCCATGCACGGAGTAGACGTGATTGGCGTAGACATTAATCCGACGGTTGTTGAAAAAACAAACGCCGGCCAATTGCATATTATCGAACCGGGGCTGGGAGAACGCTTACGCGAGGTTACTGCAAACGGTAAACTTCGTGCTTCAGTTGTCCCGGAACCGGCCGACGCCTATTTCATTGTCGTCCCCACTCCTTTCAAAGGTAATCACCAACCCGATATATCCTACGTCCAAGCTGCCACCGAGGCAGTCGTACCTTTCCTCAAAGACGGCGATTTGTATGTGATAGAATCCACTTCGCCCGTAGGCACTACCGAGCTGATGGCAGAACTCATTTTCTCTCTCCGGCCAGAGTTGAAAGGAAAAATAAGCATCGCCTATTGTCCCGAGCGCGTATTGCCGGGAAACGTGCTCTACGAGCTTGTCCACAACGACCGAGTTATCGGCGGCGTAGACGACGCTTCAACCGCAAAAGCCATGGATTTCTACAAGCGTTTCGTTTCCGGAGAACTCCATGCAACAAACGCCCGCACCGCCGAAATGTGCAAACTGACAGAAAACTCCAGCCGCGACGTCCAGATTGCTTTTGCAAACGAGCTGAGCCTCATATGCGACCGCGCCGGAATAAACGTGTGGGATTTGATAAGACTCGCAAATAAACATCCACGCGTAAATATCCTCCAACCCGGTTGCGGCGTTGGTGGGCATTGTATCGCCGTAGACCCATATTTCATTACGTCGGCATTTCCCGAAGAAAGCAAGATTATTGCAACAGCCCGCCACATAAATAACTACAAAGCAGAGTGGTGTGCCGAGAAAGTAATAAACGCAATCCTGCGTTTTGAACTCGACAACAATCGCAAACCCGTAGTAGCAATGATGGGCGTGGCATTTAAACCCGATATCGACGACCTCCGCGAAAGCCCTGCAAAAACTATTATCGACAACGTCATGGAAGCCCGTACAGGTGCCGAAATCCTCGTTTCCGAGCCAAACGTGAAGTCGCACCCGCAGTTCAAGCTCACGCCCTACGCAGAAGCTTTCGATAAAGCCGACATAATTGTTTTCCTCACCGCCCACACCCCATTCAAGCAGTTGCCTTGGCCCGACCAAAAGAAAGTGCTTGATTTTTGTGGCATTTTCAAACACTGATAAACAACTGTTTTGGTAAAAGAAGATACAAGAATCTCCCTCAAGGGAATAAACGTTTTTCCTTTTGCATCTGTCGACGAGCTTATAGACTATGCCAACGACCGAAAAGGCATACTCGTGGCCGTAAATGCCGAGAAAATATTAAACGCAACCGACCAGACACGTCAGATAATCAATTCCAACATCGCATATTGCGATGGTGTAGGCCCTGTCATGGCTTTGCGCCAGAAAGGTGTAGATGTGGTGAAAATAGCAGGTTGCGAGCTGTGGCTCAAGATTATAGGCCGCTATTATGATAGCAAAACATTCTATATTATCGGAGCCAGCAAAAAAGTCAACGACGCAACAGTAGAGAAGCTACGCAGGGAATTCCCCGGCATACGGATAGTCGGACACAGAGACGGCTTCCTCCGTACTCCTCAAGAACGGCAGGAGCTCATAGACGATGTGGCCGAAAAACGTCCCGATGTCGTTTTCGTGGCCATGGGATCCCCGAAACAAGAAATCCTCATGGACGAGATGTTCAAACGCCACAAAGCCATTTATCAAGGCCTTGGCGGCAGTTTCGACGTATATACAGGCACTGTGCCACGAGCACCGAAATGGTGGCTCGACCATAACCTTGAATTCGCATACCGCCTAATCCGCCAGCCGAAACGTATCAAGAGAAACATCAAATATGTGCGCTTTGCATGGTGGTTGGCCACAAAACAGTTTTAATTCTTTAGGATTCGCTTAATAACAGGTAAAGATATGAAAAAAGTAATGCTTGTATTCGGAACACGTCCCGAAGCAATCAAAATGGCTCCATTGGTCAAGACACTACAGGCGCGCGGCGACGAATTCCAGACTGTCGTGGCCGTGACGGGGCAACACCGGCAGATGCTCGATCAAGTGCTCAAACTTTTTTCTATCACTCCAGACTACGATTTAGATATCATGCGCCAGGGGCAAGACCTCTACGACGTCACCTCGCGTGTCCTCACCGGTATGCGCGACGTCCTTGCCCAGGCTAAACCCGATTTAGTGCTCGTGCATGGCGATACATCCACCTCTACAGCTGCTGCTCTCGCCGCTTTCTATGCCCGCATCCCGGTGGGGCATGTAGAAGCAGGCCTGCGCACCGGCGATATTTATTCGCCGTGGCCAGAAGAAATGAACCGCAGGATAACGAGCCGGATAGCTACACTCCATTTTGCGCCGACCGATTGTGCCCGCCGCAATCTTTTAGAAGAAAACACTCCCGACAGCGCAATCTCCGTGACGGGCAACACCGTTATCGATGCTCTCAAGATGGTTGTCGGCAAAATTGAAAATGACCCTAACCTCGAAGCTGAATTGAGTTCCGCCATTGCTTCTATGGGCTATGACCCCTCTCGCATAGCGGCGGGACGTCGTATGATTCTCGTCACAGGACATCGCCGCGAGAATTTCGGGCAAGGATTCCTCAATATCTGCCTGGCGCTACAAGATTTGGCCACACGTTATCCCGATGCAGATATCGTTTATCCCATGCACCTAAACCCCAATGTGCGCAAACCAATTGCGCAGATGTTCGGAGATAAGAATTATCCCAATGTTTTCTTCATAGAACCCTTGGAATACCTGCCCTTCGTATTTATGATGAAACACGCATATCTCATCATTACCGACAGTGGGGGAATACAAGAAGAAGCCCCGTCGTTGGGCAAACCCGTGCTCGTAATGCGCGAAGTGACAGAGCGGCCGGAGGCTCTTGATGCAGGAACAATAAGGCTTGTGGGCACCGACAGAGAAAAAATAGTTGCAGAAGCTGCTCGTTTCCTCGACGATGCAGGCTACTACCACGCCAACAGCCTCAAGGCAAATCCCTATGGCGACGGCGAAGCCTGCGGGAGAATAGCAGAATTTATACTGCGCAACTGAATTGCGCACTTGCGTGTTTTATATTCGGAGGCATTGCCGCCTCCGATTTTTTAATATGAAAAACCTCTTCTCCGTCATATTGTTTTTGTTTGCGGCCCAGACGTCGTTTGCTTCTGCCGACACGCCCGACGAATCTTTTGATACCTCTCCCGAACTCAAAGTAGAATACTACCGTGGATATTCCAGAAGAGTTTCCGAAGAAGGTGATACCATGCTCGTGCTCCACCTCAAGAACATAACCGTTTATCCACAACTCAAATTTAAAAACAAAAAAGAAGAGCAGTTCTATTGGCGCACCGTCCGCGATGTAAAACTCACCCTCCCATACGCAAAACTCATTGCCGAAACCCTCATAGAGACCTATGAATACATAGAAACGTTCCCCACGCAAAAAGAACGCGAGCAATACCTCAAAAGCATGGAGAAAGCGCTTTTTGAGCAATACAAGCCCGTACTGAAGCGTTTCAGCAAGCGACAGGCAAAAGTCCTCGTGAAGCTCATCCAGAGAGAAACACACCAATCAAGCTACGACATCGTCAAAGCATTCTTAGGCAGTTTCCGCGCCGGATTTTGGCAAGGTTTCGGAAAACTATTCGGTGTGAGCCTCAAAAGCAACTACCAGCCCGATAAAAACAAAGAAGATGCCTTGCTCGAGCGCATAGCACGCAACGTCGAACAAGGCACCTTGTAGCCTTCGTGTACCCCGGAGCAGAATCGAACTGCTATCAAAAGTTTAGGAAACTTCTATTCTA
>CAJTUG010000013.1:0-5339 GCA_910579605.1 uncultured Muribaculaceae bacterium | reverse complement strand
CCCCCTGCGTGACAGGCAGGTATTCTAACCAGCTGAACTACCACACCATTTTTCTCTGGGGGGAGAGGCTTCAGCTTTATCGCTTTTGCGCTGCAAAGTTACGACGCTTTTTTCAACTGTGCAAATATTTTGCAAAAAAAATTTGATAAAAAGTGATTTTTATCTTATTTGGCTAAAATATTGGTTTGTTTTTCCTCGGTTTTAGCCATAAAAGACTCCCGTGCCAATAAAAATTTGGCTGGTTGGAGTTTTTGTAGTAAATTAGCATACTCAAATAATTCGGACATAAAACAGTTTTAAATATAATTCATGGAACAAAGCCAACATCGCTATTGCGTGATTATGTGCGGTGGAATAGGAAGCCGGTTCTGGCCCTATAGCCGGGTGGAGCGACCAAAGCAGTTCATAGATTTCCTTGGAACAGGACGTTCTTTGCTTCAATTGACTTTCGACCGCATATCGCGTATAGTTCCTTCTAAAAATATTTTTTTCATCACCAACGAGGCCTACGACGGTCTTGTGCGCGAGCAATTGCCCGAGGCAGAGCCTGCAAATATCCTGCTTGAGCCTGCGCGCCGCAATACCGCACCATGCATTGCATGGGCAGCTTGGCATATTGCAGCTCTGGATCCGCAAGCTTCGATGATAGTTTTGCCTTCCGACCATGTCATTACGCGCGAAGACGAGTTCGCCGCAAGCGTAATACGAGGCTTTGAATTCGTAGAGCGAAACGACGCTCTCCTCACTTTGGGAATAACCCCTGTGCGCCCCGAAACAGGCTATGGGTATATACAAATTGGCCAGTCGGTAGAAGAAAAGATAAACAAAGTGAAAACTTTCACAGAAAAGCCTCCGCTCGATTTGGCAAAAGTTTTTGTTGAGTCCGGAGAATTTTTCTGGAATGCCGGTATATTTCTTTGGAGGGCAGACGTAATAAAAGCCGCCCTTTTCAAAAATGCACCCGATGTGGCGGCAGTCTTTGAAAAAGCATCCGACGGCGTTTTCGTAGACCCTGCCAAGGAGAAAGAATTCATTGAAAAAGAATTTTCTTCTTGTGTGAGCATATCGATAGACTACGCTGTAATGGAACGTGCCGACAATGTATATGTAGAGACTGTGTCGTTCGGTTGGAGCGATTTAGGCTCATGGAGCGCTCTCTACGATCTCTCGCCCAAGAACGGCGACGGGAATGTGACGCAGAATTGTACAGTCCTCTCATACAACAGCCATGGCAATATCTTTGCCATAAGAGGTGAGAAACTCATAGTTGCAGAAGGTCTTGAAGACTATATTATAGCCGAAGCCGATGGTGTGCTCCTCATATGCCCCAAGGCTAAAGAACAGAAAATTAAACAGATGGTAATAGATGCCAAAATGAAATTTGGCGATAAATACGAATGATTTAAAAAATCTTTTTTATTTAAGAATGGAAATAGACAAAGTGATATCAGGGGCCGTGGCAAAAGCCGTAGCAACTCTATATGGCATTGAAGTAGAACCCTCTTCAATCGTACCTCAAGCCACTCGCAAGGAATTCAAGGGAAATCTCACCGTTATGGTTTTCCCTTGGGTAAAAGCCGCACGTAAGGCTCCCGAAGCCGTAGGTGCAGAAATTGGCCAATGGTTGGTAGACAACGAAGCAGCTGTGGCAGGTTTCAATACCGTGAAAGGTTTCTTGAATCTGGTTATTACCCCTACATACTGGAACTCCGTTCTCAAAAAAATAGAAGAAACACCAAACTACGGTACCGTTGCCCCCACAGACAAAAGCCCGTTGGTAATGGTGGAATATTCCTCCCCAAACACAAACAAGCCCCTCCACCTTGGTCATTTGCGTAATATCCTCCTTGGAAGCAGCCTTGCAAAAATCTTAGAAGCTTGCGGTAATAATGTGGTAAAAACCAATATTGTAAACGACCGCGGCATCCATATTTGCAAATCCATGCTTGCTTGGAAAAAATGGTTCGACGGCCGCACACCGGAAACATCGGGTGTAAAAGGAGATCATCTGGTGGGCGATTGCTACGTGGCATTTTCTTCGGCCCTCAAAGAGGAAGTCGGCAAATTGAAAGCACAGGGCATGACCGACGAAGAGGCCGAAGCTGCTTCGGAACTCATGAAAGAAGCCAGGCAGATGTTGCGCCAGTGGGAAGCCAAAGACCCCGAGGTACGTGCCTTGTGGGAAATGATGAACAATTGGGTATACGACGGTTTCGACAAAACCTACGAGCGCATGGGAGCCTCGTTTGATAAAATATACTACGAATCGCAAACCTATTTAGACGGCAAAGAAAAAGTGCTCGATGGTCTTGAAAAAGGTTTGCTCTATAAGCGCGAAGACGGTTCTGTCTGGGCAGACCTTACCAACGAAGGTTTGGACCACAAGCTTTTGCTCCGTTCCGACGGAACTTCTGTATATATGACCCAAGATATCGGTACGGCCAAGCAACGTTTCGACGATTATCCAATAGATCGTATGATCTATGTCGTAGGCAACGAGCAAAACTACCATTTCCAAGTCCTTTCTATCCTTTTGGACCGCCTTGGCTTCAAATGGGGCAAAGATCTTGTCCATTTCAGCTACGGCATGGTAGAGCTGCCCGAAGGCAAAATGAAGAGCCGCGAGGGTACGGTTGTGGATGCCGACGATTTGATGGCCGAAATGGTAGACTCCGCCAAGAAAGTGTCGCTTGAACTGGGTAAACTCGACGGCTTGACACAAGAAGAAATCGACAATATTGCCGAAATAGTTGGTATGGGTGCCTTGAAATATTTCTTGCTCAAAGTGGATCCCCGCAAGAATATGGTTTTCAATCCAAAAGAATCTATCGATTTCAACGGCAATACCGGGCCATTCATCCAATATACCTACGCACGTATCCGCTCAGTGCTTCGTGGTGCCGAAGCCAACAAGTTGGAAAAATGCGACTATTCGGCTGTGATACCCAACGAGAAAGAAATTGCTCTTATACAGCGTTTAGGCGATTTCCCCTCTGTCGTGGCCGAAGCGGGAAAGAATTTTTCGCCCGCCCTCATTGCCAATTATGCCTATGAACTTGTTAAACAATATAACCAGTTCTACCACGATTGCTCCATTCTCAAGGAAGAAGATGCAGCCGTGCGGTCTTTGCGCCTGGCAATTTCCGACGCAACGGCAAAAACCGTCGAAACAGCCATGGCGCTTTTGGGCATTAAAGTTCCCGAAAGAATGTAGTTGAGAAACTGTCGTGGTCAAGGTCGGTATATATTCTTCGGCCTTGGTTCCAATAAAACGAATTATTAATCTCTAACCTCTTAAAAACAGAAATGTATCAAAACGATTATCAACAAAACGGTTACGACTACCGTCAACCGGCCAGCCCCCAGGCTTTGCCTTCGTTGGTGTCGGCAACTATGAAGCGAGTTTATTTCAAAATGTTCCTTGCTCTCGTCGTTACCGCCCTCACCGCCTTGTTCTGTGCCAACAGTGCATCTTTCATGACATTCTACCTCACCAACCGTTGGTTCATGTGGGTAACGATTTTTGCTGAACTCGGCATAGTGCTTGGATTATCCGGAGGCATCAACAAATTGAGCAATACTGCGGCAGCGCTTTTGTTCTACCTTTTTGCCGTTATAAACGGCCTCATGTTTTCAACCATTTTCCTTGCATATTCGGCCACGGCTATCATAAAGACTTTCTTTATAACCGCCGGTACGTTCGGGGCGATGAGTGTGTACGGCTATTTTACAGACCGCGACCTCTCAAAGATTGGATCAATCCTCTTTATGGCACTCATAGGCTTGGTTATTGCCTCGGTTGTGAATATATTCCTGCATAGCAGCAGCTTGGATTGGATTATTTCCATTGCCGGAGTGGCAATTTTCGTGGGGCTCACCGCTTGGGATACCCAGCAGGTTAAAACAATGGCCTCTATGGCTCCTGCCACAGCTGTGAGCCGTCTCGCGACTTTGGGAGCATTGACTCTCTATCTCGATTTCATCAACCTCTTCCTTTTCCTCCTCCGTATTTTTGGAGGCAACAGAGACTGATTTGATTGCGATGATCCTGTAAAAATAAAAAAACCGGCATGTGCCGGTTTTTTTTATTTTTCTGCCATGGCTTTAGCCAGGTCCTGGCATAGGGGAATGTCGGCTTCGTGAAGACGGCTTTTTATTGTCACCACCGGGGCAATTTCGCGGAAATCTTTCATCTTGGCAGTGTGGCCGGCCATCAGCCTTGCGGCCACAGGCGCCCATGAACCGTTTTCGACGAAACCCACACGGCGTCTGCAGAGCTTTTTCATTTCCAAGTGGTGCAGGAAATTATACATAGCCGGCATGAGGCCGCCGTCGTAAGTCGCAGAGCAAAGCACCATAGCATCAAGGCGGAAAGCCTCTGCCACAGCATATGAGACATGGTGGCGGCAGAGATCCATGAGTACCACTTGCCCGGCATTTTCCAGTTGGAGCAAATGGGCGATTCTCCGGGCTGCTTCGGCTGTGCCGCCATATATTGAGGCATATGCAACGAGAACTCCTTTCTCTTCAGGTTCATATCTGCTCCATTTGTCATAGAGATCGATATATCTGCTCAAATCGCCGGTCAACATCGGGCCATGGAGCGGTGCTATATTTTTTATGGGCAGTTCATTAAGCTTTCTAAGAAGTTGCTGTACGCTTGCGCCAAAGCGTCCCACGATATTTGTATAATATCTTCGGGCTTCGGCATCCCATGCGTCGGTGTCGTCCCACATGGCAAAAGAGCCGAAAGCGTCTGCAGAAAAGAGAGTCGCAGATTGCATTTCAAAGCTCACTATTACTTCTGGCCAGTGAACCATGGGAGCGGACAAAAACTTTAGGGTGCTTTGGCCAAGCGGAAGAGTGTCTCCGTCGGAAACCGTTATGATTCGTTGCGAAAGATCGGGAGTCTCAAAGAAATTTCCTATCATTGCAGCCGCTTTTGGCGAGCATACAATCTTAAGCTCAGGATATTTCCGGCAAATGGATAGGAGACTGGCCGAATGGTCTGGCTCCATGTGTTGGACAATGATATAAGATGGGTGCTTTTGTCCTAATGCTTTGCCGATATTCCAGAGCCAATCGTCGGTGCGGCGGATGTCTACAGAATCTATGATGGCAATTTTTTCGTCGTCTATGAGATATGAGTTATACGACACGCCTTTGTTTATCGGGTATTGACCCTCAAATAGGTCTAAATTGTCGTCTTGTGTGCCGATATACTTGATGTTGTGGCAGATATTTTGCATTGTACTATTGTTTTGACAAGGCAAAATTACTAAAAATCGCCAAAAACTTGCTCCCGAAAATGAGAAAATGTATATTTGCGGCTGAATAAA
>CAJTUG010000012.1:50103-50391 GCA_910579605.1 uncultured Muribaculaceae bacterium | reverse complement strand
ATGTTTCTCCCATGAAACGTTTGATCGAATAGATTGTACGCTTCGGGTTTGTGATGGCCTGACGTTTTGCAGGATCGCCGACTTTACGTTCGCCGCCGTCTACGAATGCCACTACCGAGGGTGTTGTGTTGTTGCCTTCGCTGTTAGGGATAACAACAGGGTTGTTACCTTCAAGAACGGATACACAGGAATTAGTCGTTCCCAAGTCTATGCCAATAATTTTTCCCATAATAAATAGGTTTTTGTATGTTTTATGTTTTTAATTAATTTTCGTTTTGTATTACCTTA
>CAJTUG010000012.1:49864-50087 GCA_910579605.1 uncultured Muribaculaceae bacterium | reverse complement strand
TCTTGTGCCAAAAAGGTTTTTATGACATTTGTGCATTTATCTCATCCTATTACTGCCAAAGTGGCAGTTATGCGCCGTAGCCATTATTTTACTTTTTGTAGCAACATTGTCATCATTTTCAATGATATAGATATTACTATCTAAAATTTAATTAATTTTGCAGAATAAACCCAACCTTATGGAACCCACACAGCCGATCGAAACACTTAGACCGATTCATATA
>CAJTUG010000012.1:49374-49849 GCA_910579605.1 uncultured Muribaculaceae bacterium | reverse complement strand
AGAAAAAATCAAATGTCAGATGTTGCTTAAGCATTGTTCTGCCACTTGGTTGGCCTCCAAGTTGTATTGCGACCGCACTAATATTTATAAAATATTTGCTCGGCCCAGTATCGACAGTGATTTGTTGTTGCGTATTTCTGTTGCACTGAAACATAACTTTTTTGCTTATTATAGAGATTTCTATTCTGCCACTGCTGAGTGAAAGTAGTCGGTTTGTTCCTGTTTTCCAGTACATTATGATTTGAGCGCAATTTTTATCCCTTCCTGCTATGAAAAATGAACCGAACCTAAAACAAGAACCCGCTATGCCTGGAGAGGTGCATATCGGCGAAATTATTCGCCGGCAACTCGCACAGCGTAAACTAACCGGTACTTGGCTCGCCGAGAAAATGAGTCTTGACAGAACGACAATCTACAAAATTTTCAGAAAAAAAAGTATCGACAGCGATTTGCTTTTGCGTATTTCGTTAGCGGT
>CAJTUG010000012.1:41512-49342 GCA_910579605.1 uncultured Muribaculaceae bacterium | reverse complement strand
ACGATAATTGTTATAACAATCAAGTGCAATCCTCAAATCATAACCAAGATTGATATCCATTTGCGCTTGTATTGAGCCTTGATATTTCGGGGGCGTATTGTTAAATTTCTTTATGCTTTTTTATAGTATAGCTTTCGGCCTACCTTTGTTTTGTAGGCTTTTTTGTCGTATCTTTGTAGGTTGATTATTCTGATTTTCCTTTTAAGATTCGATATGTCGGTTTCCAATATTACTATAAAAGGAGCTCGCGTCAACAACCTCAAGAATGTTGACGTCGAGTTGCCTCGTAACCAACTCATTGTTATTACCGGGCTTTCGGGTTCCGGAAAATCCTCGCTCGCTTTCGACACTATCTATGCCGAAGGACGAAGACGATACGTTGAGAGCCTCAGCTCTTATGCCCGCCAGTTTATGGGCAAGTTGCAAAAGCCTGAATGCGATTTTATCAGAGGATTACCTCCGGCTATCGCTATTGAACAAAAAGTGAATACGCGTAATCCGCGTTCAACTGTAGGTACATCAACGGAAATATACGACTATATGCGCATGCTCTTTGGCCGCATCGGCCAGACTATAAGCCCAATATCTGGTGCTATAGTTAAAAAACACGATGTCGCCGACGTTGTAAATACTGTCAAGGCTTTGCCCCAGGGAACAAGGATAGCAGTTGCCGCGCCAATTATTCTCCCGTCAGACCGTTCTATTGAGCAGCAGCTGGAAATATTCATGCAAGAAGGGTATTCGCGACTTGTAAGCGATAAAGGCGAGTTTATAGACATGAACGAATACAGGCATAGGAAATCTTCAAAGATTCCTATGTTGTTGGTCGACCGTCTTGCATCCGCTTCCGATGGGGACGAATTATCACGCTTAGCCGAATCGGCAGAAACGGCCTTTTTTGAAGGCCACGGACAGTGTGCGCTTTTGATATGGCAGGCCGACGGTAAAATTGAACGTTTGATATTTTCAAATCTTTTTGAGGCTGATGGTATGACTTTCTCAGAGCCTTCCGACCTCATGTTCAATTTCAACAATCCAATGGGAGCATGCCCTGTTTGCGAAGGATTCGGTAAAACCTTGGATATAGCAGAAGAACTTGTTGTTCCAAGGAAGAACCTGTCGGTCTTTGATGAAGCAATAGCACCATGGCGTGGCCCTAAATCAAAACTGTGGCTAAGAAAATTTATATCGGCAGTAGAGCCTCTCAATTTCCCAATACATACGCCATATTCCAGCCTCTCAGAGGAGCAGCGCGATTTGATTTGGAAAGGTAACGGTTCTTCTGTAAAAGGGGTTTTAGACTATTTCAAAGAAGTTGAGACCGGACGCCATCTCATTGAAAACAGAATGATCCTTGCCAGATACAGAGGGAAGACTACTTGTAGGGCATGTCATGGACAAAGACTTAAACCTTCTGCCCAATATGTAAAAGTCAATGGCAAGTCTATATCGGAATTAGTAGAGATGCCTGTTGATGTACTCCTCAAGTGGTTTGATGATTTAAAATTGTCGGCGCGAGACGAAGCTGTCGCTTCACGCCTTTTAGTTGAAATCCGCAAGCGTCTTAATTTTTTGGTTGATGTCGGGCTGTCGTATCTCACATTAGACAGGCCTTCTAATACTCTGTCGGGTGGCGAAAGCCAGCGAATTAATCTCGCTACATCTTTGGGCAGCAGTTTGGTGGGTTCTATATATATTTTAGATGAACCTTCTATCGGTCTTCATTCCCGAGATACAGATAGGCTTATAAATGTACTACGAAAGCTCCGTCGTCTTGGCAATACCGTGGTAGTGGTGGAGCACGACGAAGAGATTATGCGTGCCGCCGACAGGCTTATAGACGTAGGCCCGGCAGCCGGTAGGCTCGGTGGGGAAATCGTTTTCCAAGGGCCTCCCGACGATATAGAAGGTGCAGAAAATAGCTTCACCATGAAATATTTGACGGGGAAACTAAGTATACCACTCCCTGAAGCCCGTCGTAAATGGCGAGATTTCATAAGGGTGGAAAATGCTACGGAGCACAATCTCAAAGGCATAACCGTAGATTTTCCTCTCGGAGTTATGACGGCTGTAACTGGAGTGAGTGGTTCGGGAAAATCAACTTTGGTACGCGACATTCTCTATCGGGCCATGGTGCGCCATATAGATGGCGAAGGCGATGCCCCAGGGCAGCACGATAAACTTGGAGGGGCGCTTGAGAGGGTGAAAAACGTGGTTTTTGTAGATCAGAACCCTATCGGCAAGTCTACCCGCTCAAATCCTGCAACTTATCTCAAAGCCTATGATGAGATTCGTCAGCTTTTTGCAGAAACCCAAGCCGCTAAACAATTTGATCTCACACCTTCGTCGTTCTCTTTCAACACCGAGGGCGGACGATGTGAGGTATGCAAAGGCGAAGGTGTTATAAACATTGAAATGCAATTCCTTGCAGATGTTTCTATTGAATGCGAAGAATGCCATGGCAAACGATTTAAAAGAACTGTATTGGAAGTGCTTTATCAAGGAAAAAACATCTATGATGTTTTAGAAATGACTGTAGACGAAGCAATTGATTTCTTTGCCCGATTTGATGGGGCAATAGAAAAAAGGATAGTTCGCAGGCTTAAACCTCTTCACGATGTCGGGCTGGGCTATATAAAACTCGGACAATCTTCGTCTACTCTATCTGGTGGAGAGAATCAACGTGTCAAATTGGCATATTATCTGGCACAAGAAAACGGGCTCCCTACTTTTTTCATTTTTGACGAACCTACAACAGGCTTGCATTTTCACGACATAAACCAACTCATGGATGCATTTAACAGATTGATTTCATTAGGGCATACAGTGGTGGTTATAGAGCACAATCTCGATGTCATTAAATCTGCCGACTATATTATAGACCTTGGCCCCGAAGGAGGTAATAAGGGCGGTAATTTAGTGGCAACAGGAACTCCCGAAGACATTGCAAGAAATCCGGCTTCTGTGACGGGCAAATATCTGGTGCAAAAGCTCTCGTAGATGAAAAAAATGTTGTATTTTTGCGTGAAACTCATAATTGACAACTCATGGCTTCAGAAGGAAGATTTTCTGTAAAACGTTTTTTTTCGCGGCATCCTTTAATTGCCAATATTATTTTGATTATACTTGTAGGGCTAATTATCCTTTGGGGTGTCCTATTGTTTTTAGACCATTGGACAATGCATGGCTCGGTTTCTGTTGTGCCCGATGTAAAGCATAAGGCTTTCACCGAAGCAAAAGCTGTGTTGGCGGCTAATAAGCTGGAAATAGAAATTAATGATTCCATCTATGATCGTTCTGTCGCCCCTGGAACGGTAATAGAGTCTTGGCCTAAGGCTGGCGCAACAGTTAAAGAAGGACGTCAGGTATATGTAACTATTACCGCTTTTTCTCCAAAACAAGTTACCATATCCATGCCTCTCACAGGGAACGTTTCCTCTCGTCAGGCTATAAGTTATTTGCGAGGTATTGGAATTACAGATATTCGCCTCGTTGATGTGCCATCTGAGTTCCCCGATCTGGTTATGGGTGCAAAATATGGTTCTCAGCAATTGTCGGTGGGAAGTGTGATACCCGTTACTGCTACGGTAACACTTGAAGTCGGCAGTGGACCTGCAACGCCAGAAGAAATTGCGATAGAAGAACTTGAGGATGCTCAGCGGAGTCTTGAATACCAAGAATAAGATTGCCATGTTAATAGAACAGGAAGATTTGGAACTCCAAGCTGAAGATGCTTCAGACAAAACAGTTGAAATTAATGGTACGGAGATGTTTGAACATTTCCGCTTTGTCGCCGACAAAGGACAGCAACTCTTGCGTGTCGATAAATTTTTGGTGGCAAGGTTGGAAAAATCGTCACGCAATAGAGTTCAGCAAGCTGCCGAAGCAGGATGCATTCTTGTAAACGGAAAACCTGTTAAAAGCAATTACCGCGTAAAACCTCTTGATGTGGTGCAAGTGGTAATGGACAGGCCAAGATATGAATTTGAAATTCTCGCCCAAGATATACCTATCGATATCGTTTACGAAGACAGATATGTTTTAGTGTTAAACAAACCTGCAGGCTT
Organism: uncultured Muribaculaceae bacterium; assembly: GCA_910579605.1. Classification (GTDB taxonomy): domain Bacteria; phylum Bacteroidota; class Bacteroidia; order Bacteroidales; family Muribaculaceae; genus CAG-873. The sequence continues at coordinate 45,275 of CAJTUG010000012.1, read as the reverse complement.
GGTTGTGCATCCCGGTCATGGCAACTACGACGGTACATTGGTAAATGCCTTGGCATGGCATTTCCGTGACACCCCAGACTATGACGTGAACGACCCGAGGTTAGGCCTTGTTCATAGGATAGATAAAGATACTTCCGGCTTGCTTGTCGTAGCCAAGACTCCTGACGCTAAAACCAATCTTGGTCGCCAATTTTTTAATAAAACCACAAAACGTGAATATGTAGCCGTGGTTTGGGGAAATCCAAATCCCCAACAAGGAATCGTAGCTACCAATATTGGTCGTTCCCCTAAAGACCGACTACAGATGACAACTTTCCCTCTCGATGGCCCGGATGGTAAAAGAGCCGTCACTCACTATGAGCTCATAGAGTCTTTAGGCCACGTTTCTATGGTTAAATGTGTTTTGGAAACAGGACGGACACATCAAATCCGTGTGCATATGAAAAGCATAGGCCATCCCCTTTTCAACGACGCAAGATACGGGGGAGATAAAATTTTAAGGGGAACCCAATCGTCGTCATATCAAGCGTTTGTTAATAAAAACTTTGACATTTGTCCACGCCAGGCTCTTCATGCAAGGACTCTCGGATTCAAACATCCAGAAACAGGAGAAGAAATGTTTTTCACTGCTCCCGTCCCTCCTGATATGACAGACATGATAGAAAGATGGAGAACATATGCCAAAGGTAGCGGGAACATTTAATATTTTCTTATTATGGATACACTGTCTACTGCCGATTTCGGACTTGTTGGCTTCCCTCTGCAACATTCTTTTTCCAAAGAGTTTTTTACGCGTCTTTTCGGCCAAGAAAAGTCTGGAAGCACTTACGAGAACTTTGAGATCAAAGATCTTTCTTCGGAGAAACTTTATGAACTAATACTCATGCATCCACGGCTAAGAGGATTCAACGTAACTGCTCCTCATAAGAAAACAATAATGGAGTTCTTGGATTCTATGGATGATGTGGCAAAAATGGCCGGAGCAGTGAATACGGTTAAACTCGTTAGAGATCAATATGGCCGGGTTATTGCACTACATGGTTTCAATACCGATGTCGAAGGTTTCAGAGAAAGCATAAGCCCATTGCTTGTAGGAATTCCCCAAGAGAGGAGGAGTGCGCTTATTTTAGGTACGGGAGGAGCGTCTAATGCGGCAGCCGTTGCGCTTGAACAGCTTGGTTTTTCTTGGATTAAAGTTTCAAGAAATCCAAAGCAAGGGCAGATAGCATACTCGGATATAGATAAAAATATGTTGATTTCCAATCCGGTAATTGTCAATGCTACTCCAGTTGGAACATTCCCAAATAGCGATGTTTGTCCTGAAATACCATATCATTTGCTTGACAATTCAAACGTTTGCTTTGATATGGTCTATAATCCTCCGCAAACAAAATTTATGGCTCTTGCCCTTGCACAAGGTGCAAAAGTGAAGAATGGCTTAGAAATGCTTGAGCGTCAGGCTTTGGCTGCTTTGGCAATATGGCGTGGGACGAAGCCATAAATAGATTCCTCGCTCGCATTCCGGCGCTTCCGTTAGCTGCCGGAGTATCTATTGGTGCAATGGCCGGTTGCGGGGCGTTGCAAATGTCTTGGGCTATTGTTTTTGTACTTTTGGTAATTCTGCTGTTCTTTTTTGCAAAGGTATATTATCACCATCTAATTTTTTTAGCTGTCGGTTTATTAGCTTCATTCACGCTTTCTATATATTTAAAACCTGCCGATTTGTCAGGTCTTTTACCTTGCGAAAACAAACAATATGCCGCAGAAGTTTTAGATGTTCAAAGAGGAAATTCCTCAACAAAATGTATAGTGGCCATATCATCGCCGGGAATAAAAGGATATAGGTGTTATTTGACTTTGCACCAATCGGCCCCGATGGTTTTTCCAGGCGATTCTATATTATTTAAAGCGGTTCTTTATCAGCCGCAAGTTTATGCCGGTGTCCCTTATATGGACTCTTATGATCTTGCAAGCAAGATGCAACGCATATCAGCATCTGCATTCGTGCCCGAGGGACAACTTGAGGTTATCGGTAAATCCAATAGTTGGTATTATGGCTTTTCCGATGCTAAATACATGATTATTGATGCGATTTATTCCTCACCTATGTCTGAGCAAGCTTCAAGTCTATTGGTCGCATCTTGTTTTGGCGATGGTTCCGCACCGCCGGATCTAAAGAATATTTTTAGGGCAACCGGGCTTTCTCACCTTTTGTGTGTCAGCGGTTTCCACGTAGGTATAATTGCAGCTTTGGTCTATCTGTTGCTCATGCCTTTGAAATTATTTCCCCGTTTATCAAAGCTGCGCTACTTGTTTGCTTTAGTATTAATATGGGCTTATGTCGCGATAGTAGGCTTTATGCCTTCGGTATTGCGTGCTGCAATAATGATTTCGGCATTTACTATAGGAAAGATAGTGGAGGAAAAAGTATCTTCTGTAAACTCTCTGCTTTTTGCTGTAGCAATTATTCTGATGTTAGACCCATATTGGATATTTTCATTGGGCTTTTGGCTCTCTGTTTGTGCAGTGTCGGGATTAATATTCTTTTCAGAACAGTTGAATCCTGTTAATCCCCGTAAAGTTTGGTTGCGTAAAGGTGTTGCGCTTTTAATTGTACCTATTGCTGCTATGTTAGGTATATTGCCGGTTGTTGCAGCTGTTTTCAAGAATGTCCCTGTTTTCTTTATTCCTGCAAATATAGCTGCGTCTCTTGTTTTTCCTGTCTTTATTACTATAGGGAGTGTTGTATCTCTTTTTGCTTCCATGGGAGCGGATATGACTCTTCTTGCTCGCATATTAGATACGATATGTTCACGGCTTATTGATTTTTGTGATTGGCTTGCCTCTTTCTCTTCGTCGCAAGTGGCAATAGACTCATTGCCCGTGGTTTTCGTAGTTGTAGCTGTTCTTGCATGTGCCCTCTTCCTTAATGTTCCACATAGAAACGTTAGAATTGTTGTTGCATCTGTTTTTGCTATATCAGTGGTTCTTACGGCATGTATGCCTGCCACCAATGCCGAAGCTCAGATTATTGTGCATAGTGTTCAAGGCCGCGTTCAGGTCTTGGCTACGCATCCTCGATCAAAGAAAGGCGTTGTAGCGATTCTCGGCGAAAAAAATCGCACGATTCCTTCCTATCACTCGTTTTTCCGAGCAGCCATAGGACCAGAATCTGATATTGACACCTTGTGTGCGCCGGTAATTACTATTGGACCACATACATTTGTCCGCCCCGTAAAATATTCCAAGACTAAACTTATTCCAGAAGCATGTATGCTTGTATTGGAAGCCCCGTTATACCAACCCGTTTTAACTTTGCTTGAGTGCAAACCTAAAGCTGTGTTTATTGGTACTGGTTTCAGCCGGCAGAAACAAGAGCTTTATGCCGACACACTGTGTAAATTAGGGATAGAGCCAGTTGTTCTATCTAATGCTATGATTATTCCCCATGGTCTTCGGCATAAGCCTTAGCAGGGTCATAGCTGCTGCCATCAAAGCAATGTGTGCATATACGGCACTTTGGCAAGCCGATACTTGACACTAAATCTTCTATAGTGCTGAACTTAAGGCTTGTCAATCCCAAACGTTTGGCTATCTCTGCAACCATTCGTTCGTATTCGGGAGTCCCTGTTGTTGAATATTCCTTTATTTTACATTTGTCGTCACCCTCAAAGTCAAGGATTATTTGGCGAGTAAGTAGCTCAAGGTCGTCTTTAGAATTAGTAAAACCTATGAATGGGCAGCCATAGACCAATGGCGGACA
>CAJTUG010000012.1:13548-41471 GCA_910579605.1 uncultured Muribaculaceae bacterium | reverse complement strand
ATGAACCTCCTTGCAGCCTCCGTCAAAGAAGGTGCTTACATTATCGCGGAGCTGTGTGCCTCGCACAATAGAATCATCGCAGAAAACAACCCGTTTCCCGTCCAGAATAGAGCGGTTGGGGATGAGTTTCATCTTGGCTACAAGACTGCGTCGTGATTGGTTACTTGGAGTGAAACTACGTGGCCATGTTGGAGTGTACTTTAATACCGCGCGGTTATAAGGAATGCCGTTCCCTTCGGAATATCCCAATGCAAAACCAACACCCGAATCAGGTATCCCGCATACACAATCGGCTTTTGTCGTATCTTTCTTCCCCATTCGTACCCCTGCATCTTCCCTCACATATTCTGCGTTTATTCCATCGTAATCGCTGGAGGGAAAGCCATAATACACCCATAGGAACGAACATATCTGTTCCCTTTTTGCAGGGGCTTGGAGAACCTCGATGTTATCTGGCCGCAGGAGTACTATTTCGCCTGGGCCAACATCGCGCAGGCGTTCGTAGCCCAAGTTGGGAAAAGCGGTCGTTTCACTTGTCGCAGCATAACCGTCGTCTTTATGTCCTATAACTATTGGGGTGCGACCAACATAATCGCGGGCCGCGATTATGCCGTCTTCTGTGAGAATCAGCATTGAGCACGACCCTTTTATTTTCTTGTATACTAAGTTGATTCCGTCTACGAAATCTTGCCCCATGTTTATCAGCAAAGCTATAAGCTCGCTTTGGTTTATCTTATTGGCCGAAAGCTCGCTGAAATGCATTTTGCTTTGAAGCAATTCCTTGGCTATTTCGGAGATATTATTTATTTTTGCAACAGTCACAACCGCATATCTGCCCAAGTGTGAATTCACTATTATAGGCTGGGGATCGGTATCACTTATAACTCCGAGCCCCGACGTGCCTATGAATGAATCAAGTTCCGACTCAAATTTTGAACGGAAATAGTCGTGCTCTATGCTGTGGATAGAACGGGTAAAACCATGTTCGGTATCAAATGTTACAAGACCTGCTCGTTTTGTCCCCAAGTGTGAATTATAGTCTGTGCCATAAAACACATCGGTTATGCATTGTTTTTTGGATATTGCGCCGAAAAAGCCGCCCATTGGAATGTTTATTGATGTTTGGAATAGTTTTGTGGGGGCAAAGTTACGAAAAAATATTGGACTACTTGTCCTCTTCTCCTAAAATTGATGTATATAGCAAAACAGCCGCACCGGAATCTTCCGTGCGGCTGTTTGCTATCAAACCTTTGCTTGAATTATTCTTTTGTAGCCAAAGGTGCCGGAACATTATATACTCTCGTTGCAAGCTCTTGATCGAGCATATAGAGAGCGAGGCCGTTGTCGCCGATGAGTTTCAAACGGTCAATAAGCTGTTTGGCTGTCTCTTCTTCTTCAACTTGTTCCGAGACGAACCAATCAAGTTTACCTCTTGTGGCGTAGTCGTGTTCGCTTTCGGCAAGTGCATAGAGATTGTTGATCATAGCCGTTACCTTTTCCTCGTGTGCCAAGGTATCTTCAAAAGCAGCAAGAGGGCTTGCCCAATGAGTCGGAACGGCATCGATGGCTTTGAGTTCTACCCGGCCTCCGCGGCTGTTGAGGTAGTTCATAAAGATTTCGGCATGAGCCTGTTCTTCTTTGAACTGGATGCGGAACCAGTTGGCAATACCGGTGCGGCCTTCGGCTTCAAAGTGCATGCCCATGGCCAAATAGAGGTAAGCCGACCAAAATTCTGCGTTGATTTGGACGTTGAGAGCGTCTTGAATTTTTGGACTGATCATGATTATTGAATTATAATTTTGGCGGTGATTTTACCGCTGTTTGCTTGTGCTGATACAATATAGACACCACGGCTCAAGTTCAAGTCTTGATTTGTCCCTGTAGACAATTCGTCATAGCTTCTAATCAAAACCCCGGAAAGATCGCTGATGTTTACGGAAGAGAGTGTCTCCAAAGCTGTCAATACTCCGTTTTCAATTGAGAAATATTCTCCTGCTGCAACTTCTGTAATTCCGGTGGTGTTGTGGTATACAAATGATACTGTAGGACCATATTCGGAGTTTTCTATGTCGCCGGTGAATTTGCGGCAAGCAGCACGGGCACGGGCATAGTAGGTAACGCCGTCTTGGAGCAATTTATTTGCAATCTTTATTTCTGCAGTCGTTTTGCTGTCGAGACCGCTGGTGTGGTTTACTGTGGTGCTGATATACGATTGACGAGGAGAGAACTTATTGTCGGAACATACCTCCAGACGTAACTGGTATGCACCCTCGACGGGGCTTACTTTGAGAACGTGGTCGGCATAGACATGTGCACCGTCTATCGGATGTGCAATTTCGGGTGCGCTGGGAGAAATCTCCTTTGTTGTAAACTTGATTGTCGGGCTTACCATTTCAGTGTTGTCGCGGAAATAACGAGCACGAGCGTAGTATGTATTGGCTGCGGTCAGATAATAGGGCGCAACCTTATGTTGGCCGGTAAATTTGGCAGTGTAGACAATAGCTTTTTCTTCAAATTCCTCTTTAGTAGAGATTTCAAGAGTCGCTTCTCGGTCTGCAATAGTAGCCGTGAAGGTTGGAGTCATTTCATTTTCCTCTGAGTTGTTGGCTGGAGAAGACAAAAGCAATGTGCTTACTTGGAAACTGTTGACTGCAGATATGCCGTCTTTCATGGCAGTAGCGCAAGCTCTTACTCGCCAATAAAGGGTCTCGTTGAGAGGTAATTGATTGAAATTCAGAGTGGAAATACTGTTAGTTGTGGTGTTGCGTTGGTCTACGCGGTTTTCCATATTGGCATCGGTCGCTATTTCAACAATATATTCACCTGCACCTTCCACCGCTTTCCACTGGAACTCAAAAGGTGCTTCTGCCAATTCGCCCTCAGCAGGATAGCTGAGTTCGGGCGATAATAACTGTCCTTCAGCAACACCTGGAACAGCAGGGGCGTATTCGTTTCCGTAGCGGTCCAATACACATACAGCATATTGGCAGCCTGCAAGATATTTAGCCGGTATGGTATACTCATTACCATAGGCTACACCCAACAAGTATTCTGGTTCGCGCAAGAAATTCTGCAAAGGCATGCCTGCAGGAAATGCATAGACAGTATAGCGGACATTGTCGATTGCGTTCCAGCTAAGCTTGGTGCCGCTATGGGTTAGATTTTCTACAGTTCCATAGCTCTGGGCTTCTTTCCAAGGCATTGCAGGTACGAGGGCTTTCGTGTTAAACACGGTGTTGCCAAGGTAATGGGAGAATAAAGGCGAACTCTTGTATAGATACTTGGCCGAGTAGAAGATAGAACCTGGAGCTTCGTCGTAGTTATATTCGCGGTTAAGCCTTACCTCGTTTGCATACTCTTCATAGCTCGCGTTGTTGGGACCGCTTGCATACAAAGGACCGCGGCTTTCTTCTGCCGTTTGCTCTATGCCGCTCATTCCGGGCTTTTTGCTCTGTGCGGTAAGCGACGAGATAGAGTGTGATACATACAAGTGGCGATTCCACTTGTTGGCCACCATGCTCCACCATTTGGTGGCTTTATCATAGTCTGTGCTTGCGCCTATAGTCCAATATATCTGAGGAGAAATAAAATCGAGATTTTGCTGCGATACCCATGCAATAGGGTCGGAATAGATGTCGGAATATTGCCAGTCGCCACCGGTGGGACAACGGGGAATACCGTATGATGCCGCTACAGATGCGTCTGTACATGCAATACCGGCAGGGCTGACCCCGAATCGCACCCATGACTTTTCTTCATTGATAGTGCTGTATACCGCACCTATCATGCGGTTCACATTATCACGGCGCCAGTTGCCGATACTCAAGGTGCCTCCCTGAGCTTTATATGCGTTGTAGAGATCGCCATCGTGGCTCGTATTTGTGCCCGAAAGATAAAAATAGTCATCAAAGAGTACTCCGTCGATATCATAGTTGTGAACTATCTCACGGATGATATCGCAGATACGTTGAGTAACTTCCGGTAATCCGGGGTTAAGGATAGAAGCATTGCCTACATCCATGACCCAATCGGGATTTGTCTTGCGGTAGTCCCCCGATTGGCCGCTCCATGCACCTTTAACAGATTCAAAGCGGTATGGGTTAAGCCAAGCATGGCACTCCATGCCACGTTTATGGCATTCGGATACTACCCATTCCAAAGGATCCCAACCTGGATCCATGCCTCTATCCGATACAAGGTCGGAAGACCATGGCTCGAAGCTTGACTTATACATAGCGTCGCAACGAGAACGTACCTGGAAATTAATGGCATTGAAATTGTTGCGTTGAAGAGAGTCAAGAAGATTTGTCATCTCCTGTTGCTGTTTAGCTATTTGTTTGGCGTTTCCGGTTTCGGAAATTACTGTTGCCGGCCAGTCTAAACGCCACACTGTTGCAACCCACGCCGACCGCATCTCGCGCTTGGTGGGTACATCTTGTGCCTGGCACACTAAGGAACCGAAGATAGCTCCTAATAGAGCCATTACGGTAATTTTAATTTTAAGGTTCATTCGTAGAGTAATTTACAGATAATGGTATGGAATCTATTAAATTTATATTTAAGTTGTTTTTTATGGCTATACCTATAGGACGGCGGTGATCGCAGCTGCGTTGGAGGAGTGGCTTGTAATCGTAATAACGCCACAGGCCTGTGGTGTCTGCATCCCTATCTATAAGCAAAACAGTGCCTGCAGGCTTGTCTGTTCCGTCTAATACGCTTTCTATAGGCCTTATACGGTCGTTGAGGTAATAGTTCAGAGTGAAGAAACGCGGTTTAACTGTCCCTTGTGGTCCGAGGCTATAAATCTCTACTCCGGCTTCATGGGGTATTTGGTCAAGAGCGTGAATGTCGCTGCGTGGATTCAATACCGACGGCATGATTACTGATATGTATGCAAGATAGAGCGACCATACTATTGCAATACTGTGACCGGCAGGACTGTGACGGTTGGCAATCCATGCCGCACCCAAAATAACCGGAATCAGTAGGACGGCCCAACACCACCAGCTAATAGGCTCTAATACTATCTTGTCGATATCCACAAATTGGGCTACTCCAAATATTACAGGAGCCAATATTGCTAAAACAGCCATGACCCAGGTATAGGCTTTCAAGGCTTTGCGTGCACCTGCCCATTCCATTATATTGGCTATACCATAGCAGATAAACGGATAAGCCGGTAGCAAGTAAACGCTGCGTTTACTTGCCGGTATACAATAGAACAACACAGTAAGGGCTGCTGCTGTCAAGGCAAACAATCCCGCCGGTTTCATTGGCGACCGATAACGTTTGCGCAAGTTGAAAAGAGAGAAAATTATGAGCAAAGTCCACGGAAGAAGCCCGGCAATGAGGGTGACAAAATTATACCAGAAAGGATTTTCATGGCTTGAGTAGGACATTGTGCCAAACAGACGTCCGAAATTCTCCTCATACATTAAATCCAAGAATGCATCTCCTCCTTGCTGGTATGCGGCATAGGTCCATGCTGCAAGAGGTAACAAGGCAGCAACGGCAACAGATATCATCTTGAAAAATGTAGCCCAAAAAGGTTTCCCTCGCAGTAAGAAATAAGTTCCGGCTATGAAGCATGGCAACAGAGAACCTACCGGGCCTTTGGTCATGGCCGCACAACTTAGCAAGAACCATATCCACACCCAAGTTGCACCACGATGTCTAACCATTCCGTCGCATAGTTCATAAAAACTATACAAGCCTAAAACCATACATGCTGTGAGAACCATGTCTAAGCGGCATGCCATTCCGGCTCTGAAAACCTCGAAGCAAGTCAAAGTAATAACAGAAAAAATGAGGCCGAAACGTTCACCACGTATGCGCGATGCCCATCTGTATCCTCCAAAGACCATTGCCATACATGCAAGAGCCGAAGGAAGACGAGACAAGTACTCTGTGACGACACCTCCGTTGAAAATCCATGAAAAAACGGCTATAAGCCATGCCAAAAAAGGTGGCTTGAAAGGTATGTCTGAACCGTAATTCACCGGTAAAATCCAGTTCCCGGATTCAAGCATGGAGACGGCTACTATTGCCTCGCGAGGTTCTCCTTTGGAATTGAAAAGTGTTTCGCCCAGCCATGGAAGAAATAAAATTACCATGGCTACGAAAACAACTGTTGCAGCTCCAGAGAGTTTAGGATTGTCGCGCATATTCATGTGACAAAGATACGCAAGAATTTACTATTAACCAAACAAAAAACGCACCATTGCAATTTGCAACGGTGCATTTTTGTCGTTTTACAATTTTGTAGGATTAACGGACATAAGCTTTAGCTGTTCCTTCGGGCACACTGATAAGATAGAAGCCGCTCGCCGGCAGTATGAAATCGGCGCTTCCGGTCGAGTCTGCATGGTGGGCAGCTATAGTTATGCCGGCAAGATTGCGGATTAAAATCTGTGCTCCTGCTTCACCGCGGTAGCTTGCGCTCATACCGTCGATACGCAAAACCTGAGATACTTGAGCAATTTCGCAAATACCGCTGTTTAGTTTGCTGAGGTCTACAGATACTTTGTTAGACTTGCGGCTCTTTGCGCCATTGGCATCGATAGCTTCTACATAGTAGTTGAATTTAGTGGTGCCTGTGGGAAGCTCGTTTACCTGGCGGCTAAGCTCATTACCAACGTTCAATGCATTGAATCCGTCAAGAATTTCTATGGCCTCTCCTCCTGTGGTAATAACTATATCGTCCAAGGCGGCATTGCCCGACGATTTGTGGTATACGAAGCGAACTTGGTGATAGTCGTTGCCTGCTACATCATAGCTCAGATTCTGTCCTTTTGTATTATAGAGCGAGAAGGGTGAAAGGGTGGCGATATTTTGCCAATTAGACGAATTGTCTTTACGGCCTTCTACGTCGAAAGTGCTTTGGGAATTTGCGTTTGCCCCACGGATCCACATGCCTACTTTCTTTATCGCGTTTTCAAAAACACAGCTTACAAGCTGGACGCCGTCGCTCTTCATTTTTACCGAAGGCGCGCTTTCGCCAAAGAATCCGTTAGAAGTTGATTTGTAAATTTCACTATAATCGCCGCTGTATTGCCAACCTGCTGGAATGGTGATTTTGCTTGTTGAATTGCCGAAATCCATGGTGGTGGTTTCGTCGCCGCCCATTGTGAGGGCTTCAACTGTCAAGAGGTATGCGGTAGCTCCTGGGTGTTGTGCCCATATGGCAGTAAAACCGCTCAGATTGCCCTCGGTGGCCTCTAATGCTACAGGAGTGGTATATTCAAAACCTAATACGGGAGTCAGAACGCTTTGCTCATCGGTTGCCGACGATTCAATTTTTCCGCTCGCTGCTGCAACAGTGAAGAAATAAAGTGTTTCGGGCATAACACCTTCTGCTTCGAATGATGTGGTATTGCCGGTGCGATAGTCTTTGTAGGGAAGCAAGGCAACATGGTTGCCGTTGCTGTCTTTAGTGTAGATATTAAGGATGTAGTCGCTTGCGTGGTCTACCGCATCCCAACTAAATTCTATTGTGCCTTTGTTGGTAGCCGTGGCTTTTACATTGTTAGGTGCTGATAAATCAAATAATCCTCCCGATACATTGAAAGTGATGATGCCGTTGTTCTCGCTTATTTCAGTGATGGGTACATCTATCGCAACCTTGTTCCAATTTTCAAATCGGGGATTGGTAGATTCCGTAAACGACGTTACTTTCTTAGTGCCGGGGAATGGGTACGATTCCATGATAGCATCATCTGCGCTGTTGGCAGTCCCTCCGGCTTCAATGATATCTACATATTGGTGGCTATACAGATTGTTTACAGTGTTTTTGGACCACACAGATTCGTTGTAATCAATGTGCCATATCAGCATGCCGTGTCCGGGGATATATGCGTCCCAACCTTCTTGTTGGCGGTTTTCAAAAAGGAAAAATTCGTTTGTGCGAGAGGTTTGTACCAAGCAAGCATCGTTACTCTTGTGTATTGCTTCAAGACTAATGCTTTCTGGGTCGGAAATCACTCGTGCATCCATCCAGCCGAGGGCATTGCGCTCGTAAGCGCCATAGTTTGGGGGAGTACGCCCGTCGTTGTTGTAGGGGCCGTAGTCCATGCAGCTGTACTTGTCTGGAGTGACAGTGAGTGTAGAAGAGGTGGCATATAAGTCGGGCAAGCCCATTACATGAGAAAATTCATGCACAAAAGTACCTATACCGTCGGGTGTATTGCCTTCCATTTCATTGGAGCATGCATATCGAGAAATCTTAACGCCATCGCAGGTTATACCAAGATAATCTGGGATGTCCCATGAATGCGGCCATACTGAATCTTCGTCGTAGCTCGACGCTTCTCCGAAGCCTGCATAAATGACATAGATGTTGTCTACATATCCGTCGTGGTTAAGGTCGTAGTCGGCAAAATTTATTTGGCTGTCAAGAGCTGTTGCCGCATGAGTTACCATTTGGTATGCATAATCTTCGTTGCCCCCGCCATAGTACGATTTTTTATTGGGCAAAGTGTAGGGGCCGTAAACGTCGAAAGTGGGACGGAAAGTATTGTGAGACTGGTCCAAAAAATATTTCCTGGCAGATCCGGTTGCATTATAAGCAGTGAAATTGTCGCCGTTGAGCATTTCCTCAAAATATTCTGCTGGATTGTCAACAGTGAATTTTTGTCTTTGTATTCAACCAGAAATACAAGAGATTTAATATCTCCTTCTGTTGGGAAACCGTTGGAAAACAACCCCAACCCTTTTTGCGGAAGATCCGACGAAGCTTTGCTTTGGGCATTCATGCGCACACTGCCGTTGTGTATATCGCGTGTGGTTGATGCTTTCTCGGCTCTGCGGGTTTCGCCTTTTGCTATGAAAAGATTTTCGGTAGCGACCTTGGTGCTTGCAGCAGGTTTTGTTGCACTGAAACTAAGTTGTCCGTTGGTATCTACACGTATGTAGCGAATGAATCCATCGTTGTCGCGAAGCATTGGCATCCCGTCTTTATCCGTGTAGTAGTGAGCAAACTCATCGCCAACTTTTTGTACCTCTACGGTAGTGCCGTCGGGTTGGACAACAGTTCGCAATCCTCGCTTGGCTGGTACAGCATTTGCTATAAATGCCGTTGATAAAAGTGCGCTTGCAAGTAGCGTAATACTTTTTTTCATATTATTGGTTGATTGATTTATTTCACATTTCGTTTACAATTCGCAAATATACATAAAATCCGACGCTCATGCAACTCCATGCTCTAAAAAAATGTAAAGTAATTTCACACTGCTACTTTTTGTGTCTGCAACAAACAAAAACTCCTTGCCCGGTGAGGACAAGGAGTTTTTGAGATATTTATAAAATGACTTATTTCGCGGCGGGATCAAGAGTGATGGTGCGAGTTTGTTTTTGGTCAAGAACTTGCTTCATAAAGTTCTTGATGTCATCCACCGTAATAGTAGGCACAATTTCTGCTGTGTTGATAAATGTGGTTACTCCATTTATAGTTACCGCATTGATGACTCCGGCCCATTCTTCGTTCTTTTCGGCGTCGGCAGCAGCTTCTTTGAGCATGAATTCAGCCACAGGTTTGAGTTCGTCGGCTGTTACATTGGTGGTCATTTCGTTCATGATGGTATCGATAGCTTTGAGTGCCTCGTCTTTCATTTCCGGTTTCATAGGGAATATGATTTGGAATATGGTATTATTGTCACCATAGCGGCTCATCATACCTTGTGCGCCGATAGAATAGGTGGCGCCCATTTCTTCGCGTATTTTGTTGAGGAGGCGCTTACTCATGATTTGGGCCGACATGGAGGCCAAAAGACGGTTCTTTGCAGTGTATGGCATGTCTGCAAAAGTGCCTATGAATACATAAGTCTGTGGGTTTTCCATGGCAGTGTCGAAATGCTTATCTCCGGCTTTGGCGTCGGGTTGGTAAGACGCTACAGTCTCGATTTTCGTTGTAGCTTTGGCTGCGTCGGCAGGAAGGGTGGCAATATATTGCTCCATCAAGGGAATGAAAGTTTCCAAATCGATTGATCCCACGAATGTGAATGTATAGTCGGCCGCATTTGCAAGCATATTCTTTGCCATGCCGAGTATCGTTTCGCGATTTGCTGCTTTAACATCGGCCGATGTAATCATTTGTTTGGCCGGGGCGGTATAGAGGCTCTCCATAAGGTCGCGGCTGAAAGCGAACTCAGGAGTGGCTTCTTGATTAGCCAATTGGCCGGCAACAGCTGTTTGGAATGCGTTGAATTCTTGTTCGGGTAGGGTAAGACCGGTGAAATAGCAGTAGATGAATTCCATCAATGTGGGGAGGTCTTTCACGGTCGATTGTCCTTCCAGTTGACGGGTGAAGGCATCTGCACCGAAATCTGCACCTACCTGCTTGCCCTGCATGTATTTTTTCAGGTCGGTATTTGTGTATTCGTTGAAGCCGTTATTTGCAAGGCCGTAGGCAAAATATTTGAGGGAAGCTGCGTCGGATTGGTCTTGTGCGGCTAATCCGTTGCCTTTGGCCAAAGCATTGAAAATAATTTGGTTGTCTTTAAATTTGGTAGGCTTGACAATAACTTTAACGCCGTTGCTCAATGTATATTCAGTTGCATCCCATGTATCAAGGTGCTGTGTTGAGGTTATGCTGCCTGGAGCTGGTAGATTGGGGATGAGAGGATCTTCGCGCATGCTGTCTTTATATGGTTCAAGATCCTCGTTGTCGATTTCATCAATAAGGTCAACAAATTGATCTTCTGTGGGGTAAGGATATTCAGGAGCGTCTGGAACCATTACCATTATGGCACGGTTGTCGTCGGTAACGATTTTACGCATATACATGTTGAGGAAATCAACATTCACCAGGTTGGCATATTCATCGTAGATTGCTTTTTCTGTTTCAATGCCAGGCGCAGGGGCGTTGTCAAGGAAAAGATGAACGTATTCTTGGCTGTAGGCTTCTGTTTCGCGGTTGTTACGGCTTTCATAAAGGTGTTCGATGCGTGAAAGGAACTCTGCACGGGCGCGTTCATACTCACCGATAGTGAAACCTGTTGTTGCAGCGCGGAGCAATTCACGGTAGGCTTGTTCAAATGCCGGAATAATGTCGTTTCCTTTTGCTACGACTTGCATGTTGAATGCACCTTTATTCTTTGAAAGGAAAAAGCTGCTGATATCTGTTTCGGCTCCGGCATATTTGCAGTCGGGTGTCTGTGCAAACTCTGCAAGTCGGCTGTTGAGCATAGATGCGATGATGCGGTTCATGTAGTCCATAAGGAAGAATTCCTTGGAATTGCGCAACTCAAATGGCAACATAACATCGTCGGTTTTTATCATCATAAGAGCCAAGGGCGATTTTACTTCCTTGTCTTTTCCTATTGCATAAATGGTGCCGGGGGTGTCTTCAACTTCAAGATAGGTGCGTTCTGCTGCATTTTCCGGCATTTTTATTGGCGAGAAAATTTCTTTGATTTTGTTTTCGATATAGTCGGGGTTGATGTCGCCAACAACGATAATTGCTTGTTGGTCCGGTCTATACCACTTGTGATAGTAATCCACAAGATGTTGTGGAGGGAAATTGTCGACGATTTCCATGGTGCCGATAGGGAAACGGTAGCCATATTTATTTCCTGCATAGATGGTGGGTGCGAGTGCTTCCATCAGGCGTGCTTCACCTTGGTTGCGAGAGCGCCATTCTTCATGAATAACACCACGTTCGGCATTTATTTCTTCTGGATCCAATGTAAGGGCACAGCTCCAATCATGGAGAATGAGAAGACAGCTGTCTTGAACAGATTCGCGGGCTACCGGAACACTGGAAATGTTATAGACGGTTTCGTCGATGGAAGTGTATGCGTTGAGATTTTGGCCGAATTTTACACCTACTGTTTCAAGCCAATTGATGATTCTCTTGTCGGGGAAATTCTCTGTACCGTTAAAGCACATGTGCTCAAGAAAATGGGCAAGGCCACGCTGATGGTCGTCCTCAAGGATAGAACCAACTTTTTGGGCAATATAGAAATCTGCTTGTCCCTTTGGGGTCTCGTTGTGGCGGATATAATATGAGAGTCCGTTGTCAAGTTTGCCTTGGCGAAGTGCCGGGTCTTGAGGCAACGGGGTTGTTTGGGGCTGTCCTTGGGCTGCAAAAGAGCTAAAAGCCAATGCAAGGGCGGCAAGTCCACGGAAAATTAATTTTTTCATTTGGTTTATTTGATTGTATTTTGTTTCCTTTTCAGATTAGACGCAAATATGCCAGGATATTTACGGTAAATATCGTTAAAAAATGTTTATGTGCCAAGATTCAGAAAAAATAGGACAAAATGGCAAGTGCAGGGGCTACGAAAAGAAGCGAGTCTATCCTGTCTAAGATGCCGCCGTGGCCTGGTATGAGCCTCCCAGAGTCCTTAACACCGAAATTTCGCTTGATGAGCGATTCAAAGAGGTCTCCCCATGTGGAGAACACGCATACTATTGCTCCAATACCGAGCCAAAGCCCAAGACTCAAGTCTTTTTCTATGCCGATGTAATATGCTGCAGACGATGCTAACAAGCAGAATAATAGGCCTCCCATAAAGCCTTCCCACGATTTTTTGGGGGAAAGGCGTTCAAAAAGTTTGCGTTTTCCTATCATTGATCCTACACAATATGCCCCGGTATCGTTTAGCCATATGAGGATAAACATAGTGAGAGCCACATATTTCCCTAAGCTTTCGTAGACATATACCATGCAACATAGACTCACGCCAAGATAAATTACCGATAAGGCAGACCATGCTACAGCTTTCATAGGATTGGGCTGTTTGTCATACAAGGCGAGTATGGCGCGGATGAGAAAATAAACTACGAAATAAATGAGGAAACCATCAAAAAACAAACCGCCCCAAACAGGCAGGAATGCTGCTGCCATGGTGTCTGCTATCCGAGCAGCAATCAGAGGCCAACCTTTGGGTTGGGGTAGTACTATGTTTTGCAACTCATTTACTCCTAAGGCAGCGAATAACGACGCCAGAACTATAAACCAGCCTTGGCCGGCAAAAATTGCACCTATGATAAGGGCAATATAGACAACCCCGGAAATGGAGCGTGTGACGATATTTTTCATTTTATGATATTTAACTCACAAAAATAATTATTTTTTGGTTAACGGCAAAATTTGAAATTATTGCTGCCGCAGACAACGATGTATACTCCAGGAGGATAGGAAGCGGAATAAATAGTTAATTTTTCCCCGTCGGCCTTTTCTCGTGCTATACAGCGGCCTGATAAATCGTGAACGGTAGCTTCTATCTGATTGGCTCCGGCAACGAATATTTCGCATCCATCGGGCAAAGGCTTGAAAATACATCGTTCTGCACTGTTTATTTCGGCAACTGAAGCATGCTGGCGCTTAAGTACTTCTTTTAATCCTGCCAAGGCATCAAATTTGCCGGCTCCCCATTGTAGAGGGTTGTCTGCCGACAAAACGAATTCGTCGATTTTTGCGGTCTTTTTTATGATGCCTATTATTTCAGGCCCTGTGAGGCTTGGATCCGCCTCAAGCCATTGGGCTATAGATCCAGCTATAGCCGGCGCCGACATCGACGTTCCCCATTCTATACCGTAATAATGCTTATTGCCTTGTTTGTCTGTAGCTAAAGCAAGAAACTGATTTCTTCTCGTTTCTTTGCAGAAAGGCCCTGGAAATGCAGATATTACAGCTGCGCCGGGAGCTGCTATATGTGGTAGAGTGTCGGCATAGGCAGAAAACGGTGCTATCTGATCTTTGACAAAATTTTTGGACCCCGAAGAATAAAAATCTTTTATGTTTTGGATATCCCCCTCGATATTAGGCCAGGATAATCTGCTTGTATATGCCCCTGCCACTATTACGCCAGGGGTATAGGCGATAGACGACATGGAAAGTTTTGAATCTCCGCCGTACCAACCTTGAAAACCTCCGGCCCCTATCCAGCAGCGAGAACCTTCAAAAGGCGCATCACAGTGTCCTTGGGTGGCTCTAATTCGTATTCCTGCTACGATCTTGCCGCCGTTTGACGGCTTTGGTTTTAGACGCATTTGGAATGCGTAGTTTTGTCTGTTGTTGCTAACGGCAGCTGCCACGGCCATATAGCTTGCAGAAAAATTATCGTTGAAAAGTTGAGATTTATTTACAGGAGTTTCGCCTGTTGCCGGTGTGGCAAAAAGGTATTCTTGATCTTTCCTGCTGAAAACCGCATCTTCCAGTATTATACCTGTTTCCGAATCTACGAGAAGTGCTGAAATTTCAAATGTAGAGCGGTCTCTGCTCCAAATATCAAAGAGGCATTCTTGCACATCAGTGGGAGAAGAAGGGAAAATTATAGTTTTTACTTCGTTGTTCTCGGTGGTGAAATCATAACTTATGCCGCAACGAGTGCTCCCGTCGTTACCAGCCGACATTACAATAACGGCATCTTTGGCGTATTCACCTAAAATACGACAAAAAGGTTCGCTCCCGTCGTGTGGACCGGTGACATTGCCGATTGAAAGGTTCACTACACAAGGCTTCCCGGCTGTTTTGGCGTAGTCAATAATTTGAGCTACACCTTCCAAAATGTTGGCGTCGTAAAGCCCTCCGCAGCCTATTGCAATATCAGAATCTTTTGCCACACCACTAAAAGGAAGCTTATCGGTAGTTTCAATGCCTTCAATGCCTTTGCCGTCGTAGAAACCGGCCATTGTGCAGGCCACATGTGTACCATGTGGGTCATCGGGATTGTCGGTGACAAAAGACTCTATTTCTTTTTCTGTTTCATATTTTGAGAAAGAACCGTCTTCATCTTCAAAAAGATAGATCCGTTTAACCCGTGTTTTCCCGTCGCTATCAATGAAAGCTATGTGATGCGGGTCTATCCCGGTATCGAAAAGGCCACATACAACTCCTTTTCCTGTAAAAGGTTCCGGCAGATTCTCTTGACCTTCCCATATGACTTGCGTACCTATTTCTTCTCGTATAAGGTTATTGCTTTTTTTGAATTTCCGTGGCAGGTAAACTTCTTTTACGAATGCTTCTTGGCTTGCTTTTATTATGCTGTCTAAAGGCCCTTTAACCAGAAGTGCGCAATCACCTTGCGCACTTCGTCGCAGCTTGTATTTGTCTAAATCCGAGGGATTTGAGTTTTCTGAAATAATAAAGAATGCAGCACTTTCTGCATTCGTATCAGCCTTCTGCAGGTGGCGTTTGGTCGTTAAAAAATGCAATTTGTCTGCAGCATTGAATTTGTCGGGAACAGATGCGAGGCAATTCAAGCAGGTAAATATACACAAAGCCGACAGTAGATATTTTAATGGCTTCATTTTAGTAGCGAGGAAAGATGAGAGACAATATGATTATTTATTATTAGTTTTTCGTGTTTTTGCGTTTTTTGTCGCTGATATTTTACGTAATCTGGATGCTATGAATCTACGCAGATAAGGAGTGTTGAGAGCCGGGTTCATTGTCAAGGCTTTGGAAAAAGATTCTACTGCTTTTTGCATATTTCCCTTTGAGAATGCTATATCAGACTCGGTGAGCAACTTATATGCCATGTCGCGAGCGATAGCCCTTTCTCTCTCTATTTGGCTGTTGAAGCCGTGGCTGAATCTTATTACTTCCGGATGAACAAAGACGTCGCGCAAATCTATTTTAGTATTGAGTCTTATTCCATCTAAAGATGTGCAACGGCTCAGGGCCACATAGACTTGGCCGCCTGTAAAAGCCCCTCCTGCAAGGTTTATATCGACGTTCTCAAATGTCAAGCCTTGGCTTTTGTGGATAGTAAGTGCCCAAGCCGTTTTAACCGGATATTGCATGAACGATCCTTTTACTATGGCAGAGACACGCTTGCTTTTAGAATCAAACTCGTAGACTGTATTTTCCCAAACCACGGGGTCAAGGTCGTGTTCATCTCCGTTCTCAAGCCTTATTCTGAGTTGTTTGGGCTCTGCTAAGATGACTATTCCTAAAGTGCCGTTTACCCAACGTCGTTCTGGGTCATTGCGTAGAAAAATTACCTGAGCGCCCTCTTTGAGACATAGATTAAGATCGGTAGGGAATGCCGACGCGGGAAACTCACCGCTGATTTCTCCCTCATAAATCATTTCGGGAGACGATAGTTGTCTGAGATGTTTGTTGTTTATGGCTGTTACCGTGTCGCGGCGGGCTGCCAAGGTGAGTATGATTTTGCCATTTTCATTATCTGATTCATCCGACGGTCTGAAACGGGTATTTATTCTTTCGATATCTGCCACTGGAGGCATTCCTGAGCGTACACGGTCTAAGAGCCCGACAAATTCCGATTCTTTTTGGCGGTAAACCTTGCGTAATTCAATGGATGTGAGACCGAAAGATTGGAAAACGTCGGCATTGAAAAAGAAGAAATTTTTGTAATGGAGCTGTAAAATTGCTCTGTCTTCGGTGGTTACCACAGGCTCAAGTTGGAAAACATCTCCAACGAGAAGCATCTGTTTTCCCCCGAAAGGCCGTCGTTTATCTCCGAATTGTCGCAGAATCTTATCTATAAGATCCATCATATCTGCTCTCACCATTGAAATCTCATCGATAATTATCAAATCAAGTTCACGGAAAGTTTTGATGGCTTTAGAAGATAGGTTGAGGCGTGATTTAAGCTTTACAGGTGCAAATTCAGGGTCTTCGGGCAAAACGGGTTGAAGTGGTAGGCGAAAAAAGGAGTGTAGGGTTTGTCCGCCAACATTCACGGCCGCAATACCTGTAGGAGCTAAAACTGCGGCTTGTTTTGATGAGTTGTCTATTATATAGCGCAAAAAAGTAGATTTTCCTGTTCCGGCTTTACCAGTGAGGAAAACAGATTGGTTGGTGTTCTCAATCATTTGCAGGAGAGTCCTAAACTCCGGATTCTCCATGTCTATTGAGTTTATGCCGTCGGTAACTTTTTGCGCCTGTCTTTTTGTCATTTTTTAGTTTTGAAACCTAATATATCTGCGTAGTCGGTTTCAATTTTTTCGTTTAGATGTTTTGGATATCTTACTTGAGCGTATACCTGAGCCAAAGTTTCTTTGTTGTTTTCGGAGATAAATTTCGGGTTTTCCGGCAAGGCTTCTTTTTCTGCATAAAAACGCTCTATATCTTCTGGCGTATAATCTGAGAAAGTCTCATAGTGTAGAATGGCTTCAATAGGCAGACGATCTGAGGGCTTGGCTGGAGAGGCCGGATAACCTACAGCCAAGCCTACAAGGGGCACAACACCTTGTGGCAGGCCCAAAAGTTTAGAAAAACCTTTGACGTCGTAGGCTACTGTTCCGAGGAAACATGTTCCAAGTCCTTCTAATTCTGCCAATGTCACAAATTGTTGGGCAAAGAGACACGCGTCCATCATGGACATGAAGAAACCTCCGAAATTATTAAGGCTGCTTTCTGTTTTTCCTTGTTCGCACCATTTCTCAAATCTGCGTGTATCAGTGCAAAAAGTTAGCAATATGCTGCAACCTAAAGCGGCAGGTTGGTTGAAATGGAGGGCTGCAACTTGCTTTTTCTTTTCAGGATCTAATGTGGCTATAACGCTGTAGAGTTGCATGTTGCCTGTATTTGGCGCATGAGATGACGCGCTGATGAGTTTCTCAAGTGTCTCGGCACTTATTTCTTTATCGGAAAAAGCTCTTACGGAGCTGCGATTGGCGAAAAAATCTGTAAAGTTCATGGAATCAGTCGTTTTGAGGAGCTATTCGTTTTAAAGTCATGGTAACTTTGCCTTTGTTGTCAAGCAAAAGCACCGTTTTGTCGTTTTTCCCTGCTATGGCAGAACTGGTTCGTTCTAAAGCAACGAGCATTGCTGTTTCTTGCTTTGTTTTGGGACAAGCCATTTTAGTAACAGCCATTTCACTGAAATCAATTGCATTGCTTCGCGATGGGTCTATGTATATCGTACCGTTGAAATAGTTGCAACCGGTGTTGCCATGTATTTTTAGTTCTGGAATATCGATGAAGATATTAGCTTCTTCATCGTTTATCTCTGAATCGTCTATTGAGGTTACTTGCCAATTGCCGTTGAGGAACTCCATGTTATGGCGGCGAAGTGTCATCACGACATGATTATTGCTGTCGCGCAGGTATAGGTAGGAATCCTGTCCTATTTTTTTATAGTCTACAGAGTATGTGCTTCCATCTTTGAAGCAGTTTCCTATGAGTGCGCTGTATTCCTTGTCGGGGCAATATTTTAAAGTTGATAAAACGCTTGATAATGTTATGTTCCCATCGGATTTGAGCACGAAATTTCCGTTGAAATAGTTGCAGCCGTCATTTGCATAAAACCTGCTTGATGGCATTTCAAAACAGATATATGGCACGTCTTCTTCAAGCTCTATTTTTGTAGAGCCTACAGCGGCAACGAGCCATTGTGCGCCGCAAAGCTCGCTTTGGCTCGGGCGGTTGCCTGGTACAGCAGGGGCTGCTGGCAAGTCGAATTTGGCTTTTGTTTTATTGTCGTCTTTTATTTCTACTTGGACGGCGTTGTTGTTTCTTTTGTCTTTTATAGGGCTTTGGAGCAATGAACAGGAGCTTATTGTTAAAGCAGCCAGAGCAATGATTACAATGTATTTCATGCTTTATTGAAATTATTGTTTTTTAAAATTGAAAATAGATGAAAGGAGCCACGTCCTCGCCTTTAAGTTCTATAACGAGTTGAACGACAATGACGAAAGCGATTAGTTTTACAACCCATGGCGATTTTATGAACCATTGAGAAGCGTTATCCCAAAATTTTGTGGGCATGGCGTGGGCTACTACAATGATAATCATGAGTATTAACCATAGCATTCTTGCTGAGGCGAATGCCGGGGCATAGGAGAGAGAGAAATCGCTGAAAACGGAGCTTATTATAGTAATTGAATCTTTAAAGGAATCTGCACGGAAGAAAACCCATAGTGCCGCAACAGTGGCCATAGTGGTTAACCAACATAAAGCATTCAACCACCATGAGTTGCCCAATCTATTCATATATGGCTTCCCTGCTTTGTGGACTGCTAAACCAGCGCCGTGCATAGCACCCCAGAAAACGAATTTCCATGCAGCCCCGTGCCAAAGGCCGCCAATTAGCATAGTTGCGAAATTGTTGATGTATGTTCTTGCAGTTCCTTTACGGTTTCCGCCTAAGGGTATGTATATGTAATCGCGGAGCCATGTTGATAAAGATATGTGCCAACGATGCCAGAAATCTGTTAAATTTTGTGCTTTATATGGGAAATTAAAATTTGGAGCGAGTTTGAATCCCATGATTAGCGCTATGCCAATTGCCATGTCGGAGTAACCGGAAAAATCGCAGTATATCTGCATGGTGTAGCCTATTATGCCCATCAGTGTTTCGAAACCGCTGTATCCCCCGGGATTGGCAAAAATGAGGTCGTTGTATTGGGCAATGTAATCGGCGATTACAGCTTTTTTCAACACCCCAAGGAGTATAAGCCACAAACCCAAATATACTTCGTCTCTTGTGGCATGACGGTTCTGTCGGATTTGAGGTATGAAATAGTCTGCTCTCACGATAGGTCCGGCAACTAAAGCGGGGAAGAATGCCAGGAAAAAAGCATATTCCAACCACGTTTGAGTTGGAGCCACACGGCCTTTGTAAACGTCTACAATATAGCTGACAGATTGGAAAGTATAAAACGAAATTCCTACCGGAAGAATAAGGTCTAACGGTTGGAAATTTCCACCGACCATGGCATTGATGTTCCACAGAAAGAAATTGGCATATTTGAAATATGCAAGAATACCGAGGGAAAGAGCCAAAGATAGTGCTACGCAAGCTTTCCGCCACGTTTTGGAAATGCCTGGTTTTATTATGGCGCGAGACAAAAACCAATCTACCAGCGACGTGCCGGCAAGCATAAGCACAAAAAGCCCGCTGCATTTGTAGTAGAAATAGAAGCTAAAAGCGAGTACGAATACAACCATCTGCCAAAATCTTTTTTTTAGCAGACCATATAAGGGCATGAATATGAGGAATAAGGCCCAGAATGTTCCAGAAGAGAACAGCAGGGGTGCGCTGGGGTCAAATGCCAGGCAATCGGCTATATTTTTTAATACATCACCGGCAGCCATTATTTTTCGGATGGTTGGTGTACTATTACCCGTTTGGGTTTAGCTGTTGATTTTTCGGGCTTTTCAAGGCGTATAGGTTGGCGGGCATTTAGAGGCATCCATCTCACAATGCTGTCAAGCCAATCTACAGCCGAAGAACGAGTAGGGTGAGCACCGTCTTTAGCTCTGTTGAAATGCATTCCGTCACTTAGGAAAAAACATCCTTTTGGGGCTAATGAAGATACAAGACGGTTTATTCCGGTATCCGGTTTCCAATTTGGAGGCCCTATCCAGATAAATGGTATATCGCCAATGTCATCTATGATTTTTTCTACATATTGGCGTCGTTTACGTTCGATATCGCCTACAAACAATTCATTAGCTCCGAGCGATATGATTATGTATGTTGGTTTGAAAGTTTCAATGTATTTAGCGAGTTTGTCGCTTTTTCCCCATATCTCCGATGTTGAACTATACCATATCACAGAGTAAAGTTCATGTCCATTGTACTCGCAATAAGCTGCCAAACGTGGGCTGAGACCCTCCAGCATAGAGTCTCCGATAAAAAGTATGCGTTGGGAAGTCGTATCTGTAGGGAGCGGAAATATTTCTTCCACATGTGCTTGCATCTTATCGATTAATAGCTCCATGGAATCTGATAAAACCGGGGCTTCAGCTCTTTCTGCGAATAATACAGATGCTATTTCCGACGATTTTAAAGTGTGATTTCCAATTTTTGGCATATCAAAAGCCGAAGCCACGGCAAAAATAACAAAAGCCGAAGCTAAAAGAAGCCATAGTTCTATGTAGTGCTTTTTCATGTCGGTTTGAATTCTATAGTTCAGCCCTTGTTTTGGAAAATATATAATGCCGGTTAATACGATACAAGCATGTATTCCAATTGAGACCTGCCGACTCTGTATCTCCTCAGCCCATAGCCGCGTTCTGCTGCCATTCCGCTAAGCGGATGTCCATTTAGCGAAAAGACGTCGTATGTGCTGTGGCATTTAGGACATTCTGCCAAGCGGCTTTCGGGGTCTACAGATACAATTATAGAAGAACTGCACTCCACCGGGCAGGCCAGGTCGTAGGCTAATGGATTTCCTAAATAATCGCATACTAAAAGCAATCCACCGAATCCGGTAAACGACGAGGCTGTATATGGATAATCTCTTGGAATCCGCTTGTCTCGGATATACGATTTGTAGTCACCGGCACCTGCAACTCCATAGATATTCCAGTCGGATTCATTGGCAAAGACCAAATGAACAGGGGCAGGAGGAATTCTTGTGTCGTCAAGATGATGACAAGCCGTTGCCATTAGCAGAAAGCATATGGCAAGTGTGTATATTGGAGAAGAGAGGATAGCAGAGCGCATTGGCACTATGCAAGTTTGGCGAAAAGTTCGCCGAATTGGTCAACAGCTTTCTGGAGTGTAGGCCCAACCAATGGTCTTATTACCAAAGGCAGGTCTACATTGATAGCGCCCTCAACAGATGATTGGCTTTCGTTGACTGGCTTGAAATTGATTTCAAGTTCCATGTCAACAGGGGTTCCTTCGGCTTTAAGTCTGATTTTCTCAAGAGTGCGTTCAATAGCCTTGAGGCGAATGTCGCCAACTTGAGGGGTTGATATGGTAATAGTGTCGGCAGTAAACGAAACGTCACCGACTTTCGCTCTTTCTTCGGCCGGCAAATTTTCCAATGCGCTTCCTAAAGAAGAGAAATCGGAAAATTTTTCGGCTAATTCAGTTGCCGACTTATTTACGGTTACTGCTTTGGATTTATATGTTGCCATAAAAGGTTTCGCTAATGTTATCTTTCAGGAATCCAATTAGCAGGGTCCATACGCCATACTTTAAGCGTTTCGACTTCGGATTCGTTGATGTATTTCGTTTCCAATGCTACTTCAAGCATTGCGTTATAGTCGCTCAGAGTCAAAAGTTCAACACCGGCATCGGCAAAATTGCGTTCAGCTTCGGGGAATCCATAGGTGAAAAGGGCAATCATGCCTACAACCTCACATCCGGCAGCTCTTATTGCTTCTACGGCTTTGAGTGAGCTTTTACCTGTAGAAACGAGGTCTTCCACTACTACAACCTTTGTGCCTGGTCTTAAATCGCCTTCGATAAGGTTTTCTAAACCATGGTCTTTAGGTGTAGAACGAACGTATACGTATGGCAATTCAAGTTCGTCGGCAACTAAAGCTCCTTGAGCAATAGCACCGGTAGCAACTCCGGCAACAGCTTGGGCGTCGCCGAAATTTTCCATTACCAAACGCGAAAGTTCAATTTTGATGAAAGAGCGTATGTCGGGATACGACAAAGTACGGCGGTTATCGGTATAAATGGGAGAATTCCACCCGGAGGCCCAAGTGAAGGGGTTTGCCGGTTGAAGTTTGATGGCACTGATTCTTAGTAATTTTTCCGCCAATAAGCGAGCTACCTTTTTCATTGTGTTTTATTATTGCGTTTCAAGCTACAAAAGTACACAAAAATATAGTAATCTCATCTACTTATACCTAAAAAAATCTTAATAGGGTCTTGGAATATAGAGTGAAAATTATTTTGCAGAAAAATTTGCCTTTGGCAGAAAAAAGGATTAATTTCGCAAAAAATTGGAGCAGTACTTGCTCTTGACCGCATTGATTATTATACCCTGAAATATGAAAAAAACAACACGTATTTTTTTTGCTGCAGCCCTGTTGGGGCTTGTAGCATCGTGTGGTGGTGCTTCTAAGGATAGCAACAACACTCTTGTCATTCTCCATACCAACGACACACACTCTCAGATAGAGCCCGGGAGGGATATGCTTGGAGGTGTTCAGCGACGAATGGCTGTAATCGACAGTATCCGTAACGAAAACAAGAATGTTCTTCTTGTAGATGCCGGCGATGCGGTGCAAGGTACATTGTATTTCTATCTCTATGGAGGCGAGGTTGAACAAGAGGTTATGAATATAATGGGTGTTGACATGAGGATTTTAGGGAACCATGAGTTTGATAACGGAATAGACTCTTTGGCTGCTGTACTCAAGCACTCACAAGCTCAAAAACTGAGTACCAATTATGATTTTTCCGCCACTCCTCTGGAGGGTATGTTCCAACCTTATTCAATTAGAGAGATCGGAGGCAAGAAAATAGCGTTCCTCGGAATCAATCTTGATCCCGACGGTATTATATCTCCCGATTGCTACAAAGGATTAGTTTATGAGCCATTGGTTGCAAAAGCAAATCTCACGGCAAAAAAACTGAAAGAAGAGCAGGGTGTGGACGCTGTCATTGCGTTGTCGCATATAGGTTATAATCCAGCGGGATTGCCAGGTGATTCCATTTTGGCAACAAATTCGCGCGATATAGATATCATTATCGGTGGTCATTCACACGATACCATAGACCCTAATACTGAAAAAGGAGCAAGGCGTAGCCGTCTTAAAAATCTTGAAGGAGAAGAAGTCCTTGTGGTACAGACCGGTAAGTCTGGTCGTAATCTTGGTAAAATAGAGATTAATCTTGACAGCCTCGGTTTGGGAGGTAGACCTCGTTATGAATTGATAAAAATTGACAGCCGTTTTGACGGAAAGACAAATGCAGGTTTACAAGCCGTAATCGACAAGTATCGTCCGGGTGTGGATTCCTTGATGCATCAATGGATTGGAAGCACAGACAGGGCTATGCCTGAGGGCGATCAGGAACTTGTGAATTTCTTCTCCGATTATGTGTTTGAACGGGGCAATACAATATCTAATGGCGTTGATTTGGCTATTGCCAACAAAGGTGGCTTACGCACGGATTTGCCCGAGGGAAAATTCTCTAAGGGTCATATAATCAATATGGTGCCGTTTCGCAATTATATTCAGATTGTTGATGTAAAGGGTGCTGATTTACTTGATGTTTTTGAGGTTATGGCATCTACTCAAGGAAATGGAGTAAGTAAAAATGTGGAGGCAACGTATCGTCTTGAAGGAGGAAAAGGGAAATTGGTTGATGTTAAAATCAACGGTAAAAAAATAGACCCGGCAAAAACATACCGCGTGGCCACAATTGATTATCTTGCCAATGGAGGTGATTACATGACAGGGTTAACCAAAGGCAAAAAGATAGGTCACAGCGATAAATATCTTTACGACGATTTGGTTGAATATTTCGTATCCGGTCCCGGCAAGGGAAAAGTATTGCAAGCTTCTAAAGAAAGCCGTTGGAAAGCCGTAGAATAAAATCCCATTTTTTATTAATACGGAATAGAAAAACTTATTAAGTGATATTACTTTCTGCACAATGAATATCTTAAAACGCATTTTATGCTTGATGTGTGCTGTGGTTGCACTATCAGGTTCTTTTGCAGCCACTCCAGTGTTGAGTAAGAATAAAAAAAATGCTGCCGATAGTTGGGCCGATTCTGTTTACTCTTCCCTCACTCCACGCCAACGGGTGGCTCAATTGGTTTTCCCGAAACTTGTGCCAACACAGGGAGAATCTTCTAAAGCTGCCATAAGAAAGGCTGTGAAAACACAAGATTGTGGCGGTATTTTGTTTACCGAAGGTTCGTTGGCTCAATATGTTGAGATGACAAATTATGCCCAAAGTCTGGCGCAGGTTCCTCTACTAATGACATTTGACGGAGAGTGGGGCTTGTCTATGAGGGTTAAAGATACTCCACGTTTTCCTCACAATATGGCACTTGGTGCAATCACAGACTATAAATTGCTATACAGATATGGTGCAGAAATGGCCAGGGAGTGTAAATTGGCTGGTGTACAGGCGAATTTTGCACCCGACGCCGATGTGAATTCTAATCCTTCAAATCCGGTAATAGGCTACCGTGCTTTTGGAGAGAATCCGGAGAGAGTGGCTAAAGCTGCAGTTGCGTATTCTTTGGGCATGGAAGATGCCGGAGTGCAATCTGTGGCAAAACATTTCCCTGGGCATGGTGATACTGATGTAGATTCACACAAAGCTTTGCCTGAGGTGTCTCATTCGCTGTCAACGCTTGATAGCACAGATCTTGTTCCTTTCAAAGAGTATATAGGAGCAGGTTGCTCCGGTATAATGGTTGGGCATATTTCTGTTCCGGCTCTTGACCCGTCTTTAACGCCGGCGTCTCTTTCCAAGGTTATTACTACCGACCTTTTGCGTGAGAAAATGAAATTTGACGGGTTGATATATACAGATGCTCTTGGCATGAAAGGCGCTGTAGACCCGAAAGGTCGCAATACCGGTGTTGCGGCTCTCCTTGCGGGGGCAGATGTTTTGTTGTGCCCTCTTGACACTAAAACTACAGTAGATGCAGTGATGCAAGCTGTTGAGAACGGTATCTTGTCGGAATCGGTAGTAGAAGATCGTTGCAAACGGATTTTGCGCTATAAATACTATCTTGGTCTCGAAAACGGTGGAGAGATTGATTCCGATGCTGATGCATTGAGGAATCAGATAGATTCGCCAGAGGCACGAAATCTTATCCGCGAATTATGTAACGCATCAATAACCGTTCTTAAGAATTCAGACAGTCTTTTGCCGTTAAAGAACGTTGAAGGGCGCACGATAGCTGTGGTAAATATAGGAGCAGGGGCAAGCAATGAGTTCTCTAACACTTGCCTGCACTATGGTGATGTAAAGATTTTCCATACTTCGGGCGAATTATTCTCGCAAGCGTCTTTGGCGAAAATTACGGCATGCGATGTTGTCGTTGCGGCTGTTTACAACGATAAGTCTATGTCGCGTAATGTTTTGTCGCAGCTTGCCGGAGTTTCCAAGAATATGGTAGCTGTGTTTATGGTTAATCCATACAAAATGCAAAAGTTTTCGGCGTCGTTTCCAAAGATCAAATCTCTTGTTCTTGCTTATGATGACATTTCACCTATGCGAGAGAGTGCGGCTCAGGCAATCTTTGGCGGTATCTCGGTAGGCGGTATTTTACCTGTAAACTTAAGAGGTGTGGCAAAAGAAGGCACGGGAATTATGCTGCCGAAAATACGTTTGGGATTCAGTACTCCAGAAGGAGAAGGAATGAGTTCCTGGCTCACAGATAGTATTGACGCATTGGTGAAAAAAGGTCTTCGTACGGGTGCGTTCCCGGGTTGTCAGGTATTGGTTGCTCGAAATGGCAATATTGTGTATGACAAAGCATTCGGACATATTTCTAATGCACAAGGGGCAGCCAAGGTAGATCATAATACGCTTTATGACCTCGCATCGGTGTCTAAGGCTATAGGCACTTTGCCTGGCATAATGAAAGCATACGATATTGATTTGCTAAATCTTGAAGATAACTTGGGTCGGCTTATTCCTGAAATAGTCGATACGGCCAAGCAAAACATTACTGTGAGGCAATTGCTTTATCATGAATCCGGTATGCCGGCGAGCATGAATATGTTTAACGCTATGATGGATTCTTTAACGTATGAAGGGAAGTTGATAACCTCGCGTCCAGACAAGAAACACACCATAAAAATTCAACGCAGAGCTTATGGTAATAATACGGCAAAACTCCGTAGGGATATATTATCGACTACATCAAGCGATAAGTTCCCGATAGCTGCAGCCAAGGGATTGTATACCGGTGCGGTAACTTACGATACCATAATGCGACGCATATACGATGTTCCTCTTCGGAGCAGTAATTCGTATAATTACTCGTGTCTGAACTTTTGTTTGTTGATGGATATTGAGCAACGGGTAACCGGACGGGGACATAATGATTTCGTGACAGAGGAAATTTTCCGTCCGATAGGCGCAAACAGGACAGTCTATAGGCCAACAACAAAATTTGGGCTTAATGAAATTGCGGCAACAGAGCATGATACTTTTTTACGTAGACAGACGGTGCATGGCTACGTTCACGATGAGTTGTCGGCATTTTCCGGAGGTGTTCAAGGCAATGCCGGTCTTTTCTCTACTGCCGACGATGTGGCAAAGGTTTGCCAGATGTGGCTAAATGGTGGAGAATATGCAGGGCAACGGGTGCTAAGTCCAGAGACGGTAGAACTTTTTACGACAGCGAAAAGTGCTACTTGTCGACGCGGCCTTGGCTTTGACAAACCTGATGTTGAAGATTTGGAAAATTCGCCTACTTGCGATGAGGCCGGGCCAGAAGTTTATGGACATTTAGGATTTACAGGTACTGTTTTTTGGGTTGATCCAAAAGAAGAACTTATTTTCGTGTTCTTGACAAATAGGGTTAATCCAACACGCGACAATACTGCGTTCAATAAATTGAACATACGCCCCAGACTTTTCAGCCAAGTGTATAAATCGCTGAAAAAATGAGAGGGAAATTGTTTTTAGTATTGTTGGTTTTAGCTTTCTCTTTAAGCTCGGTTTCTGCCACAGAGACCGATAGCCTTCGCTCCCGTCCTTTAGGTCAACGATTGAGCGGAGCCGCATTGTCTTTGGCTATGAATGCCGGAGTAACAGAAGGTTTGAAAGCGTCAATCCACGAAATGCGGCCAGACCGTAGCGGTAATAATTCGTTTCCCTCTCGGCATACTTCGTGGTCGTTTGCAGCGGCATCTGTAATTGCTCACGAAGGTGCTGCCGTATCGCCTTGGTTTGTCCTTGTTCCGCAAGCGGCTGCGTCGGCTGTTGGTTTTCAAAGGGTTTATGAGCGCCGTCATTATGCTTCAGATGTATTTGCCGGAGCGGCAATAGGAGTGGCTTCAACGGAATTAGGCTATTGGCTTGCCGGTCTTCTTTTTGGTAACAAATTGCAATATCCGTCGGCCAAGAATCTATTCCGATGCCAGTTGGAAGTTTTTACTGAAGCTATTTGGAATTTTGATAATGTTTTTTATTGTGGTTACGGTAGCGGATTGCGTGGTGTTATTCCTGTATCCGAACGTTGGGGTATAAATATAGCATCTTGTGGATATACTACACCATGGAAAAAAACAGCATTACAGAAGCCACTAACAAGTTTCTCGGTTACTGGTGGGGCTA
>CAJTUG010000012.1:2586-13538 GCA_910579605.1 uncultured Muribaculaceae bacterium | reverse complement strand
CATACCGTATATTAAATCCGGTGCAAAGTCTTGCGTTGGAAGGCCGTGCAGGAATCGGTTTTATGCATTTCTGGCATAATGCTTTTGGCAAGTCCAATTCATTTGTCGGGGAGGCCGGGGTTTCGGCTTCATGGCAGT
Organism: uncultured Muribaculaceae bacterium; assembly: GCA_910579605.1. GTDB lineage: Bacteria > Bacteroidota > Bacteroidia > Bacteroidales > Muribaculaceae > CAG-873. The sequence goes on along the minus strand of CAJTUG010000012.1, from coordinate 13,400 downwards.
TTACTCCTGGATTGGCTTTGAAAGCTACTGCAGGAGCGAAGGTCTATTCTGTAGAGTCCTCTCTATACAGGGCGGCGATAACTTTTTCGCTCGGTTCTGTTGCTGTTTTTTAACTTTTCCTTTTGTGGGTTGTTATTTTTACGTATATTTGCAACCAAACAAAAACAAACTAACGCACAAACCATTACACAAAAATGAAAAAGTTCCTCTCAGAATTCAAGGAATTTGCCATGCGTGGCAATGTCGTAGACATGGCAGTCGGTGTTATCATCGGTGCTGCATTCGGAAAAATAGTAACTTCGTTGGTCAATGATATAATCATGCCGTTTATAGGAATGCTTACCGGTGGAGTGAATTTTTCCGATCATAAATGGGTGATTCAGCAAAGTGTGACCAATGGTGAAGAAATCGTCACACCCGAAGTGGCAATAACCTGGGGCGCATTTGTTCAGACTGTTTTTGATTTTCTGATTATTGCTTTCTGTATCTTTGTGGCAATAAAATTTATCAACAAACTTAAGAAACAACCAGAGCCAGAGCCGGCACCTGCTGAACCTGCTGGTCCTACACAGGAAGAACTCCTTGCAGAGATTCGCGATCTTCTCAAGCAAGATTTAAACAAAAAATAATGCGTCCGGTCTTTATAGTCGGATTCATGGCCACCGGGAAATCTACTCTTGGCCGAGCTGTAGCATCACGTTGCCACGGTTTGAAATTTTATGACCTTGATGAGGTGATAGAACAAGAGGAAGGCATGACTGTGGCGACAATCTTTGCAACTAAAGGACAAGATTATTTCCGTTTGCGCGAGGCAGAAGCCTTGCGCAAACTTGCATCATTACCTCAAGTTTTGATTTCGTGCGGTGGCGGCACTCCTTGCTATGGTAATAATATGGAATTCATGAAGGATTCCGGTGTTGTTGTCTGTCTTGATGCCGGATTGGATACAATTTGTCGCAGGATTATAGAAGCCGGACCAACGCGTCCACTGGCTTCAAAGTATGCAGATGAACCTGATAGGCTAAAGGCACATGTGGAAGAAATGCTCAATGCCCGAAAATACTTTTATTCTTTGGCGCATGAAAAATTTAGCGGCGAGCTGCTTGAAACAGAAGAAGATGTAGATAAGACTGCAAACGAATTCATAAGCAGATATTTGAATGAAGACAATAGAAAGCCCTACCCCTCTTGAAGAGGCTATCCGTATCAATGCAGCGGAGCGTACTGCGACTATAGGCTTGCCTGCATCAACGGGAGTGATGGAGCATCGTTTCCCTCTTACGCCTGAAGGTGCGGGGATGTTGGTGTCCAGAGGTTTCAAACTAAAAATGGAACGTGGAGCGGCCCAGCACATTCACTATTCCGATACGGCATATGCAAAATGCGGAGTGGAAATAGTTGATAGGGCAGAGTCTTTGGCGTGCGATATCGTAGTATATCTTCCTGCTCTTGAACCATGCGATGCCAAAAGGCTTAAAAAAGGAGCGCTTTTGTTGACTTTCCTGCATGCAGAACCTCAACATGTAGATTCGTTGAAGATTCTCCTTGATCGTCACATAATAAGTCTTGCTTTGGAAAACCTCACCGACGAAACTGGTAACCATCCGTTTGCTGATATTCTCCACGAAATAGACGGATGCGCGGCAATTGCTATAGCGTCGTCTCTGCTTGCAGATGCGGTTCATGGAAAAGGTATACTTCTTGGCGGTGTAGCCGGTGTAGTTCCTTGCGAGGTCATGATTATTGGCAGCGATATGGCGGCGGAGGCTGCGGCCAGAACGGCAATAGGTCTTGGCGCAACCGTTAGGCTTTTTGATAATAATGTCTACCGTCTGCGAGAGGCTGTTCATCGTCTTGGGAATGCTGTTATAGGTTCATCGTTGCACCCGCGTGTTTTTGAGAGTGCTCTCCGGAGTGCTGATATAGTTGTTGCTACAGACACCAATCCCCATTGTGGTACTATTGGCGCAGATTTGGTGGAGATAATGAAACGAGGAGTCATAACCTTTGACCTCACATCAAATGCAGGGAGCGCATTCCCTTCTATGCAGGTAATTGACTTGGATCTTGCGTCGCCATCAGATAATGAAAGTGGGCAGCCTGTGCGCATTTGCTATATTAACGCAGGCAATGCGGTTCCACGTACTGTTGCTATGGCCTTGAGCAATACTTTTGTGACCATGCTTGATGATATATTGGTGTGTGACGGGGTGGCAAATGCATTAAAACTTAATGCAGGCCTACGCAGTGCAGCCTTGACTTTCCTTGGCAAGTGTGTCAACTCTAAAGTAGCCCATGCATTGGGGGTACGCCACGTAGATATAAATCTTTTTCTCCAGTTTTCTTGAAACGGAATGAGTAAAAAGCGACAAAAATATTATGTTGTGTGGGTTGGAGAGACGCCGGGAGTATACGACAATTGGACCGATTGCGAGCTTCAGATCAAGGGTTTTCCTCAGGCCAAATATAAATCGTTCAACACCCGAGAAGAGGCAATAGAGGCATATAGAGGAGATCCGAGTGCTCATATGGGTATCATTAAATCCATAGCTTCGCATATGGTTGCAAAAGATACCGGGCCAAAAGATTATACTCTTATTCCTGAGATAAGACTTGACGGGATAGCTGTGGACGGAGCTTGTGCAGGTAATCCCGGGAAGATGGAATACCGTGGCGTGAGGGTAATAGACGGGGCAGAAATTTTCCATGTCGGGCGAACAACATATCTTACCGGGACCAACAACATTGCAGAGTTCCTTGCGTTAATCCATGTGGCGGCTTTGTTGAAACAGCAAGGCAATAATACCACACCAATCTATACCGATAGCAGGACGGCTCTTGCGTGGTTGAGGCGCGGATGTTCTAAAACTACATTGGAGCGTACACCGGCAACCGCAAAAGTACTTGATATGCTTGAACGTGCTGATTCTTGGTTAAAGAATAATACAATCCCAAATCCTATTATAAAATGGGACACTGAAAATTGGGGTGAGATACCAGCCGATTTCAATCGTAAACATTAACTATGATTTCATAATAATATTGACTTAGAAACTACTACATAAACAATATGGCAAAAAAAATATTGAATATATTAAAGAACGACCAATGGCTCACTCCTTATGCTTCGGCAATAGAAGGCCGTCATGCAGATGCAGTGAAAAAGGAAAAAGAACTAACCTCCGCCGGCGGAAAGTTGACAGATTTTGCTAATGCCCACAAGTATTTTGGGCTACATCGTAACCAAGATGGAACATGGGTGTTTCGCGAATGGGCTCCAAACGCAACGGGAATAACATTGATTGGCGATTTTTCTGGATGGGAAGCAAAGCCTGCATTCTCGCTAAAGCGTGTCGGTGGTGGATTGTCGGGCGTATGGGAGAGGGAATTCCCGTCAACAACTTTTAAGGATGGCCAACTATATAAAATGCTTGTAGAGTGGCCAGGTGGCAGAGGCGAGAGGATTCCGGCATATGCTACCCGTGTAGTGCAAGATCCTGAAACCCATATCTTTTCGGCTCAGATTTATGCTCAGGACAATGAATTTGGATGGACCGATGCAGATTTCCGTCCAAACATAGCACCGTTGTTAATTTATGAGTGCCATATAGGCATGGCTCAGCAGAAAGAGGATGTTGGTAGCTATGACGAATTCCGGCAAAATGTTTTGCCACGAATTGCTTCCGACGGTTACAACGCCATTCAAATTATGGCAATCCAAGAACATCCATATTATGGTTCTTTCGGTTACCATGTGAGCAATTTCTTTGCAGCTTCAAGCAGGTTTGGAACACCGGAGCAACTTAAGGCTCTTATAAACGAGGCTCATGCCATGGGCATAGCTGTCATAATGGATATCGTTCATTCTCATGCCGTAAAAAATGAAAATGAGGGAATAGGTCGTCTGGATGGTTCTGTAGACCAATATTTTCATCATGACTCTTCGCGTCGTGAGCATCCTGCGTGGGATTCTTTGTGTTTTGATTATGGCAAGAACGAGGTGATCCATTTTCTTCTATCTAATTGCAAATATTGGTTGGAGGAATATCATTTTGACGGTTTCCGTTTTGATGGTGTCACATCCATGCTTTATTACGACCATGGTTTGGGAAAAGCATTTGGAGGCTATGCAGATTATTATGATGGCGGACAGGATACAGACGCTATTACATACCTTACATTGGCCAATAAGCTTATACACGAGATAAAACCTCACGCTATAACTATAGCAGAGGAAATGAGCGGTATGCCTGGTTTGGCAGTACCTTTTAGGGATGGTGGCATTGGCTTTGACTACCGTATGGCTATGGGTATCCCAGATTATTGGATAAAAATGCTCAAAGAAAAGAAAGACGAAGATTGGCATCCAACATCTATTTTCTGGGAGCTTACCAATCGCCGTGATGATGAAAAGACAATTTCTTATGTCGAAAGCCATGACCAGGCTTTGGTTGGTGACAAAACGGTTATTTTCCGACTCATAGATGCCAAAATGTATTGGCACATGATGGTTGATGATACAGATGCTGATGTAGCCCGTGGCATGGCCTTGCACAAAATGATACGTCTTGTGACACTCGCCACGATAAACGGAGGTTACCTTACCTTTATGGGTAATGAATTCGGGCATCCGGAGTGGATAGATTTTCCACGCGAAGGAAATGGTTGGAGTTATAAATATGCTCGCAGACAATGGGATTTGGTGGATCGTGAAGATTTAAAATACCGTTTCCTAAATGCATTTGATAATGCTATGATTTCTCTTGTGGGCGGGGTTCATAATTTCCAGTCGCTCCCTGTGAGAAAGTTATGGGAAAAGGATGATGACCAGGTATTGGCTTTTATGCGGGGAGATTTGGTCTTCGTATTCAATTTTAATCCATTCAAGAGTTTTGACGGTTATGGTATTTTGGCTCCAGGAGGTGTTTATAGTCCGGTTTTAAGTACCGATTCTGCCGATTTTGGAGGTTTTGACAATATCAATATGGAAATAGAACATTTTACGATGCCGGATCCTTTGTTTGAACCGGCAGGCGTGGAGCGCTTACCTCTGTATCTTCCTGCCCGCACGGCATTGGTTCTCCGAAAACATCCTGTCGCCAAGACCCGTAAAAAGGTAACACGCAAAAAGTAGAGTTTAAATTGCGCGAAATACGGAAAATTTTCGTAAATTTGCGGCGGAATTGAAAACCATTACAAACGGAATAACAAAAACACAATATACCAAGGTATTAAGTTACAAAATTATGAAAATTGCAAAAATCATCGGTCGTGAGGTGCTCGATTCACGAGGCAACCCCACAGTAGAAGTTGACGTATTGTTGGAAAGCGGTGCACGTGGCCGCGCTTCTGTTCCCTCCGGAGCATCTACCGGCGTTAACGAAGCACTTGAGCTTCGTGACGGCGACAAGAGCCGCTACATGGGCAAAGGTGTCCTTAAAGCCGTTGAAAACGTAAACGGTCCTATCGCTGCCGCACTCGTAGGTATGAGCGCACTTGACCAAATCGCTATCGACGAAACCATGCTTGCCCTCGACGGCACCGATACTAAGAGCAACCTCGGAGCTAATGCTATCCTCGGCGTATCTCTCGCTGTGGCTAAAGCTGCCGCCGACTATCTCGACCTTCCCCTCTACAAATACATTGGCGGATGCAACACATATGTACTCCCCGTTCCTATGATGAACATCATTAACGGTGGTGCACACTCAGATGCTCCCATCTGCTTCCAGGAATTCATGATTCGTCCTATCGGCGCTACCTCGTTCCGCGAAGGTATCCGCATGGGAACAGAAGTGTTCCACAACCTCAAATCGGTTCTTAAAGCCCGTGGCCTTAGCACTGCAGTGGGCGACGAAGGTGGTTTCGCTCCTACTCTTGACGGTACAGAAGACGCACTCAACGTAATTATCCAAGCTATCGAAAAAGCAGGTTACGTTCCCGGAAAAGACGTTACTATCGGTCTTGACTGTGCATCATCTGAATTCTACAAAGATGGTGTTTACGACTACACATGGAAACAAGGAGCCGAAGCACCCAAGCTCACAAGCAAAGAACAAGCCGAATTCCTCAAGAAACTCGTTGAAAACTATCCTATCGACTCTATTGAAGACGGTATGGCAGAAGGCGATTGGGACGGTTGGAAAATCCTTACAGACCTCATCGGTGACCGTTGCCAGCTTGTTGGAGACGACCTCTTCGTTACCAATGTTAAATATCTTGAAAAAGGTATTGAACTCGGTTGCGCTAACTCAATTCTCGTTAAGGTAAATCAAATCGGTTCTTTGACAGAAACTCTCCGTGCAGTAGAATTGGCACAGCGTAACGGCTATACCGCTGTTATCTCTCACCGTTCTGGTGAAACAGAAGACGCAACTATTGCTGACATTGCTGTTGCAACAAACGCCGGACAAATCAAAACCGGTTCTGCAAGCCGCTCCGACCGTATGGCTAAATATAACCAACTTCTCCGTATCGAAGAAGAACTTGGTGCTGCCGCTCGTTACGGTTATGGCAAAAAGACCAAACGTCCCGAATAATTCACGGGATTTAATGAAATATTATACTGCGTCGGGATTCATTCCGGCGCAGTTTTTTTGTTTCAGTTATTTATTGAAATTTGTCCTACAAATTAGGATTGTTGTAATTATACTTGCGATTAAAAAAATTTTGCGAAACTCTTAACTTATCCGTATATTTGTAACAATTTTATATGGGTGAATTTCATCTATAACATATCCAAACGTTACCATGAGATTAGATACAGTTATCCTCTTAGTTGCATCAGCATTGTCACTAAATTCATATGGGCAGTCTATGCTTCGTGTGAATCAGGCCGGTTATCGCACCGACGATTTCAAGGCTGCGGTTTATATAGGCCCGGTAGATAGCGGGGCGTTGCAATTTGAACTGCTATCTCCGGAGGCAGGAGCCGGAGCTATAGATAGTGTTGTTGTTTACGATGCGTGGGCTCCGGCTCAGGCGTCGGCAAGAATCTATTTTACCGGAGTTACAACCCCCGGGCAATATACGCTTTCTGCTCGAGAGAAAGCCACTGGCAAGATAGTGGATGTTTCTATGGTGTATATAGGCGATGATGCGTATAGCCGTTTTGATCTCAAGGAACTCCCGTTGAATTATTTGCGGCAGCAGCGTTGCGGTTATAATCCTGTTCATAATTCCAAGTGCCATCTGCACGATGGTTATGTTGTACTTTCCGATAGCCTTGACGGGCGCCATTATGATGTGACAGGCGGTTGGCATGATGCTTCCGATTATCTCCAATACCTTCCGACGTCGGCTCATACGGTATACCAGCTCCTTTTTGCGTATCGACAAAATCCCAAAAACTGGGCAGACAGGTACGATGCATATGGCAAAAGTGGTTCTAATGGTGTCCCGGATATTTTAGATGAGGCACGTTGGGGCTTGGAGTGGATGCTCAAGATGAATCCGCAAGATGATCTATATTTTAATCAGATTGCCGATGACCGCGACCATAAGTTTGTAGGATTACCTCAAGTAGATTCTGTTGACTATGGTTATGGCCCTGGAGCTGGAAGGCCTGTGTATCCAGTGAGCGGTAAGCCATATGGGTTGCAGAAATATAAGAACCGGAGTACAGGAGAAGCTTCATCTCTTGGAAAATTTGCTTCGTCTTTCGGTTTGGGAGCAGAGGTGTTTGCTGAATTAGATAGCGCTTTTTCTGCAAGTCTTTCTGTGCGTGCACAGAAAGCATATGAGCGTGGAGTAGCCAATCCAGGAGCTTCGCAGACAGCACCGTGCTCATCACCTTATTTTTATGAAGAAGATAATTGGGTTGATGATATGGAACTGGCCGCAGCGGTTTTAGGTCGTTTGGACGAGGCAGCACATTATGGGCGCATGGAGCCTATAACACCGTGGATGGGTGCTGATACAGCACGTCATTATCAGTGGTATCCTTTTATTAATCTGGGACATTTTGAACTTGCCAGAGAGCATGGGGGAAAATACAGCAACGAATTCAAGCAATTTATGCGCAGCGGAGTAGAAGAGGTGGCATCGCGTGGGGCTGATAATGTTTTCAAGGCCGGTGTCCCATTTGTATGGTGCTCTAATAACTTGACGGTTGGATTTGTTACTCAGGCTATGTTGTATAGAGAACTCACAGGCGATAATTCGTTTATAGAAGCAGAATCTGCCGCACGAGATTGGCTTTTTGGTGTGAATCCATGGGGGCAGACTATGATAATAATGCCGGAAGAGACAGTTTCGTCATCTCCCCAAGATCCGCATTCGGCCATGACAGACCGCACTGTAGCTCGTCAACCTGGCAGGGATTGGCTGGTAGGCGGATTGGTAGACGGGCCTGTGTATACAACTATTTTTAATAATTTGTGGGGTGTACATCTCAGACGGCCCGATCGTTTTGCGGCATTCCAAGGCCCTGAAGTTGTTTATCATGATGATTATAGTGATTATTCTACTAACGAGCCTACAATGGATGGTACAGCTTCCATGGCCTTCTTCTTGTCGCGTCTCTGCCGATAAAGCTGTTTGAGGCTTAAACTAATAATTTAATGAAGAAAAATTTTGGGGTTATCCTCAAGATTTTTCTTTTTTTATTTGCACAACTAAAAAATTAGTTATACCTTTGCCATATCAACTAAAACTTTAGTTATGATGAAATCTAAAAATAAACTCACGGAGAAAGAAACCGAGATAATGGAGATGTTGTGGAATGAGGGGCCACTTTTTGTTCGACAGATGCTTGAGCGCTACTCAGATCCTAAACCTCATTTCAATACTGTTTCCACGACTGTTCGGATATTGGAAGATAAAGGTTTTGTGGGGCATGAGGTAGTTGGAGGCTCTCACCGTTATTTTGCGTCAGTTGATGCATCATTTTTCCGAAATCGCACACTTGCGCAAGTTGTGAAAAGCTATTTCAACAATAGTTATGCAAGTGCTGTCTCGGCTTTGGTAGAAGAAGAAAAGATCTCTTTAGATGAATTGAGGAAAATAATAGAAATGGTTGAATCGTCAAAACCGGAGGGAAAATAATGGGAGCTTTATTTACCTATACCTTTTATTCGGGAATTTTCTTGTTGGCGGGTTTCCTGACCTACCGATGGCTGTTGGCCAAAGAGAATCAAGCGAAATTTAATCGTTTTTTAATTTTGACGATTTATTTTCTATCGTTTCTTGCATATCCATTCTCTCTTGTTGAAATAGGAATCAAAGAGGTGGAAGCAATTGGGGCCACGGAAATAGGCATGCTTTCGGTTACAGATGTTGTCCAGGAAGCTTTACCGCTATGGCCGGTTATAATTCTGTGGCTTTGGCTTGCCGGTGTAGTTGCCGTAGCGGCATGGACTTTAATAGTGTTTGCCCGTCTGATTGGTATTATAAGCAAGGGAAAGCATATACGATATAAAGATGTGGTTTTGGTGATCCTTAAGGACGCAAAGGTGGCACCATTCTCATGGGGGCGTTATATCGTAGCAACGGAATCGGATTTGGCCGCTTCCGGGGGGATGATAGAGATACATGAACTCGCCCATATAAGGCACAGACATTGGTTGGACTTGATATTAGCGCAACTTGTATGTATTATCCTTTGGTATAATCCTGCAGCGTGGCTTATGAGAGAGGAACTTAAGCTTGTTCACGAGTATCAAGCCGACGACTGTGTTTTGGCTTCGGGGACAGACGCAAAAACATATCAAATGCTATTAATAAGAAAAGCTGTCGGCACGCGCTTCGAATCACTTGCCAACAGCTTGAATCACAGTAAACTTAAACAACGTATCACTATGATGTACAGTAAAAAATCTTCGTCGGGGCGCCGCTTGCGTGCCTTGGCTGTGGTGCCGGCCCTTGCCTTGGCATTCATGGTAACGAACTTGCCTTTTGTTGCAACGGCAATGTCGAAAACTTCTCGAACAGGCCTAATAATAGGCAAAGTTACGCAAAATCCCGATTCTCCACAAGCTGTAGGCGTTATTGCCAAAGAAAAAATTGAAATATCGGGTATGCCAGATGTTATGCCCTCGTTTCCCGGTGGTGACAGCGAACTCTACAAATATTTGGCTACAACCATCGTATATCCCAAGACTGCTCAAGAAAGCGGAGCTCAGGGTAGGGTGGTTGTAGGCTTCACAGTCCAAGCCGACGGCTCGATTGCCGACTTAAAGGTTATTAAAGGTGTTTCTGCCGATCTTGATGAGGAAGCTTTGAGAGTGGCAGCAAGCATGCCGAAATGGATACCTGCAAAGAAAGATGGCCAGAATGTGGCTGTAAGTTATGCTTTGCCGGTTTCTTTTAAGTTGACAGGCGATGAACAACGTGTAAACGCTGAAATGAAAAACCGCGCTACGCTTAATGAAGCCGTGGTAGTAGCCTATGGTGGCGGAAATTCTTCGGATGATATGAATAAGGTTATAGACGGGAAACCATCGATTATGATAGATGGTAAAATATATGATGGTGCTATAAACGAAATAAATCCTGAAACGATAGAATCTATGACCGTGAGGAAAAACTTGCCGGAATATCCTAATGGATTGATAGAAATCAAGTTGAAAAAATAATAGACATAAATTCCTTGCGTTGGCGGACTGTACATAAACAGTCCGCTTTTTTATTGAGTGATGTTTTGCTGTTCTATTTATAATAATTAATTTTGCAGACCAAAATTCCGATAGGTAAAAGATTTAAGATAGGGAAATAAATGGACAAGAAAGCTTTATTGTCGCTTGCCGTAGGGACTTTTTCCCTTGGCATAGCAGAATTTTCCATGATGGGAATATTAAGCGACGTTGCAGAAGGAG
>CAJTUG010000012.1:0-2574 GCA_910579605.1 uncultured Muribaculaceae bacterium | reverse complement strand
GAGTTGGAGTTAGTATAGTTGAAGCCGGGCATCTCATATCGGCCTATTCGTTAGGGGTAGCCATAGGAGCACCTGCTCTTATATTGTTACGGCGTTTGCCGTTGAAGCGGCTTATGCTCTTGTTGGCTGCTGTAATATTTACCGGGAATTTTTGTGCGGCAATTTCACCGGGCTTTTATACTCTTATGGGTGCAAGATTGTTGTCTGGTTTGCCGCACGGAGCGTTTTTCGGGGCAGGAGCTATTGTATGTTCCCGTCTTGCCGGTAGCGGCAAAGGTGCTCAGTCTGTAGCAATGATGGTTGGCGGCATGACTGTGGCAAACCTTATTGGTGTGCCAATGGCTACATTTCTGAGCAATACTTTTAATTGGCGTTTAGTTTTTGTACTCGTAAGCCTTTTTGCGGCTATTTGTTTTGTGTGTATGAGGGTTGGGCTACCACGTCTTGATTCTTTGCCAGATACTGGTTTGCGTGGCCAGTTTCGCTTTCTAAGGCATATAGAGCCGTGGCTAATATATGGAGGTGTTTTTTTCGGACAGGCAAGTGTGTATTGTTGGTTCAGTTACATAGATCCTGTAATGACCGATGTTGCCGGGTTTAATGCCACGCAACTCACTTGGGTTATGGTTGTAGCCGGTGCCGGTATGGTTGCCGGGAACTTATTAGCCGGTAAGATGGCAGATCGCTTTGGAGCTGCGAGAGTATCTTTTGGCATAGCATTAACTTTAATAGCCGTTATGGCTTTGGTTTATTTCTTTGCGTGGAATAAAGCAATTTCAGTTTTGTTGACGTTCTTTGCTACGGCAGGTCTTTTTGGAATAGGAGGACCGTTGCAGTACTTGATAGTGAGATATGCAAAGGGAGGAGAGATGCTTGGGGGCGCAGGCATACAGATAGCTTTTAATGTGTCTAATGCTATGTCTGCTGCGGTTGGCGGTATGGTTATCCGCGCCGGCTTTGGTTATGCAGCGCCAGCTTTGGCCGGGATTCCGTTTGCTATCATAGGGGCAATTTCACTATTTGCTCTATGTGGTAAAAGTCATAAAGGAGTCTGACTATCCGCGCGTTTTGCGTTTTGGAGTATTTTTTGTATTTTTGCAAAGTTTTTACAACCAAATCAAAAGCATATAGAAATGTCTACAGAAAATCGTGAGGTGAGAGTGCGTTTCGCACCGTCTCCTACGGGTCCTCTTCATATTGGCGGTGTCCGCACGGCTTTATATAACTATTTGTTTGCCCGCCAGCATGGTGGGAAGATGATATTGCGCATAGAAGATACAGATTCTCAGCGTTTTGTTCCCGGAGCAGAAGACTATATTAATGAAGCTTTGGCATGGCTTGGGATAGAAATTGACGAGGGTGTGCGAGAAGGTGGCCCATATGGACCTTACAAGCAGAGTGAACGTCGCGATATTTACCGTGAACATGTCAAAATGCTTTTGGATAACGGTAAAGCTTATATAGCTTTTGATACTCCAGCAGAATTGGATGCAGCTCGTGCCGCTATACCGAATTTCCAATACGACGCATCTACACGAGGTAGCATGCGTAATTCTCTCACTCTTCCCAAGGACGAAGTGGATAAGCTCATTTCTGATGGCGTCCAATATGTGGTTCGTTTCAAGATTGAACCTGGAAGAGACGTTGAAGTCAATGATCTTATAAGAGGAAAGGTTACTATAAAGAGTGATATTCTTGATGACAAAGTCCTATACAAGAGTGCGGATGATTTACCGACATATCACTTGGCAAATATAGTAGATGACCATCTGATGAAAGTTTCTCATGTAATCCGTGGTGAAGAATGGCTTCCTTCGGCGCCGCTCCACGTGTTGCTTTACGAAGCTTTTGGTTGGGCAGATACTCGCCCGGAATTTGTGCATTTGCCTCTGTTGCTGAAACCCGACGGGAAAGGCAAATTGAGCAAGCGCGACGGTGATCGTTTGGGCTTTCCGGTATTCCCATTGGAGTGGCATGATCCAAAAAGTGGAGAAACGTCAAGCGGCTATCGTGAGAGCGGTTATTTGCCGGATGCGGTTGTTAATTTCCTTGCTCTCTTAGGCTGGAATCCGGGCGACGATACAGAGGTGATGTCAATGGACGAGCTCATAAAAAAATTCTCGCTTGAACATTGCTCACGTTCTGGCGCGAAGTTCGCTTTTGAAAAAGGTAAATGGTTTAACCATACTTATTTGCAGAACCTTGACGATGCAGAATTGGCTCAGTTGTTTAAACCGGTAATGGAAAAGCATGGCGCGAATCCTTCGGATTTCGGCGACGATTACATTACCAAGGCTGTAGCAATGGTAAAAAGCCGTATTAATTTTGTGAGTGATCTTTGGGCTAATGCTGCATTTTTCTTTGTTGCCCCCGACAGCTATGATGCAAAGGCTGTTAAGAAACGTTGGAGTGCATCAATGCCTGGAATTATGGCTGAACTTGTCGATTTTCTCAATAATCAAGCTGATTTCTCTTGTGCGGCTTTGGAGCCCAGGGTGTTGGCGTGGATAGAAGAAAGGGGGTATCACTTGGGTAATGTGATGAATGCTTTCCGCCTTACTGTAGTTGGGGAAT
>CAJTUG010000011.1:48093-57574 GCA_910579605.1 uncultured Muribaculaceae bacterium | reverse complement strand
TTGAGCATTGGCCGGTATTTCTAATTTATAGTCGAAAACCAACGCTTCGGGACGGCTGGAGAAGGGTATTCCCATTTCCATTTTTGTGTAGGGGTCGCTTGTGGAAGTGATGGGTTCAAGCATTTTTCCAAGAAACATCGTTCCGGCTACCAGAACGTCGATATTTATCATGCCGAGAGCTTTGCACTCTTCTATTCTGGTTGTGAGTTTTGCGCAGCGTCCTGAGCCGCGTTTATCAGGGAATATGGCATTGCTCACTTTTGTGATTCCTACAACCTTGGCCATGACGTTAGACGTGGCCCAGGGGCTGTCGCCTGTAGATGTCAAGGGTATTGAACCTTCTATTGTCTTTTCTGGCCCTATGGCGTAGCATGTGTGTAGCTTACCGCCTATTATACGCGATTCCTTGATATTGCGAGTTATCCAGTTTTCGAAGTCTCCGTAGGCTATGGGTTCCAACTTTTGCGCTGCTGCTCCCAAAGTCGCACCCAAAAGGAATATGATGAATAATTTACGTGGCATAAATAGCATTTTTATTGTAGTTGAAACTTATAGTTATAACTGCCGAAGCGTTTCTTTTGTTGCATAGGAGTCTCAAAATAGGAAATATCGGATAACATTAAGCAAAAAAAGCGCCGGCACTGAGGCCGGCGCTTCTGTTATGGGAAGGTTCGTTTATTTAACGAAAACTTTTGTTGCGGTGTTGCCTACTCGGCGGATGTAAACGCCGTTTGCAGGATTTTCAACGCGTACACCTTGGAGGTTGTAGTAAACAGCTTCTTCTTCGTCGTTGCCGATAGTGATGTTTTCTACACCGTTGTTTTTGCTTGTAACGGTGTATTCAGCCTTAGCGGGAACAACACAGGTAGGAGCTTCGTTGGCAAATGCGTATACTGCGTAGCTGCCGGTTTCGCGCTGCCATGCGTGGAGGTTGCCTGCATAGTCGAACTTGAAGTTAGCCCATTGGATGTTATCTACGGGAATTTCATCCACTACAGTGAATTCGGGTTCGCCGTATTCGTTCCAAGCAAGAGTCATGTAGTTGATAGCGGTGAATTCGCCTGCTGCGAAATGAACGCCGTCGTTTGCAAGAGCGATAGCAGAGTTACCGCTTGTGATTTCGGGAATATCGCTGGACTGGAAGAGAACTTCGTCGTCGTAGGTGAGGTATCCGAATGCGGGAACACCAGTGAGGTTCTGGCCTTCGCTGCGAACTTGAGAAGCGAAGAAACCGTCTTTGGTTGCGATAACGTCAACATTGGTGTTGGGGAGGAGTTTCTTAGCGTTGTCATAAACAGCAACAGGAGCAAAATCAATTGTCTGGGCTGTGCCAACGTTGTAGCGGATCATTGTGTTGGTGGGTTCGTAGTCTTCGATGTAGGTGAGAAGAATCTGGTCTTCGCCTTCGCCGTAGAAGCTTGCGCAAGTTGTGCCGCCGCCTACGATAACATCACCTACTCGGTAGTAACCGGCTTTGTCTTTTTCACCGCCGAAGAGTTGGGTGAGTTCATCGGTCTTCAAAGGATCGAATACCCAGAGGCCAGCACCGCCGTCGGACCAGTCTGCAAATACAGCCTTGCCGTCGCGTTCAGCGCCGCGGAACATAGAGCTTTGGTTGGTGCCGCCCAAGCGAGGATCGTTAACGAAGAAGGGACCAGCTTCGGTTCCGTCGGGAGCGATGGTGTAGACACCGTTAGAGCCACCGATTGTGAACGCGGTGTAACCGAAGGCATCAGATTCGGTGTCGTTGATTGTAACAACGCCGCCGCGTTTGATGAGGTCGTATTTCTTTTCGAGAACCAAGCCGCTCTTTTCGATGGGGTTGCTTACGATTTCAACAGCTACAGAGTATTCGCCACCGTCGAGGGTGAGAGCGTTTACAGAGATAGTGTTTTCACCCTTAACAACAGCTGCGCCTTCTACGCGTACAACTTTGGTAGCGTCGGCTTTGTCGGTGAGGATAACGGCTGCAGAAACAGCTTCGCCGGTAGAGTTGAAGGTAACGTCGTAGTTATTGCCGTTTTCAACAACTTTGATACCGTAGGCGTATTCTGCTTTGGTTGCGGGAACCTCGGGTTCTTCTACAGCAACTTCAAGAACCGGATTGAGCTGATCAATAGCCGGGAGTTTGAAGGTGAGAGTAGGTTTGTAGAGGTTCATGGCCTTCATGTTTTCGCCGTTGGGTGTGAGTTCGAATGTACCTGCACCTTCGATTGTTGCAGTACCCCAGCTCTGAGACCAAGAGTCGTTGGCAACTTTGAATTCGCCGTTGAGTTCTTCGCCGCTCCATGTATAGAGCACATAACCTTCGTCGTTAACTTCGCCGTTGGTTGTCATTGCTGTTGTGCCCCATTGGTTGAATTCACCGCGGAGGTAGAGTTCGGGAGCTTTGAAAGGATCGGGAGTACCCCATACCATGATGACGTTGTCGTAGGGGTTGATCATGAATGTCCATTCGCCGTCGGCAATAGTGGAGTTTTCGCCCCAGGGAACCATTTGAGCTTCCATGCCGTTGGTGAACTTGGCACCTTCTACAGAGAATGCGCCTGCGTTGAATTCATCCCATGTACCTTTGGAGGTAGAGAGCTTGAAGCTGCCGCCGTTGTGCTGGGTGTAGTTGAATGTGTAGAGGCCTTCTTCTACGGTGAATTCTGCCGGGTTGGCGGGATCCCATCCGTTGAAGTCGCCGGTGATGTAGTAGTGGTATTCGGGTTCGGGAGGCACGATTTCTCCGGGAACTTTAACGTTGTAGACTGCAACGAAAGAGTTGTTGGCTACAGCGCCACCTGCTACGAATACTTGGTAGATTTCTGCTTCTGTTTCGGAAATCTTGCGAGCGAAGATACCGCAACCGTTACCGGTTGTTCCGGGTACGGTGTTGTTCCAATCTTCGGGATAATCTGTGTGGAACACAACGTTGCCTTCCATGTCGTTGATGAGGAAGTTGGCGTTCCATGTGCCTTGACCGCTCATGCGGATAATATAGGTCTTGCCGCCGAGTTCGAGTACGTCGAAACCGTTCTGAGTCTGCTTAGCCCAGCCTGCAGGCATTTGATCTTCTGCCGGTTCGGGGAGGTAAGCAACTTCGCCGTCTTCGTTAACATAACCGATATCCCAAACTTTGGAACCGGTGTAGTAGTAGAAATTGTTGGCAGCAGATTCTTCGTCGTATTCTGCCATGTCGAGGTAGCGGGGGAGTGCATATGCTGTTGTGTTGGCAGCTGCGAATCCTTCTACCATGCAAGCATATTCGGTATCTACCTGTTCGCCGTTCTGCAACCATACGGGTACGGGAACGGTGAAAGTGTTGGCTGTCAGATAGAAGATACCGCCTTCTTCGCTGAAGAAATCACCAACAGCGCGGCCTACGAGGTCTGCGCGGTTACCCCAATCGGCGCTTTCTGTGGGAGGATTGATGTGGATAGGAGTTGCTTCAGAGCCGTCGGCTTTAACAAGGAGGAAATCGCCCCAGTTTGAAGCGGAGCTAACCCACTTGTTTACCATGATGTTGCCGGCATCGTCGATAGCGAAACCTTTGTTGAGACCATATTCTGCAGTGTAGAGAACTTTGTCGCCTTCGGCATCAACCACGTGGATTTCGGTGTTGTTGGTGTAATATACTTTGCCGTTAACGCCGTTACCGCCGCGTACTGCGCCGCCGTTGGTGTTGATGTGCGATTTCCAAGCTTCTGTAACTGTGAATTCTGTTACGGGTACAACGGGCTCGGGAATGGTGATTTCGTACATAGCTACGAAAGAACCGTCGAGAGCGCCTTTGAAGATTTGGTAAAGCTCAACTTTGTAGTCGCTGACTTTGCGAGCGAATACGCCGCAACCATAACCGGGAGTAGCAGCAGGGTTGTTTTCAGCACCTTGGTAGTCGGTGTGGAAAATAACGTTGCCTTCCATGTCGTGGATGAGGAAATTGGAGTTCCAGTTAAGAGTACCGCTCATGCGAACAACGTAGGTCTGTCCGCCGAGTTCAAATACTTCGAAACCGTTCTGAGATTTGGGTGCCCATTCTGCCGGCATTTGGTCTTCTGCAGGACGGGGGAGGAAAGCGGCTTCGCCGTCTTCGTTAACATAACCGATATCCCAAACTTTGGAACCGGTGTAGTAGTAGAAATTGTTGGCAGCAGATTCTTCGTCGTATTCTGCCATGTCGAGGTAGCGGGGGAGTGCATATGCTGTTGTGTTGGCAGCTGCGAATCCTTCTACCATGCAAGCATATTCGGTATCTACCTGTTCGCCGTTCTGCAACCAAACGGGTACGGGAACGGTGAAAGTGCTGGCGGCAAGATAGAAGATACCGCCTTCTTCACTCAAGAAATTGCCGGCTGCACGGCCAACAACGTCGGAACGTTGTCCCCAATCGGCGCTTTCTGTGGGAGGATTGATGTGGATAGGGGTTGCTTCAGAACCATCGGCCTTGATAAGAAGGAAATCGCCCCAGTTTGAAGCGGAGCTAACCCACTTGTTTACCATGATGTTACCGGCATCGTCGATGGCGAAACCTTTGTTGAGGCCATATTCTGCTGTGTAGAAATCTTTTACACCGTCGGCGTCTACGGTTACAATCTTAGTGTCGTCGCTAAGATAAACCTTGCCTCCGAAACCATTACCTGCACGGACATTTGCTGTAATGCCCTCAGAGGTTTTGAATTTCAGTGTAACGGTAGGAACTTCTTGCGCAGTGACAGCCCCTGCAGCCAAAATGGCAGCAGCGAAAGCTACATTACGTAATGTAAATTTCATGTTACTGATTTTTAGGTTAATAATAGAGTTTATTTGTATTTATGTTGTTTTCTGTGCGTTAGCTTATTGCCCCGAGGAGCGTCCGCGAGTGTATACTATATATCCTTTATCTGCCAAAGGTAGGTTAAAAAGTTAGAATCTACAATAATTAGCAATAATTTTTCAGAAACTTTAACAAAAGAATCTCGGAAATGCAGTTCCCGAGATTCTTTTGTAATTAAAAATTAAAATTTTAAATTGAAAATTTCATGTGTTGGCATAAGAATGCATTCCGCGTAGGAGATAGTTTACTCCGAAATAAGTGGCAAGTACTGCCAAAAAGGCAATGCAATAGTAGATGTTGAGCACTTTTGCGCTGCGAAATGCTTTGAACGAGGAGGAATGTAGCGGGAACGCGTAGACAAAGAATGTTATCAAAGCCCATGTTTCTTTGGGATCCCAACCCCAATATCGCCCCCATGACTGGTTGGCCCACACGGCGCCTATAAATATGCCTGCGCCGAGGCAAAATATTGCCGGATAGAGAAATGAGGTGGAAATAGCGGCTGCTTTTCGTTGCTTTTGCTTGTTTTTTTGCAAAAGTGCAGCTCCCGAGTTGAGCATCATTATGGCAAACAGTGAGTAGGAAATCATGACTAATACTACATGGACTGCGAGCAATGGCGATGCAAGTACCGGTATGAGCGGAGATAATGTCGGATTTGAATCGCTCAAGGCCGCTACGACGAGAGCTAAAGTGGCTACTATAGTGGCCGGTAGCTGTATCATCGGTATCTGTCGGGAAAGTGTCAATGCTGCGGCAAGTGAAAGGAATGCCAAGGTTTGCATGGTTTCTGAGCCGTTGCTCATTGGGATATGCCCCGAAATAATGCTTTGCAGGATAAGGAACAGCAGCACTGTTGCCAAAGCTACTGCTACAAATACCGAAGCTACAGCTTTCTTGCGCCTAAACACGAAGGCGAGCAAGGACGCGGTGAATACTATTCCGACCTTGAGCCACGGGTTGGCTATGCGGTTGTAGAATCTCTCGGCAGAGATACGGGCGGGAGAAGGCAGGTTGGCAAGCCCGGCTTGTGATGTCTGCAGTGCTTTTATGCGTATTATGGTGCTGTCGGCGTCTCGGAAATTTCCGTGGGCAATCTCTCGGGCCATCCTGTCCATTTCCAAGGCGTAATCTATACGTTGCCCGACATTAGTTTCTGGCGGTAGTTGTTCGGCCCATGAGTACCATTCCATGTTTCCCCCTTTTTTTTCTACGGGGATTATTTTGAGTAGATTGCCTGTGCATAACTGTGCAATGATTCCGAATTTTTCGTCGGCAGCAAGTATATCTGCTTGATTCTGACGGAGGCTGTCGGAAAAAATGTATTTCCCGTTTCTGAAAAAGTCTTGGAGCGAGGCATATTTACCGTGGCTCTCTGTTGCGCGTTGGGCCGCAATGCCTTTTAGTTTTATCATGGGTTGGCGTTTCCAGTCGTCGTAATAGAAAATCCACCCCGTGAGTACTTGTTCGGCAGTATATCCCCGATATGAACTTTTGCCGTAGATTTTTATGCAGAAATCCCGTGCCATGGTCTGCATGGGCACTACCCTGCCACCCCAGTATGCGTAGAGCGAACCGAAATCCCGAGCCAACGGCTTCTGCAACACACGAGGCTCGTTTTCGGCTGCTGTGGCCGAGAGCGGGGCGATAATGAGGGAAATCATTGCTATGCTCCGCAAAAGGCTTCTGAAGCGAGTTTTGGGATCAAAAAAGAAGAGTATTGAAGAGAGTATGAGCAAGCAGTAGCCGGCATAGCTTACTCCTATTCCCCACGGGTCGTGCTGCACGGAGAGTACGGAGTAGCCTTGCCCCAAGGCGGTTTGAAAGAAACGATAGTTGTCTACTGTTGCTACTTTGTTCATGGATACGTTGAAGGAACGGGTTTGGCCTCTGCTATTCACTATGATGCGAGTCTCATAGTCCATTGGAGTGGAGGTACCCGGATAGTATTTGATGGAGTAATTATCTAATGCAAGGGTAAATGGCAAAGATGTCTCTGTTCCGTCGGAGAGCAGGAAATTTGATGTAGCTTCACACCCCTCTTCAAGAACTATCTTGCCGCTCAGGGATGTGAAGAAACTTATTGCAGCTCCTGCAAGGATTACGGCAAGAGATAGGTGGATAGCCATTGCGGAGTATGAGATTTTGCGTAGGCTTTTTGCGAGATATGCCAAGGCTGCAGCAGACATCAGAGTCCAAAGGCATATCATCCAAGGCGAATGGTAGAAAAGTTGGAAAGCCTCGGGGCTGCCGACGCAGTGTTCTACTACGGTGGCAGCTCCAAGGCAAATTGTGATGAGTGCGAGTATGCCGAAAGCTATGTTTCTGAGTGCATGCATTATATGGCGTCGATAAATGTGACTATTGCATCGCGGTCGGCTTTGCTGAGCTGTCGGAATTGTTCCACGCTGTATCGGGCGTCGCTCTGTGCGTTTCCGTGCCACATTATGGCTTCTATGACATTTCTGGCACGGCAATCGTGCAATCGGTCGGCAGCTTCCGATCCGGTGACGCGTTGGTGCAATCCTCTGCCCCACAAAGGAGTAGTTCGGCACCATCCTGTGCGGATATCGTTGGTCATGTGGAGTTTATGCTGAACCATGTCGGTATATGGCCAGATTGTCTGGTTTGGATACGAAGGCAGTTCGTTTCCGGCAAAGAACTTGGCGGGGTCGTGTATAGGGTCGGAACCGGTTTTCCACGAGGGGCGGTGGCAATATGCGCAGCCTATTTCTTCGAAGAGTTCCTTGCCTTTTGCCACGTCGGGGTTGTCGATGTCGCGTACTGCCGGCACGGCAAGTCCTCTATGCCAGACCATTAGGTCGGTATATTCTTTGTCGGTCATTTCTACGGGGAGATCTTTGGCGTTGATATATGCCAATATACGTTGCTCTATATTGCCTTCCCACCATTCAGGATGTTCTTTCTGGGGGTCTACGGTTGCAAGGTAATTGTCGAAGCCTGCTTGTACTTCGGGGTCTTTTGCAGAGTATTTTGCCCAAGTGCCTGCTGCGTCGAGATAGTGGTAACGGCGGTCGGAACGGGTAACGTTGGTTATGTTCCAGATAGCATTTGCACCGGCGGCGTCTTGAAGAGGACCTCTCGACAGCGCGTATGTGAATTTACGGGCATATTTGGTTCCGTCGCCTTGGAGGCTATTAGAATATTGGCTCACCCAGTTTCCGTTGGCGTAAAAGGCCGGATTGAGCCCGTTTGGCAAAATACCGTCGGTTTCCTCTTGGCGGTATTGTGCGAGAAGGTCGTTGTCGTCGATGGCATCGAGAAGTCCTGTGCCGTAGATACCTATTGTGCTTTCCAGTTTGACCTCATAAGGATGGTCTATGGTAAATCCTTGGCGGACAGCATATATTGCAGATGGCGGCATTGATACTTCCGGATATATGAGTTCGTATTTCTCTCCGTCGGGGAAAGTGTTGTTCCAGTCATCGGTTTGGGTGAGCCATTTTACTGTAATCTGCGATTCGTCTACAGGTGCTTTGAAAGGTGCAACGGCATGGCTCTGGGGCATACCGGCAAGCCACGACACATAGCCATCGGTCTCCGGGTTGTAGACTACCAGAAGGCAGCCGTTTCCTATTTCGTTTGTATTGAAAGTGCCGGCTTCCACGCGTTTTCCGTGGCTGTAGCCTGGGTGGCAGTGAATGCACGAGGTGCGGATATATGCCGGGCCGAGACCGCTGCGGGTGCCTGTGGGATTGCTCATGAAAGGTTTTTCAAAAATCTGTTCGCCGTTTTTGAAACTTTGTATCATGCCGGCTGCTTCTATGGCCGGAGTGGGTTGCTCCAGTGCATTTGAGGTGGCAAGATATGCTGTGCCCAGTTGTCCGCCGGCATAGTACCACTCGGGTAATGCCCCGGTTTGAGGATCGTCGGTTATCTCGTTTTCGTCGCTACAGGCTGTAGAGGCTAATGTCAAGACTAAGCTGCCTATTAATGGAAATAATTGTTTGTGGTTCATGTTTTTTATTTTGTAAAACCCGTTTGCACGGCCAGAGGCAGGCAAACGGGTATGATTGTTTCAGGTGTTTATCAACGCGATAATTGGCTATGTACCTTTTCAAGAACCTCTTGGAGTTCTGTGCCGGTTATTTCTACGGCCATAGTGGCTTCGGCGCATTTTGCGTTTTTTGCAAAAGGCTCGGGTATTCTGCCTATTGCTTCGATAGAGTTTTCAATTGCAGCGCGTACTTGGACGTCGAGTTCGGGATTGACAGTCTTGATGTAGTCGGAAATAGAGGCATCACCGTCTTTGCTGCCGAGGTATGAGTTGCGGATAGAGCGGATATTTTCTTGGAAATCTACAATGGAGTTTAGGCTGTAGGGCGACTCTATATAATTGCGGTCGTCTTCAGAACCACCTTGGTTGGGACGGCCTATTTTTGTGTTTCCTACTTCGTCGGCAATATCTATGCAGCCTTGGATTATTTCTTCGGCCACTGCTTGGTATGTCTTGTAGATAGAACCGGCTTTCCCGGCATTTATCATCATATCGCCGTGGTTTTTGCCTTTGTCGAGGTCGGCATCTTCAAGTATTTCCTGTTTTTTGGCAGAAATATTTTCTGTTCCTGCCCAACAAGCCTCGAGGCATACGCACTGGTTGCGCAAATCTTCGGCTACCATGAGAAGATATTTCATTTCCTCGGCTGTGTAGTTTGTTGAGTG
>CAJTUG010000011.1:4006-48075 GCA_910579605.1 uncultured Muribaculaceae bacterium | reverse complement strand
TCGTCATCAAGCTCAAAAAGCATGTATTCGATAGAGTGAAAGCCTAATAGGCCGTAGCCGAAATTGTTGTCTATGCTCAGGTCTGCGCCTCCCCGAAGGCTTTCCAGTAAATTATCCATAGCCGGTTTGTCCAAAGGCCATGAGTCGATGTGCGGGTCTATGTTGTGGTCGGCAGCCGGGCCGAAAAGGAAGGCTTCCGAAAGTTCCCAATTTCGGCGCGATTCTTTCCACGCTTCGCCGGCTGCTATTATGTCGCTT
Source organism: uncultured Muribaculaceae bacterium (assembly GCA_910579605.1). Classification (GTDB taxonomy): domain Bacteria; phylum Bacteroidota; class Bacteroidia; order Bacteroidales; family Muribaculaceae; genus CAG-873. The sequence goes on along the minus strand of CAJTUG010000011.1, from coordinate 47,817 downwards.
TGTGCTAATGTGCCGGCAGTATGTTTATCGGCCATGGTTTCGCAAAGCTCATAGAGCTCTATTGCTTTGTCGGCCATGCCTTTATATGTGGGAAGGACGGTGTTGTTCACATATGCGGCGGCAGCTTTTTGTAATGTTTGCTCTTTGGCGTCGATTGAAGTTGAGGGATCATCGGAATTGTTTTCGTCGGAGCATGAGGTAAAAGCCAGTCCAAGAGCCATTACCGGAATCATTGCAAGAGATAAAATCTGTTTCATTCTATAATGTATTAATTTGATTTTCAAATTTTTTTGCTAAACTTGATTTATTTAAACCATCCGGAGTATGCTATTCCCAAGGAGATGGCCGGTTCGTTGTTGAAGGGTTTCTTGAGCAGGCCAATGGCATATTCTCCTTTGACCACAATCTGCTTTAATGGATAATAGTTGAGTCCAACGGCCACACGTTGGCGGCCGCACCATTTATCGGCCACGGTTCCTGCATCCATTTTGTACATTGAATCGTAGTAGTCGTATCGTCCGAATATATAGAGTCGTTGTTTTTTGGCTTTGAGGGAGGTGCTAAGCCCGAATATATCATAACCGGCTTCTATGCCTGCGGCAATTGCAGCAGAGGCTACTTTCTGGCGTTTTGAGGGCGAGTTGGACGACATGTGCATGTTGGAATCGGTAATCTTGCGGGCGTCGGAAAGGTGTCCGTAGTCAAAATGACCGCGAGCTATGAAATTATGTTTGTCGTAGCCGAAATCGAAAGACCCTATTGCAACAGTGCCGTGGACTCCCTTGGTTGCCGAGGTTGCCGCCATGGTGTTTCTGTAGCTGTCGCCGATATAGGCGCTTACGGATAGGCGGAGGCCATCTACGGAGTAGTTGTCAACCCTCACGGCACCGGCGTAGTTATTTGCTATCTTGAATTCGTAGGGCGATGCGGAGCCGTCGTGTATCCAACCTTGGCTTCCGAAGCGTTCGCTGTCTAAACCTGGAAGGAACATGGCTTCGTAGCGCCAGTCACCGGCTTTACCCCAGATACTGATACCTATCTCGTGCCATGTGCATGGCATTATGGTATTTTCGCCTTCTGGACGGTATACGCCGAAGAATTCTGTTGGCATGTGGTGTGCGTTTGTTCCGCCGACAGGAACTACCATCATACCTGTGCGCACGTTGAGTTGGGGCATGAATGATTTTTGTATCCAGAATTGCTCGAGAGCCACTTCGCCGCCGCGCTCAATTTCTTTTTCGTATTCGCCACCTTCTTCGTTTTCAAATTCGATTGCCGACTCGGTGCCTCCGTGCTCAAATTCAATTTCAGAACCCATGGTCCATCCTTTGCCGAAATCATAGCCAAGATAGATTACTACATGTGGCAGGTCGAAGCGTCCGTGAGATCCGCTTTTGTATTTTTCTGGTGAGATATAGCGCAAATAGCTGTCGCTATAGAAATTTCTGGTCATTGCCACTTCGCCATAGCCTCCCACGGATAGGCGGCTGAAAATGTTGGTCTTTTTAGCTTCTTCCTCGTCGGAATGTGCCGAGGCTGCTAAAGTCCCTGCCAATAGCAGAATCAAGAGTATTCTGCATTTGAATAAGCGTGTCATAAAAATGTGATATGGTTAGTCTTGTAAAACGACACAAAATTACTTTGAATGTTAAAAAAACACAATGCTCACTTTTGAGTATTTTGGTATATGGAAAAATGCTTTTGTCTGCATACTTTATAGTTAAAAGTAGGTATTGGGTGCAGCCCGTGAGAATGAGGCATTATAGTGGCGTACGCGCTGTTTCTATTTTTAGACGCGATCTTAAGTTGTATGCTTTTCGCTTGATTATTTGGGTTTTATCGTTGATTTTAACACTATTTTGTGCCTTGAGGTTTTATTATTTTTGAGACAACAGGTGATTGGTGGGGAAATTTTCACTCCTCACGGAGCAAAAAAAGAGTGCCTCGGCAATTTTGCCGGGCACTCTTTGGTGTTTATTTCAGGTTGACTTATTTTGCAGGATAAATCGTGATGGAGTCTATGTGCAGCTGTCCTGGTTTTGCTTCGCCGTCGCTGCCGTGGGTTGCTCCGCTGCCAACGGTGAATGTCACGTCGGAGCTGTCGCCTACCCAAGTGAACGATGTATCGCCTTGTGCTTGTGCCGGGCTTATTTCACCAGTGCTGGGGATAGCGTCGGTATAGCGGTAGCGGTTGGAGCCGTTGATTTTGAACTCTATTTTAGCAATCTTGACGCTTGATGAAATGCTCAAAGTGTTTCTTGCGTAGATGCGGAGTGCTCCTGTGCCTGCGTGTACCATAGGAGCTGTTGCTCCGGCAGCTTTGTCGATAGTGATAGTATATCCTTCAACAGAGCTTTCGCCAGGTACAGTGAGCTGAGCGGGGGTGATGGTAACACCGTCGCCCGAGGGTTCAACCGGAGGATTTACAGGATCGTCGGGTTTGGGGTCGTCGGGTTTGGTTGTGCTGCCGGCATTAAGCTTGATGTCGTCTACACACCATGTGGCGTAGTTTGCGTCGCTGGTAGCGTAGTATTGGAAGCCAATGTAGATTGTTCCGGAGAACTTGCTGAGGTCTATGTCGCCCGAAGCCACGAAGCCAGAGTATCCGCTTTCCGGTGCTTGTGCTTTGTTGAAGCTCAATTCTGTTTTTGTTGCTGTGGTGGGATCGGCAGATGTGAGGACGTAGACATTGAATTGTGTGGTGGTAGAACCGTAGCCGTTAACCTGGCTCTGGAAGCTGAGTTTTTTGTCGCTAACCTTAGACATGTCTACAGCCGGGGAGATGAGCCACTGGTCGAAAGGCGGTTGGGTGCCTTTGTAGCCGGTCATTGCAGCGTAGTAGTTGTTGTCAAAGGTAGTAACATACCAAGTTTTGTCGCCCGACACGGTTACATTGCTCCAACCCGAGGGGATTGCACCGCTTTCGAAAGTAGCGTCGAGACTGCTCACTGCTTCTGAGGGAGTGGGAGGTTCGGGCTCTGAGCCTCCGCCGCCGAGAACGTTGGCTGTGAGGTTCTTCACGCCGGGACCTTGGCAATATTTCATGAGGTCGCCTTTAATGGCAAGAGTCTTGCCCAAGTTTCCGGGGTTTGAGGAGAGTGCCAATGTGCCACGCATTGCAGAGGGCAATTGTACGCCTACGCATTTTGTATAGTCGGTGCAGTCGGCTGTAGGACCGATAACGAGGTTGGTTGCTACGGCACCTTCAGCTCCGAATACAGTACCGCTGAGGACGGTTGTGGGTTCGGTGGGCATGTAGCCAACGATATAACCCTTGACCCAAACACCCGATTCGGTAGCATTCTGTGTACTTGATGGGTTCTTGGCGATTACTTGGGCCACATTGTAGGGAGTAGCTTCTTGTCCGTCGCCGGCAGGGATTTCGCCTGTCTCGATAGTAACACCGTCTATTTCGAATTCGTCGGCTTTACCGGTGTTGCCGGTGATACCCCATGTTCCGAGGTATTTTTCAAAGCGTCCTTTCAAGAGGATTTCTTTGCCGAGGTTGGCCGGGTTGCTCTTTAGACCGCCATATTCGCGCAATGGGCTGTCGGAAGGCAAGAATATCACGAGGCACTTGCTGTAGTCGGCGCAGTCGGCAGAAGGAGCGATTACCAATGTATTGTCGAGCACGGTGGGCGATTGCCATTCGATGTCGCTGTTTGAAGCAACGTTTTCTACTTCGGGAGCTACAGCACCAACGATATAACCTTTAACCCATCCTTCGGCAACAGTACCGTCGTTTTCAAGCGATATGGCTTGTTCTACGGTATATGGTTTGTCTTTTTCGCCTGGACGGTCGCCTACTTTGATGCAACCTTTTTCGTCGATGAGGATAAATTGCCAACCGGTTGTTCCGTAGTAGCTGAGGATACCTACAACGTCAAGGTTACCCTCGGGGAGGGTATTGTTCCAGAATGTGGAGTAACCGCTGGTGCGGACTGTGAGCGTGAGGCCGCTTTGGTCTACCAATGTGCGGTTTACGCCCGAAGAATGATATTCGGAGAACAAAGCCTTGCCGCCTTCTTCAAAGTGTACGTTTTGGAAGCGTACAAGTTGGCTCTGGTATTTGATGAGGTTCTCGGGATTTGTGGAGATTGCCGAGAAACTTGGTATTACCAAGGTGTCGATTTCTGCGGGTTTGGGTAGCCCGTTGTATTGGGTATGCTGTGCAAAGAGTTCGGGCGACATGAAAGTAACCTCGTAGGCGTTGCCTTGAGCATACCATTCGGGGCGTCCTATTTGCTGGTAGCCATTATATTTACCGATATGGAGACCGGTGAGATCTACTACGAGTTCCTGGCCAACGCGGTATTTGAGGTAGAGGCTGTAGCTGTTGAGCGAGAATGCGATGGCAGCAGTTTCGTCTTGGATTACAAGAGATTTGAATACGTTGCTTTCCTCGTCCGACGAAATTACGCGTCCCGAGATTATGAATCGTGCATCAGGATCGTTGGGGTCGTAGATGGAGTCGGCGTAGTTTGTGGCGTCGTTCCAGAAACGTGTTTTTAGGTCCAGGATGGAAATGTTTGGTTGCAAAGAGGCAACTGGAACATCAACGGCGGGAGCGTCGATATCGTCCTGGCAAGATGCAAAGCCCATGGCCACGGCAGCGGCAAGAGCAAAGCTTGTTATATATTTATTGAAAAGTTTCATACAAATTATTTTTTACCGCTGATATTGAGGTTTTTGATTTCCCAAGTGTCGGCGCCTGCAGCAGAAGAGCCGTATTTGAATGCTACTTGGATTTTTTTGCCTTCGAAAGCTCCGAGGCTGATTTCACCAGAATTGGCAAAGCTCCAAGAGCCGGCTTCGGGCCATGTGGGGATGGCGAGAGCTATCCATTCTGTAGTGCCTACTTCGCGTGCTACAATGCCGCAAAGGCTTGTGAGAGTGGTCTGGAATTTTGCTGCGTGGTCAAAGCTCAATTTGGCTTCGGTTACGCCGTCGAGGTTGATTTCAGGAGAAATGGCGTAGCCTTCGCATGCTTGTGCCGCGCCGTTTACATATCCGCTGGCGTTGAGATAACCGGCTTCTTGATATACTTTCCAGCTCCATATATAGCTCATGCCGTCGCCGAGGCTAACGTTTTCAATAACCCAATCGGAGGGCATTTCCGACAACGACGGTTTGAGGAAGGAATACAAAGTGCCTTCGGTTACGGGAGGTTCGGGGGTGTCGCCGCCTTTAGTACCGACGAGGACATTATCGAGACACCAGGTGGCATAGTTTTCGTCGCTTGCGGCGGCATATTGCCAACCGATATAGAATGTGCCTTCAAACTTGCTGAGGTCTATAGTCCCGGAGTTTACCCACGAGGAATATCCGCTTTCGGGAGCTGTAGGCCATGTGGCGGTCAACTCTGTGAGTTCGGCGGTAGCGGGGTCGTTTGTGGTCATTGCAAACACCTTGAACGTCGTTGTCTTTGAACCGTAACCATTAACCTGAGTATCAAAGCTGAGAGTCTTTTCGGGATTGTTGCCAAGGTTTATGGCAGGGGTTACAATCCATGAATCAAAGGGAGCTGTGCCTTTGTAGCCTGTCATGGATGCATAATTGTTGTTGTTGAACGAGGCGATATACCAGGCTTTGTCTCCTTTCACTTTGTATGTAGTCCAACCGGTGGGAATGTCGGTAGAAGCGTCGAAATTTTGCGATAGCTTGTCGGTTCCTGTTCCGGGTTCGGGTTCCGGCTCGGGTTTATCGCTGCTGCCTTCAAATCCAATGCAACCTTCCTCGTCGATGAGGAGGATTTGCCAATCTGAGCCGAAATAGCTCAAGATACCGGCAACGTTGCCTTTTCCGCTGGGGATACGTTCGTTTTTAAAGCTTGCGTATGCACTGTTGCGGACAATGATACGGTTGCCTTGAGCGTCTTTTATATAGCGGTTGGTATTGGCGCTGCCTGCAAAAACTTCGCCGGGTTCTTCAAATTCCACGTCTTTTACGCATACCAAGCGGCTTTGCCAGAGCATGAGGCTTTCTTGTTGTGCCTTAAGTGCTGCAAGGTCGGCGGCGGTAGTATATGCCGTATCTACTGCTGCAGGGTTGGGCAAACCGGAGGTGAAAGCATGAGAATCAAACAGATCGCTTTCCATAAAGCCCATGCCCGAAGCACCTACCTGCCCGAACTGCATGAGTCCACGATAACCGCCGACGTCTAAGCCGGTGAGGTTGATGTAGATTTCTTGGCCAAATTTGTATGTGTTGTATAGCTTGTTGTTGTTTACGGCAAAGGTGAGTGCTATCTGTTGGCCGGATGCGTCTACAGTTTGAACTATGAGGTTTTTGTAGATGTTACCGGTAACGTCCGACGAGCAGATGCGACCTTTGATAATGATGGAATCGCCGTTTTCGTTGAGGCCTATAGTTTGGGGAGTACCTTCTACATATTGCCAATAGTCGGTTTTGACGTCTTGGATTGTAGCGGTAGGTTCAATGTCGGGCGACGGCGGAACGATCATCGGTGGACGCTCGAAATTGTCGTCGCAGGCTGTGAAGCCGGCGGCTAAAGACGCAACAGCTATATATGATAATGCTTTTTTCATTTTGCTTGGTTATTTAGAATCTGATACCTACATTGAGATAAGCACGGAATCCCTGTGCATAAGAATAGCGGTTGGGGTATTTGTCGCGGTCGAAAGTTTTCGTGTCCAAACGTCCCTGCTGATATGCATAGGTAACCACGTTGCGGTTATTTAGGATGTTGTTGAGGTTAAGGTTGATATTGAGAGTGACTTTTCGGTTGATGTATACAACTTTGCCGATAGAGGCATTGAGCGTGAAGGCGTTTTTGAGTTTGTCTTGTGCCGAAAGTTCTTCAATTTTTGCTTGGAGTTCTGCTTCGGAGTTGCCGAATTGTTCCCAAAGAGTCGGGAGTGCTTCGTGGTAGGCCGGAGCAAGGTTAACGTAGGAGTCGCCTTGGATAGTACCGTTGATGTTGAAATACCAGTTTTTGGGAGCTGCCCAATCTATACCCAAGTTGGCAGAATATTGGGGAACAGAGCCCAAGTAGTAGTTCTTGAGGTAAACGGTTTGAGTGGTGTCGGGGTGAAGGCCGTTTTCGAAAGTACGTGTACCTTTGGGGTTATTCTTGTATTGGAAACGCGAATATGTTCCTGCAAAAGTAGCTGTGACCGAGGGAGTGATTTTGTAGGCCATACCCAATTCCACGCCTTTGTAAACGCGTTTTACATCGGAGAGGATGTAGTTGGCATAAGTCTGGAATTCTTCGTCGTAGAAACCGTTGCGTTCGATGGCATTGTCTATCTGGGTATAGAAACCGGTGATGGCACCGCGGAAACGACGGTAATTCCAAGCATAGGAGATGTCGCCGGCCATTATGCGTTCGCTTTCGGGATTTGCAACGGTAGAGTTTTTAACGCGTGGAGCCAAGAATACGTTGTCGGCCAATGGAGCACGTGTGCCGTATTCGGCATGAGCGATGAACTGGTTGCGTCCGTCAAGCTTATAGGTAGCGCCGGCTTTGACACCGATGTTGTCGAATTTGAGTGTTTCGCTCTTGCCTTTTGAGTTGTGCGGAGCGCGGCCGTTGCGCATGTGTCCGTCGCGGAAATATTGGGTGTAGCTCATCTGCATGCCGTAGTTGATGTCCCATTTTGGGAGGGTAACCACGTTTTGCAACCAAGCCTGTGCACGGAGTGCGTAGATGTCGTAGTCGTAGCCGAATTTGTCGCCCTTAACAACGCGACGGTTGGGGTTGTCGAGGTCGTTTTGGAGGTTCTGAGGAGCGATGGCATAGTCGCGGTTGCTGAAGGGGTCTACGTCAAGCCAGAATTCGCCGCCCATGAGGTCGCGGATTGTTTTGTAGTTGCTGCTCTTTGTCCAGTTGAAGCTCACACCGCCCTGAAGGCTTATTGAGTTGTTCAAGCGAGTGTTCACGTATGAGTTGAACATGGCATTGAGCTGTTTGTTGATGCGGTTTTCCATTATATATGAAGAACCTTTGTGGTCTGCTGTGGGCAGATTTTCGTTACCTGCGTTGTTGAGGTAGTTTATTTGGTACAATTGATCCCAGTTGATTTGGCGGAAGCTGTCGTCGTTGTGCCAAAGGTCTGTGTAGAGATCATACTGTTCTTTGTCGTCGATATAATATGAGGGGAGGTAGCGGTAGTATGTCGGGTTGGGGTCGTTGGCGTTGTAATATTGGAGTGCCGAACGGTTGTAATATACAGAGCGGAATGCTGCTGCGGTATTGACAGTAGTCTGGTTTTTCTTGAAGATCCAGTTGAGGATTACAGTGGGGTCGAAAGTCTCTGTGATTCTCGACGAACGTTTTTTGCCGTCTTGCCAGCCCCAGTCGGGGTTGTAGAGATTGTTGTCGGTGAGGTCGTATACCTCTTGATATGTAGCACGGCCAGTGGCACGTTGTGTAGGACCGCCGAAACCGGTCAAGGTGAGGGTATGTTCTTTGTTGAACATTTTTTCTATAGAGAAGAAAAGACCTGCCGAATTGTAGAAAGTCCCTTCCATAACGCCTTCGTTGGCATAGCGGCCTATAGCGCTTACAGTGTATGCCCAACCGTTTTTATTTAGGCCCGATGAATATGTGGCCATGGCGCGCATCATGTAGTTTGAGTTTGTGAAAGCTACCGAACCGTTGAAGCCGGGGGCATAGAGGTCGGTGGTTGTGTTGTAGTTCACGCTACCTCCAAGGTCGCCGAAACCATAGTTGGCCGCTTCAAGACCTACATTTGTTGTCTTGTTGCGGAACGCGCGGCTTGTCATACCCAAAAGAGTAGAGAAATTGAAGCGTCCGCGAACGAGGTCGTTAAACTGGATGCCGTTGATGTATACGCTCTGGTACATGGAATCGTAGCCGCGGAAACGGAAATACATCGGGCTGAAATTGTATGAAGCGGTGTTGTAGTAAAGGTTGTTGTTTGCGCCCGAGAGGGATGCAATGCCTTGGCTTGTGCCCTCGTCGTCTTCCATAACTGTTTCGTCGAACATTATGTCTTCTGCATCGCCGAGGAAATCAGAGGCTTCATTTTCGGGATTGAGACGTATCTCGCCGACATTTACTGTCCCTCTGCCTGCTTCTACGTCTACTCCGAATGGCTCATATCCATCGCAGAATACAGTGAGGTAATCCGACGAATTGTCGGGCATGTCGATACGGAATTGTCCGTTGAAATTGGTATTGATGCCGGTATTTGAGCCACGGAGCATAACATAGGCGCCGTTGACCGGGCTGCCGGAATTTCCGTTGACTACTACGCCGACAACAGTCGCCGCTAAAACGCTCATTGCCGGCCAAAGTGCCGATAAGAGCAGCGTCAAAAATAGTCGTAGTTTCATAACAAAATTTTGGTAAATATACTATTTATTGTTTCTCTCGGTTGGGTTATTGATTTGGGTTATTGCCAATGAGGACAAATGTGCGTCAAAAATACTAAAAATATTCCAATTAATGTGTATTTGGCAGTGTTTTTCTCTAAAATTTTCCCTTTTCCAGCCCTTTGATATGGTTGTGGTCTGTCAAACTGTTATTATGTGTCGGTTCTTTATGAGTGAAAAATACCCAAAAGAGGGTATTGTGGGGAGGAAATATGTAAGCTAACTTTGCAACCAGAAAATTATACGATTTTGTTTGTGGAAACAAATACCGCTCCGCCGAAATGATTTTCGGGTCGGAGCGGCTTTTGCATTTGTGTTGATACAAAAAAATCCCGCATGGCTCTGTTAAAGCCGTGCAGGATTTTAAATTTTGTTATTGGGATTATTGTGGATCCACGTCAAGAACTTCTACTTGGAATACCAACATTTCATTGGGGCCGATACCAGCTTGGGGCATTCCTTGAGGACCGTATGCGAGTTCTCCGGGGATGTAGAGTGTGGCTTTTCCGCCTTTGCCCAAAAGCATAAGGCCTTCGCGGAAGCCGGGTACTACACCTTGGAGATTAAATGTTGCAGGGCCGCGGTCGTCTGTGCTGTCGAATACCTCGCCGTTGAGGTGGCGACCTGTATAATTGACAACAACCGTAGATGTCTCAGATGCTTTAGGGGCTGAGCCTTCTTCGCTCACGAGATAGCTAAGGCCAGTGGCGCTTGTCTGGATTGCCGGATTCTGTTTTTTTGCATCGGCAACGAATGCTTCTGCAGCTTTGCCGTTTTCTACAGCATCTGGTGCTTTGGATGCTTCTGCGGCTTTGGCTGCTTCAGCTTCTTCCATGGCTTTGTTGATCATCTGGCGGAACTGCATGGATGCTTCTTCCACTCGGAAAGGTGCTATGGAATCGGCTGTGAATGCTTTTTTGAATGCTTCCAAAACTTTGGCGCGGTCAATGTTTACGCCTTGTTGGGAGAGCTGGTCTATTTCACCGAGCATGCTTGATGCAACCTGCATTCCGGCCACGGTGTTGTTGTTCTCGTAGGACGAGAATGCCAACTGCAAACCTTTGAGGAATTCTTGGCTTGCTTGTGCGTCGCCTTGATTGCGGCTATCAAAATCACGGCGTACAACAAGGCCTACATAATCGCCGTAGGCATTAGAGAGCGAGTCATTGCCACATGTAGCAGTGGTGTCGCATGTGCTGTTGTTGCAGCCTGCAAGACCGAGTACCATTATGGCGGCTCCAAATAAAATCTTTTTCATTTTTATCCTTTATTATTGTTGAATTTTTGTTGTTTATGTGTTGAGGGAGGGGTAATGGTCGAGGACGCTGTCTTAAATTATTTCACCGCTACCAATTCTACCTCAAACTCCAAAGGACACGACGGCGGGATAACTCCGGGAACACCGTTTTGGCCGTAGGCTAATTCTGCCGGAATCGTCAGTCGGTACTTGCCGCCGGCTTTCATCTGTTGCAGACCGATTGAGAACCCGGGTGTAAAATCAAGCACTCGTCCATCCATCGGAGCTTCGTCTGGGCCTATCTGATCGAAAATCTGTCCACCAGGGAGTTTGCCTACGTAGCGCATGGAAACGGTACTTGTGCCAACAGGCATGGCTCCATCTCCCGGTTTTAACGTTTCTATAACCACACCTTCGGGCGTGACTACAGCGCCGGGACGGTTTTTTGCTGTGTTAATAAATTCCGCAGCGTCAATATTGAGTTTTGGAGCTGTCGCCTCGCGTAATATTTCTGCGGCGGCATAGTGAGCTTTTTGGTCGTAGGCCAACGGCAGTTGTTCCATCACTTTTGCCATGACAGTAGCGCTGTCAAGTTGGATACCGTCTTGTCTAAGCGCCTGTAGCGTCTGGTTCAGTGCAAGCTTTATATTTGAAGATATGAATGTGGCTGCGGCGTCCTCTTCCGGTGTCGAAGCAAAGGCGGCAGAACTTGCCAACAAGATAGCTGCCGCCACTGCAATACTCTTCATTATTTATTAACCTTGATTAAGGTAACATCAAAAATAAGAGTTTGGTTAGGCCCAATCAAACCGCCTGCGCCTTGTGGTCCATATGCAAGGTTAGATGGGATGAACAGACGCCACTTTGAACCTTCTGTCATCATTTGCAATGCTTCTACCCAGCCCGGGATTACTTGGGTTACGCCGAAGGTTGCAGGCTCGCCGCGTTCTTCGCTTGAATCGAATACTGTGCCGTCGATAAGCTTGCCGGTGTAGTGCACGGTCACGCTGTCGCTTGCCGCAGGTTTAGGTCCTTTACCTTCTTCAAGTACCTCGTATTGCAAGCCCGAAGGAGTTGTTTTCACTTCTGCGCGTTTTCCGTTAGATGCAAGGAATTCCTGGCCGGCTTTTTCATTTACCTCACCCATTGCAGCGGCTGCTTTTTCTTGTTCTGCTTGGAGCTGGGTGAAAAATTTCTGTATTTCTTCTTTCGCGTCCTGATAGCTCATTTTAGGTTCTGAGCCGTAGAATACTGCGGCTACACCGTCGGCAAAGTCTTGCACGTTTACGGTCTGTATTCCCGATGCACGGAAATTCTGACCCATGCTCAAACCGAGAGCATAGCTCAGACGATCAAGTTCTTTGTTTTCCATTTTGTTAATTTTTTAAATATGTGCAAAGATAATGTTTTTCTCGTTCTGTTGCAAATGAATAACAAAAAACACGGTTCATAAGTTGCAAGTCTTATATATCTGTGTAGCCATTTTTGCATATGAGAACGTTAAATATGACGGATAGATGGTTAAATGGCTGGAAATTTTGAATTCTCAGAGCCTTAATTCATGAATTCGTGGGTTGTAATGTGTTGGTTGTCCGGGTTTTAGGTTGTTGCGGTTTGCTTTTTAGATTATAAGCAATCCAGAACTTAATTCTTACTAAATGTTAAATTTGATGTTCTGTCGTGGAATTTTCTTAACTTTGTGTTTTAATAAATACAACATGACGCCCGTTTTCCAATGGTTAACTTCGGGTGTTGAACTCCCGAAGATTGATTATCAACGACTTGAACAGTGGATTGTACAAGTCGCAAATGAACACAACCGAATTGCTTATACTCTCAATTACCTCTTCTGCTCAGACGAGGAGATACTCCGTACAAACAAGCAATTCCTAAATCACGATTATTTTACAGATATCATCACATTTGATTCCTGCACAGGTAAACTCCTGCGCGGAGATGTCGTTATTTCATTAGATACAGTGGAGTCAAACGCCAGCCAACTCGGAGTAGAGTATTCCAGAGAACTGCTCAGGGTGATAATCCACGGTGTCTTGCATCTTTGCGGCATCAACGACAAAGGACCTGGCGAACGCGAGATTATGGAAGCTCACGAAAACGCAGCTCTTGATATGTGGGACAATTTACAATCCTGAAAAATGCAATTTGATTTTGACGTAATAGTGGTCGGCGCCGGTCATGCCGGATGCGAGGCTGCCCATGCCTCGGCTAAGATAGGTGCCCGCACTCTCCTTGTAACAATGGATATGGGGAAGATTGCGCAGATGAGCTGTAATCCTGCTGTCGGAGGTATTGCCAAAGGACAGATAGTTCGAGAAATCGATGCTCTTGGCGGCATGATGGGAATTGTGACAGACCGCACGGCAATACAATTCCGAATGCTCAACCGAAGCAAAGGCCCGGCGATGTGGAGTCCGCGGGCTCAGGCCGACAGAAATAAATTCTCTGCCCTTTGGCGCGAAATCCTTGAGAATACACAGAATCTTTCAATGTGGCAAGGTTCTGTTCAGAAGCTTGTTTTTGATGAACAGGGCAAGCTTTCCGGGGTGGAAACTGCCGAAGGGGCACGTTTCAATGCTCCAAATATAGTGCTTACAAATGGAACGTTCCTCAACGGACTTATGCATATTGGCCGCGTGTCGTTTCCCGGCGGCCGTATATCCGAACCGGCTGCTTATGGTTTGACAGAACAGTTGGTGAAGCTCGGTTTCCGCTCCGACAGGATGAAGACCGGTACTCCTGTGCGTCTTGATGGCAGGAGTATAAAATTTGATTTGGCGACACCGCAGGCAGGGGAAACCGATTTCCATCATTTCAGTTTTCTCCCCGGAGTGCGTTCGCAACTAAAGCAGCGAGAGTGCTTCATTGTTTATACAAACCCTGAGACTTGCCGGATTCTCCGTGAAGGACTCCCGGATTCACCCCTCTACAATGGACAGATACAAAGTATAGGCCCGCGGTATTGCCCGTCTATAGAGACGAAAATCGTAACTTTTGCAGATAAGACCGAGCATCAGCTTTTCCTTGAACCCGAAGGCGAGACAACGCAGGAGTTCTACGTTAATGGTTTTTCTTCGTCTATGCCGATGGATATCCAGATAAGAGCATTATCTACCGTGCCGGCGCTTGCCGAAGCTCAGCTTTACCGCGCCGGTTATGCCATTGAATACGATTTCTTTGATCCTACCCAATTGCGCCATACTTTGGAAACAAAGCTTGTTGACGGACTTTTCTTTGCCGGGCAGATCAACGGTACCACAGGATATGAGGAAGCAGCAGGACAAGGACTCGTTGCCGGCGCTAATGCGGCGTTAAGGGCTCTCGGCAAAGAGCCTTTTACTCTCCAGAGAGACCAGGCATACATAGGCGTTCTTATCGACGACCTCGTGAATAAGGGCGTAGATGAACCGTACCGAATGTTTACCTCGCGGGCAGAATATCGTATTCTTCTCCGTCAAGACGATGCCGACATGCGCCTGACGCCCTTAGGCTACTCTATAGGTCTTGCCGAACAAGGACGTTTCGATTTGATGGAAGAGAAACGCAAGCTCCGTGATTCTATCATAGAACTTGCAAGCTCTCTTACAGTTCATCCCGCCGACGTAGAAGATCTTCTCGTGTCGGTAGGCACTACACCTCTCCGCCAAGGCACAAAGCTTTTTGACCTTGTACAACGTCCGCAACTCACCCTTGATATCCTTGCTACAGCTGTAAAACCCCTGCGTCGTCTTCTTGATAAACTGCCCGAAGATCGGAGAGAGGAAATAACAGAAGCAGCAGAAATAAGAATAAAATATCAGGGATATATTGCCCGAGAGCAGTTGATAGCAGATAAGCTCCGTCGTCTTGAAGACGTGAAAATACCCCGTGCTTTTGATTTTGACCGCCTTCAATCGCTTTCTACAGAAGCTCGCCAGAAGCTTTCGCGCCAACGTCCCGAGACTATCGGTCAGGCTTCGCGTATCCCCGGGATTTCGCCGAGCGACATAAACATACTTTTACTCACATTGAACCGCTGAAATCGTTGTTTCACGTGAAACAATTCGCCCTCAAAATAGAATATCAATAATAACAAACAAACCGTTATGGAATATATTAAATCTAAAATCCGCGACGTTCAGGATTTCCCCACCCCGGGCGTCCTCTTCAAAGACCTCACGACGGCTTTCAAAGATCCTCGTGCTCTCCACATCATCGGTTGGGACCTCTCCCAGCTCTACCGCGATAAAGGCGTTACTAAAGTCGTCGGTATAGAATCGCGCGGTTTTATCGGCGGCTCGATACTCGCATTCGAGCTCGGAGCCGGTTTCGTGCCATGCCGTAAACCCGGAAAACTACCTGCCGATACTATCCGTCAGGAATATGCTAAAGAATATGGAACAGACGTTATCGAAATACATCGCGACGCAATTACGCCCGACGATATCGTGGTTATACACGACGACGTCTTAGCAACAGGTGGTACTATGGCCGCTGCTTATAATCTTGTGAAAAGCCTAAACCCCAAAAAAATCTACATCAATTTCATCATTGAGCTTTCTGCTCTTAATGGCCGTCAGGCTCTCCCCGCCGATGCCGAAGTCAGCTCTTTGATTGTCTATTGATAGTTGCATAACACAACTTTAGCTCCGCGCTTTCCGTCTATTTGGAATCCGCGGAGCTTTTTTTGTGTCTAATATCATATTGTTTAACGCTTTTTAACATCAAAAACTATTGTTTTGGTTGTGGAATTATATAATTTTGCCACAGAAACGCTAATCTTTGTGAATTTTAGGCAGAAATAAATTCTCATTATGAGCGTTTGTCTATATTTTTGAGCTATCCTATTCCAGATAGATATTGTCATAATTTCCAGAATTAACTATTCCAATACTTTTCATCTTGCTGCTTGGACCGAAACAAGCAGTGAATTAAAAATTATTTTATGAAAGCTCATAAATTCTTAGCTGCTCTTGCTTTGATTCCGGCTTTTGGACAAGTCGCTTCAGGAGCTATTTCCGACTTGCCGTGGCAGGAAAATTTCCCTGCAGGCTTGCCTTCGGGATTCACAGTTATCAATGCCAACAACGACGCCTATACATGGGCTGCAGCCATGTTGGGCGGAAACATGGAACTTAATACCAACCGCCACAACAACGACGACTGGTTGATAACTCCCTCTTTCCAGCTTGAGGCCGGTAAGGCCTACCGCTTTTCGCTTCTTGCCACGTCAGAATTTTTCGGTATTCCAAGCGATTGGGATGATCCCGAAACAATAGAAATAAAATGGGGCTATGGCAATACCGTGGCAGATATGCAGAATTTCATTATTGAGCCGACGGATTATCCGGGCAATGAACCTACCGTTATCGCCGGTTGGATTACGCCGGCAGAAAGCGGAGAAATTTTCATCGGGATACATGGAATGTCATCGCCAGGACATTATTTTATGAATGTCACCAACCTCTTGCTTGAGCCTGGTATCGGTGCGTCGCGTCCGGCTGCGGTTACTAATCTCACTGCTCTACCCCACCCCACTGGCGAGCATTCTGTCTCCATTTCTTTCCGCACACCAAGCGTTGATATTTCCGGAGAACCTCTAAAAGATGACTTGACGCAAGTAGAATTGTTCCGCGACGGTATTTCTCTCAAAACTTTCGAAGCACCCGAAAAAGATGTTGTCCTCACCTACGACGATGCAGATATGTCTTGGGGCTACCACACATACTCTGTAGTCACCGCTACGAGCGGCGGCCTTGGCGATGCGGCAGAGGTTACCGTTTATGTGGGGGCACATGTCCCTTCAGTTCCCTCAGACGTTGTTCTGGACGAAACCACTACTCCGGGTCAAGTTAAGCTTACTTGGGCTCCTGTCTCTATCGATGCCGACGGTAATTGGCTGAATCCCGAATTGGTGAGCTATGATGTCTACCGAATGACCACCGACGGTGATTTTGTCCCTTTGAAATCAGATTTGAAAGAGCTTGAATATACATTCATGGCTGCTGAAACAGAACAAGAAATCGTAAGATGTGTTGTCGCCGCTTCTACCGAAGCCGGTAAATCCGACGGCATAGTATCCAATGTGCTCATTGCCGGTCCGTCCTATTCCGTGCCTTTCGCCGAATCTTTCGCAAACCAAACGTTCAGCCATCTCTTCTCCCAGCAGATTGTTGTCGGCGAGACCCCGTCGTGGTATTTGATGAACGAAGGGTCCGGAATCCCTTCGCAAGATTCCGACAATGGATTCATGACCATGATGGGCGATAACGGTGACGTTGCGCACTTGACTTTCGGCAAGATTAATCTTGAAGGACTCGACAATCCGTGTCTGTCGTTCTATACCTACAATATTGCCCGAATGATGCCTGAATATCCCGATTTAAATGAACTTGAAGTCCTTGTCCAAGTTTATGGCGAAAGCGAATACCGTAGCCTCAAACGTGTCGCAATGCACACTCTTGGCGAAGAAGAGGGATGGTATCGGGTAATGGTGCCGCTTGATGATTTCGCCGGAAAACAATTGCGCTTGCGTTATACCGGATATTGCAACGGAATGTCTTACGTACTACTTGATAACATTAAAATAGAATCCATTTCAGATAAAGATTTGGCTGTCAAGTCAATAACTTTCCCGGAGATTGTTAAATCCGGCCATTCTTTCCTTGCAAGCGCACAGATTGAGAATCTTGGCCGCGATGATGCTTCCGGATACACTATTTCCGTTTTGCGTAACGGCGAAGTTGTATCGACCCAGGAAGGACCTGTTGTCGGTTTCGGCAAAACCGTAGCCGTTAACATGGAGTGTTCTATTGGTGCAATGGACGAAGAAGCTGCTGCATACTCGGTTGAAATAGCCTATGAGGGTGATGTAGACGATTCAAACAATGTCTCCGAGCCTCAGACGGTAGATGTATTCGTTTCGGGTCTCCCCTATGTGAATAATCTTGCCTACGCTGTAGACGGCCAAGACATAAATCTTTCTTGGACTGCTCCGGACCCATCCACTGCATTCGGCGATCTCCTCACCGACAATTTCGAAGATCAGGAATCTTGGGCTAAAGAAAACGTAGGTAAATGGTCGTTCTACGACGCCGACAAGATGTTTGTTTACGGTATACCCGATGTTCAGTTCCCGGGAATTGAAAAAGGCGATCAGCTATCGTTCTTCGTCGTAGACCACGAAGGCTTCAATCCATTGTATTTTGGCGCTCACTCCGGCACCAAGACACTCGGCCAACTCTTCGTTTACTCCGATATCGATAATCTGGTGCCTGCACAATGCGACGACTGGGCTATTTCTCCCGAGCTTTATGGAGGCGAGCAGATAATCTCGTTCTGGGCGCGTAGTTTCAATTCCGACGCACGCGAGACATTCCAATTCCTATATTCTACCACGGGCAAAGAAATTTCCGATTTCAAGCTCCTTGATACATTTACCGAAGTGCAGGCCAGCTGGAACCGCTTCAACCTCGAGGTGCCCGAAGGCGCTAAATATTTTGCCATACGTGTAGTGTCAAACTACAGCTTCATGTTGCTTGTAGACGACGTTACCTACATTGCGGCTGTGGATGCCGATGAGCTGACTCTCCAGGGCTACAATGTTTATCGCGACGGTAAACTTGTCACCGAAACTCCGATAACCGATACAAACTACACCGTTGGTGTTGACACCGAGACCCACGATTATCGTGTCACCGCCGTATACGCACAAGGGGAATCCCGTGCTTCCAACGCAGCCGAAGTGTCTGGGCTTGAAGACGGTGTTCTGTCATCGCAGGTGAGCATTGCTGCCGAACGTGGCTGCATTACCGTTTCTGGCGCCGATGGACGAGACATCCGTGTGTTCTCTGTGGATGGCCGTTTGGTAGATACCCGTCAAGGCCTCTCTCAAGCCCGTATAAGTCTTCCTGCCGGTGTTTATGTGGTAGCGGTAGGAACGACTGTCCAAAAGGCCGTAGTGAGGTGAAAACGGCTTGATTTCTCAAAATATTATATTGCAAGGCCGCGCCTTTCTGGGTGCGGCCTTTTTTTGCTCGTTTCAGCAGGGTATAAAGCAGCGCCGCCAGGCCTCACGGTCGGACGGCGCTTTTAAAAACCTGATTATTTCTGAATTTATTTTATGATAAACTTAAAAAACTATTGCGAGATAATAATATTCCGGTATATATGTCCACCGGCAGAAGCTTGGAAATTCTCAATCGATAGCCTTGATGACTGGAAATTGATATAAGCCATGCTTCTTGATTTTACCTTCCTGGAGGCGGTCCCATCGGGCGTCGTCCGCCAGGACCATGTCCAGGACCGAATTGGTTTCCGGTAGATGGTTCGTTCCCTTTGCCGAATGTATTGAATTTATATGCAAAAGATACCATGACGTAGCGTGTGAGGGAGTTGTAGCGCGAGTCGTCTATATAGTTAGCCGTAACGTTTCGGCGTACATTTGAGCGTTGGCCGAGTATGTCGTAGGCTTTGAGCGAAACGGTTGCTGATTTGTCGCGCAAGAATTGGTAGGAAATCGATGCGTTCCACATCCAAGTTTTCGTGTCGTAGCCGGCGGAGTAACCCGATGTAGCGGAGTAGTTGAGGTCGGAACTTATTACGAAATTGATTGGTGTGTAGTATGTCGCATAGAATGAACCTCCATAGGAGTGGACTGTCCTGTTAGCACCTTTCTGTACGGTGTTTGAAACGTTCTGTAGGTTGTATCTTGGTCTGATTTCCAATTCCAAGTTATCGGGTCGCCATGCCAAGCCGAGGCTTTCGCCCACCATTAACGATCCGCTTCGGTTGCGTAGTGAGTTGTTGTACCCCACCGTGTTTGAGTACATGACGAAGAGGTGGTTGTTGAACGTGAAAGCTTTGTTTTTGAGGGGGAAAGAAATCATGTTCATGCCTCTTATGCTCCACACTCCGTTCACGTTTTCGTAGGTTGTCGTTTGGCCGCCGGTTTCGGAGTTGAAATCCGTACGCGATATGATGGAGTTCTGGCTGTAGTTTGCGTCTATCATTGCCATGATGGAGCGCTGGGCTTCCTGGTTGAAATTCTGATAGCGGAGACGGGCATTGTGTGAGAATGTCGGTTTTAGGTTAGGGTTACCTATTACCACCCTCAAGGGATCGCTCATGTCTGCTACCGGTTGCAACTGTGTCAGCGAAGGCTGCGACGAGCGTCCGAAATAATCTACGCTTAGATTCGTGGATTTGCTTGCCTTGAAGCGGTAGCGAAGATATGGAGCTACATTCAGAACATTTCTGCGAGGAATGTTTTTTTCGGAGTTTATAAGGTTTATCGATTTGCTTGTCTGCGGAACCAGTGAAATACCGACATTGAGTGTCGTTTTCTTTGACACGTGACGGTAGCCGAAGCGTATGTCCTGGTTCATGTAGTCGTTGCGGAACTGGTTGGAGAGGTCGGTGTTGAATATAAGATCCGGGTCTATAACCGGTGGCATTTCGTAGCCGTCGGGAAAGGTCACAGGATGATCGTATGTGAGTTTGTCGGCATTGTTCCACCTGTATGAGAAACGGTATGCCAAAGTAAGGAAATTGCCCTTTTTGGCGTCTCCCAAAGGCTCTGTCCAGCTCACGCGGGCCGATAGGTTGTTGGACCATGTGTGGTTGTCTGCCCATTGGTCCCACAAGTCTACAGAATCTTTGAGGAAGAAACGGTTGAGGGAGTAGCTGTCTTCTTTTTCTCTTGTATTGCTGTAGGAGTAATTTGCGAAAATGGAGAATGAACGGCCGGGTTTGCTCTTGAAATTATGGTTGTATATTAACCTTGTGCCGAATTCCACGGCGTTGCCTTTGCTGTAGTTATTGTTGATGGAACGCGTCACCTCTGTGTTTTGGGCATTCCCTGCAAAAGTGCTTGACGAATCTGCCGAGGTGGAGTTGTTGTAGTTTAACGACACATAGGGGCGCAATTCAAAGGTATTGAACGAGTCCGGTTTCCATTGCACCCTGAAATCGGCGCGGAAATTATGTCCTTTGTCACGGGAATATTTATTGCTTTTTGTAGTTGAGGTTGAATCGTTAAAGAGATAAGTCCTGTCCGACGATGTGTAGGTTTTCTGGTCTGTATGGCTGTACATCACGTCGCCGCCCACACGGAAAATCTCTTCTTTTCCAACATTGAAATTAACGCCGAGGGCTTGCGAGGCTGTGATACCGTTCATGCCGCCGAATCGGCGGAAACGTCCGCCTGCGCTGCCGTCGAATCCCGGTTCGTTCACGTTGTTGGCGCCTCCGAGTATGGTCACTTGGTTGTCGTTCCAAAAACGGTTTACGGTGAATGTGCCGCGGTAGCGGTCGTCTGTGCCATAGCCGGCTTCCACATTTCCGAACCATCCGTTTTTCATGCCTTTTTTCACCGTGAGGTTAATAACGGTTTCGTCTTCGCCGTCTTCAACTCCGGTAATACGGGCAAGGTCGCTTTTGCGGTCTACCACCTGGAGCTTTTCCACCATGTTCACCGGGAGATTGCGCGAGGCTACGGTGGGGTCGTCGCTAAAGAATTCTTTACCGTCGATAAGGATTTTTGTAACCTCTTTGCCGTTGGCGGTTATTTTGCCGTCGGAGCCTACCTCTACACCGGGAAGACGTTTCAATAGATCTTCCACCACCGCATTTGGTTGGGTCTTATACGATTCCGCACTATATTCCACAGTGTCTTCCATCACTTTTATGGGCGTACGGATTCCTGTTACTACCGCGTCTTTAAGCGCAATCGAGGTTTCTGCCAATTTAAACGGCTGCAGACGCATGGTGGCCTCGGTCATGTTGATATTCCTGTACTCGGTGGAATATCCCACATATGAGGCTTCTACAATATACTTGCCTGGTTTGAGGTTCTCTATGGAAAAAGAACCGGTGCTGCTCGTCACGGCACCTTTCACTGCCGTGGAGTCTTTAGGGGAGAGCACTCTCACCGATGCCTGAATTAAACCCTCTGCCGTCGACGAGTCTACGATTTTGCCTTTGAGGTCGCCGGCAAATGATGCCGCCGCAGACCCGGCAACGGTGATGAGAGCTACTAACCTTAAAAAATCTTTTCTTTCCATGTTGCAAAATTAGTCACAATGTTTTTTTGGCGCAAGAGCTACTCTACATCTGACCCGAAATAATAGAAAAACATGCGGAAATTGACGATGAACGGTGTTTTTAGAACCGTATGTTAACGCCAAATCTAAAAATCATCGCATAAAGGTTAAATGTAGTTAATTTTTTCCGTTAATCTCGGATATTTGGTACTTTTGGGGTCAAAATATTATCTTTTAACCCTAAAATCTACCAGACATGAAAAAATTCTTCTTATCTGTGGTAGTGCTTCTCGGTTCGTTTGCAGTAAACGCACAACTCGTGGAGGTATCGTCGATGGAACGCGTACGTGTTCCCGAAGGCATGGTGGTTAACGTACCAACTATCAGCCCCGACGGTAGCTTTGTTGTCGTTTCCGATG
Source organism: uncultured Muribaculaceae bacterium (assembly GCA_910579605.1). Lineage (GTDB taxonomy): Bacteria > Bacteroidota > Bacteroidia > Bacteroidales > Muribaculaceae > CAG-873. The sequence continues at coordinate 25,762 of CAJTUG010000011.1, read as the reverse complement.
CCGCTTCCGAAGGTCTTACCAAAATTGATTTGGCAACAGGCAAATCCACTCTTGTCACCAACAACGGCAGCGGCAGCAATGTAGCCATCAGCGCCGACGGTAGCCAAGTGGTATACCGCCAGACAACTGTAGGCCGCGACAAACTCCGCAAAGTGGCCCTCAAAAGCAAAAACCTCCTTTCTGGAAAAGAAGTGCAAATTGTGGCTCCCAGCCGCAAGCTCAATGCCGGTGTAGCCATGGTTGGCAATACCGTTACTTCTGTTGAAAACGGCAAAATGCGTGCAAAAAGCCTCGACGGCACTCGCGCACAGCAAGGTGCTATGGTTTCTATCAACCGTGGCCATCTTGAGTATACCGTTAATGGAAAAACCGTAACTCTCGATCCTCAAGGACGCGGCAGCTACCTTTGGCCTGCTCTTAGCCCCGACGGAACAAAAGTTGCATACTATCTTGCCGGACGCGGTTGCTACGTTTGCAATGTAGACGGAACAAACGTTAAGGCCGTAGGTCCTCTCCGTGCTACAAAATGGCTCAACAACGATGTTCTCGTTGGCATGAAAGATGCCGACGACGGCCACATCATCACATCTTCTGCTATCATCGCCGCCGATCTCAACGGTACTTACCAGACCCTTACCACCGACGCGCAGATAGCCCTTTATCCAAGCCCGACTGCCGACGGTTCTCGTATTGCTTTCTCTACACCCGAAGGCGAACTTTTCATCATTAATCTTAAATAAGGAGGCGCATAAATGAAAAAAATCATCCTTGCAGCCGCTTTAGCAGCCACTGCTTTCGGCGCCAATGCCGCAGATCCCAGCGAACTCCGCATATATATCAACCCCGGACACGGATCTTGGACTGCCAACGACCGTCCTATGCCTGTTAAAGGCCACGGCACACATAGCCGTTACAATACAGATACCCTGAGCTTCTTCGAGTCCAATACCAACCTCCGCAAAGGTTTCGGTGTGCTCGAGAAACTCCGTGCAATGGGTCTTGAATTCGACGAAACCCTAAACCAGGAAGGCGAACGCGCACAGATAGGTGCAGCTCGCGATATGGACAACAACATCGTTATGTCGCATGTTAAGTGCGGTCCATACCACGAAGACAACCCCACCCCCGGGCAGATGGGCAGCGAGGCTAAATTGCTTGAAGCTTTCCCCGACGCTTACGACTACAACCGTAATCTCACCGAAATTTGCGAGGAAGTGGAAGAGAACCTCTTCGACATGTTCATCTCTATCCACTCCAATGCTGCAACAGGCAACCCCTGGAGCACTACGAATTTCCCCATTATCCTCTATCGTGGTTACGACGATTGCCGCAACGATAAGGGTGTAGACTCAGAACACTCCAAAACAAGCCGCGCTATGGCAGAAGCTGTTTGGCCTCTCCACATGGCCGACGCTCACGGTGCTTGGACCGCTTATTCTATTACAAACCCCGACATCCGCGGTGACATCGATTTCTACCACAGCAGCTCTACAAGTAAACTCGGATATAAAGGCTACCTCGGTGTTCTCAAACACAGCGCTCCCGGTTTCCTTGTTGAAGGTTATTTCCACACTTATTCTGTGGCTGCTCTCCGCCATATGAATTTCGACGTGGACTACATAGAAGGTTACAACTACGCACATGGTATTGCCGACTATTTCGGACTTGAAAAAGAAAAAGTGGGCGACGTCTATGGTATTGTTCGCGACGAACACGAACGCTACTCTTCGACAGAAAATACATATTTGCCCGTAACTACCTCCGACGACCTCTACAAACCTATCGAAAACGCTACCGTACAGCTCAAGAAAGACGGCCAGGTTGTTGCCGAATATATCACCGACAACTATCTCAACGGTTGCTTCGTTTTCAAAGGCGTAGAACCCGGCACTTATCTCCTCACTGTGAACGCCGAAGGATACAAGACTCCCAAAGCTACCGAAATCGAGGTTAAAGCCGCCGAAATCACCTACCCCAAACTCTACATGGAAAGTGAATCGTATGTTGCTCCCACCGAAAACTACGTGAACTATCCCGATGAGCTTCTCGGCACACAGTACGGTCCTCGTGCAGATTTCACTTTCGCCACTGCCCTTGCAGATGTTGATATCGAAGCTCTCCACGGCCTCGCTATCCGCCGCATGCTCGTTCATGGAGACTATCTCTATGTTCTCGGCCTCAACGAAGCTAAAGAAGCTACAATCCTCATCCTCGACAACCAAGACCTCAAAGTAGTTGCTACTCCCGGGGTTGAAGGTGCTGAAGGAACAGAACTCAATATCTCCGATATCGCAGTAACTGCCGACGGTGTTCTCTTGGCTTGCTCAATGGAACTCTGCCATTTTGATGCCAGTCAGGTGAAAGAAGGCGAAGAAAAAGGCGTTTGCAACATCTACCGTTGGAACCTCAACGAAGATACCCTGATGCCCGACGGCAATCCTTATGTATGGGTTTCTACCGAAAAGAGCGGTAATTTCTACCGTGCTTATACCGGCGAAACAATGCTCTATTCCGGTACTACCGAAGAAGGCCGCATTGTTCTTACCAGCGAAACTGCATCGGGCATTAAGATATTCTTGTCTGTAATCGATATCATCGCCAACCAAGTTGCTTCCGAAAGCCACCGCAATAACAGCGCCGTTGCCGACGCCGGCCTTAATGGTGAAGCTCTCGGAGAACACATCAACATGTGGGTTTCTCCCCTTGCCGACGACAGCTTCTTTATCGACGGCGACAATAGCCTCCCCATGTCAGTGACCCTCAAGGAAAACAGTGCTCTCGAAGGCTTCATTCCCGAAGGTTTGATTGAAAAAGGCAGCGTTTTGGGCGGATTCTTCAAATACAGCGGCCGTTCATACATGGTAGCTACCAAGCTTGATGCCGACGGCAAAAATATCGGTGTTACCCTCTTGGATGTTACCGACGGTGCAGAAAAAGCAACTGTCGTAGATACATACAATACCGAACTCGCCGGTGCCGAAGGCGTTTCTGCCGCTACCGGTTTCACCCGTATTGTCCGCAATCCTCTCGACGAAATCACCGGCGTGAGCGTTGAACTCTATGTTCTCCGCGACAATGGCAAGATTACCCGTCTCTCTACAGCAGGCGTACGCCAGCTCCAGAACAAACGCGAATTTGCATACGATATCGTTGTGGCAGAAGATGGCGACAACTATACCGTTACCTTCAAGTCTACCGGCAAAGCCGTGAAGGCAGAAGTCGTTCTCACCAACAAGAACCCCGAATTAGCAAGCGACGTTATGCGTTTCGCTATCGAAGGTGTTGAAAAGGGTGAAAACTCTATCACTTTCAACCGCCAAGACCTCTCGGGCAACAAATACTCTGTAGCCGTTGAGATCACTGGCAATCCTATCTCTGAAGTTGGCGCTTACTTGGTAGAAAATACCACAACCGACCGCCGTGGTGGTGTCGTTACCATTACCGATACCGAAAGCGATAACCTCGGTTATGTTGCATACACTATCGGTGCATCCGACGGTACGTATGTATTCGCTCCCGACGGAACCAAAGAAGGCCCGTTCTTCGTGAAAGATTCTCGCTTGTCTGGTTCAAACCAATCTTCAATGTTCCGTGGCGACGAACGCAACGGTAAATTCGTATTTGCAGACTGGTCCGACGTCGGTGCTGGCTACTGGGTTGTAGATCCCCGCAATCCTTCGGAAATGACTCAGCTCCTCGGCGGTGACCGCAGCGGTGCCGACGGCTCCAAAGGTAGCTACTATTACAATGGCGAAATCATCGGTGGCGGCAGCTCTTGCGTTGCATTCCAAGGCAAAGGCGAAGACACCAAGATGTATTCTTTCTTGGAAGACTATCCCGCTGGTAACACTGCAGGTTCTCAGAACAAGGTTTACCGTTACACCATAGGCGATGCCGAGCAGATTACAACAGCTCCCGACATGGTATTTGAAAGCCTCAATGGTGGCGCATTCCTTGCAAACCAGAACGTGGATATCACTGCTGTTGAAAACGGATTCTTCGTTACCCAATGCCGCGGTGCAGGCAACAATGCTTCCGGCTGCCCCGCTTGGGCTTATATCTCCAATGAAGGCGAAGTTTACATGACATCTGCCGACTATGATTTCATCGATTCTGGTAACTCAGGCTTCGCTATCAACGCCGACCGCACTCTTGCTGCTGCTGCTCAATACGACAACATCACCGTGATGTCGGTTGCTTGGAACGAATACGACGAACCCGAATTCACCAAACTCTACACTATCCCCATGGAAGGACAGGTAACTTGGAGCCACCTCAAGTTTGACATTGGTAATAACATCCATGCTTATCTCCGCGAAAATGGCGGTTACTATGCTTTCTCGCTCCCGAGCGAAGCTCCTGTAACTCGCGTTGCCGCTAAGTCGATCTACGAGGTTACCGGTTCTAACAGCGGTGTTGAAGAGGTTTCTGTAGAAGCCGAAGAAGTTGTTGCTCCTGTTTACTACAACCTCAACGGTGTTCGCGTCAATGCCGAAAACCTCACCCCGGGCATCTACGTGAAAGTTGTTGGTGAAAAAGCCACAAAAGTTATCGTTAAATAAACATTAACATCTCCTATACAAAAGAGCTGCACTCAAACCGAGTGCAGCTCTTTTCATATAAATATGCCTATGATAAATCGCTCATATACAGGATTAAATAGACCAACTATTAAATAACGTTAATAAATAATTATTTTTTTGAAATTATATTAAAATTTAATTATATTTGCGGCGAAACCTTTAAAAATCAAGCTTATGGGCAAATTGTTACTCGTTTTCTCTGTTTTATTGCTTGCAGCTCCGTCTTTGCTTGCAGCTTCCGACGCCGGAGCAGAACAAGCTCCTCAACGTACGGTTCGCAAATATTTGCCTTTGGTGGAAGAAGGTAAGACTTGGTGGTATACCAATGGTTGGATTGTATATAACTCTCGCGGTGAATGCGGTATACGCATTGGCGAGGCCGAGGAAATTGACGGGACTGTATGGTATAGGTTAAGCTATTGCCAACGTGATGATTATAATGATAATGACGGTTGGTCGCGCACTTTTGAAGAAGGCTTTATCGGCCATATCCGCGAAGACGATAACGGAACTATCTATACAAGGCTGAATCCCTCTAAAACATACGATTATTATCCTATGGATCACACTTTGTGGAATGATTACCGCTCGTTTGCAGATGAATACCATTCGCCGCTACAGGATCGCGATGAAGACATTGTGATAGAAGAACATCGCGGGCAACCGGGCGAAACAGGCGACACCTACTATATTGGCGATACTGAGAATGAATACCTTGTTATGATAATTGACGGAGTAGATGAAATTGAAAACTCGGGCGTTACCCGAAAAGTTTTCAAAACTATCGTAGATCCTAAGTACTGCGATATTGAAAATCCCATTCCCGGGATGGCCTCTTTTCAAAAAAATAATTTTATAGAGGGTATAGGGTGGGACAATGTATTGTTCTGCAATCCGTCGTATGCTGAGTGCTCTTGCATGGGAGCACCTCATGTGCCTTACCTCCGCTATGTGACAGACAAGGATAACAACGTTGTATACGAGGGCGTTGGCGGCGTCAAGATTTGGAATGAATCTGTTGGCGTAGAGGAGGTGTCTGTAGACAGCGAAGCCGAAGCCGAGTATTTCAACCTCCAAGGTATTCGCGTAGAGAATCCGTCGCAGCCCGGTGTATATATTGAACGCAAGGGTGGGCAGACACGCAAGGTCTATGTGAGATAGAGCGTTTATTTCATGAAAATAAAGTTGAAAACCGGAAGCCGGTATAGCAATTTTGCTATGGCTTCCGGTTTTTTTATTTCTGCTTTTGTGTCGAAAAGGGAAAAAACGGGTAAAAAATGCCGTGTTGTTAAACTTTTTTTCACATTCGTTGTCTTATTTATACAAGTGTGCGAAATTTTGCGTATATTTGCAAAGTGAAATTAAGGATAACACAATAGGACAATTCTAATGAGCGACACAATACATACACCCCAAACCGAAGAAAAGAGCAGCGCTGCCTCGCGAAACTGGGCTGCGTGGACATCGTTATTGTTTATGATGCTTTCGTGGGCCATATTGATGTGGCTCAACGGCTATGTGGCACTTGGAGTGGCGGCCGTAGCGGTGGCATTGGGCTTCGTTGGCTGCGCCAAGTCGTCGACAGCCATTAAAAACCTGGCCATAACTTCGATTATTGCCGCCATGGTTCTCATAGTGGTCGTATCGGCCTATCTTATAGTTATAAAGATAGGTTTGGGCTGATATAAGCAACCGTAACAGCAATGCCGCAGGCCGCTTGAAAGCCCTTGCGGCTTTTTTTATTTTGGACAGAGGCGTAAAATGTGCTATCTTTGCATTTAGAAAGAAAAAATTGCCATGCGAATAGATATTATTACCGTATTGCCCGAAATGCTTGAATCGCCTCTGAATTGCAGTATTCTCAAACGAGCTCAAGACAAAGGCCTGTGCCAGATAGCGGTGCATAATCTGCGCGATTATGCCACAGGGCGCTACCGCAAGGTAGACGATTACCCTTTTGGCGGCGATGCCGGCATGGTTATGCAGGTTGGGCCTGTAGACCGTTGCATATCGGCTTTGAAGGAGCAGCGGAACTACGACGAGGTGATTTTCACGGCACCCGACGGCGAGGTGTTCAACCAGAAGATGGCCAACAGCATGTCCTTGCTCAATAATATCATAATCCTCTGTGGCCATTATAAGGGCATAGACTACCGCATACGTGAACATCTTATAACCAAAGAAATCAGCGTTGGCGACTATGTTCTCACCGGCGGCGAGATGCCGGCATTGATAATTACCGATGCTATTGTGCGCCTTATTCCCGGGGCTATAGGCGACGAGCAGAGCGCGTTGACAGATTCTTTCCAAGACAATCTGCTTGAGCCGCCCATCTATACTCGCCCGGCCAATTACAACGGTTGGGAGGTGCCTTCTATCCTCCTTTCCGGCCACCAGGCCAAGATAGACGAGTGGCGCCACGAGCAGGCAATGGAGCGTACGCGCCGCCTTAGGCCCGATCTTTTGGATTGACGGGCAGGCTATGTCGCTTTTGTTAGATGATGTGTGTTGCGGTGCAAGGCTTTTGCCCTGTTAGGTTAATTTTAGTGCTTGATGTGTAATTTTTGTTAAATTTGCGAGAAAGTTGTGGTTTTAGTCAAAAATTTGTAGTAGCTTTGTACAAGATAGTGTGGAAAATGCTCAGGCGAGCTTGGCCGGGGCAGAAAAATAATATATGCAATCATTATTAATTCATTAAAATAATTAACCTCGATAATAAACCATGAAGTAATTATGAAGAAACAGCTATTTCTACTGTTGTTTTCGTTGATGGCTCTTCTGGGCTATGCCCGGACGGTAACCGGTGTTGTTACCCAAGCCTCCGACGGTGAACCTGTCACCGGTGCGTCGGTTGTTGTGAAAGGTGTCCCCGGGGGCGCAGTCACCGACATCGACGGAAACTACTCCATCAATGTCCCGGACGGCAAAAATTTCCTCCAGTTCTCGTTCGTGGGAATGCAGACTAAGGAAGTTAAAATCGATGGTCGCAGCACCATTAACGTCCAATTAGAAGAAAACTCCGAAGTTCTTTCGGAAGTAGTGGTAACGGCTATGGGCCAGAGCCAAGAAAAATCAAAACTTAATTTCTCTGTGCAGGAGTTGAAGAGCGATGCAGTCCAGGCCGGACAGAGCGCCAACTTCGTTAACTCTTTGCAAGGTAAGGTTGCCGGTGTGCAGGTATCTACCGCCGGTGGTTCTCCCAACTCGGCATCGCAGATTATCGTGCGTGCCATTTCGTCGGTGAACCCCAGCCAGAGCAACGAGCCTCTCTTCGTTGTAGACGGTATGCCTATCCGAGGCGGTGCTTCGTCGATGGCCGACCTTAACCCTGCCGATATCGAGAGCATGTCGGTGCTTAAAGGCGCTGCCGCATCTGCTCTTTACGGTCAGGAAGGTGCCAACGGTGTTATCCTTATTACTACACGCAGCGGTGCCGACGGCAAAGTGAACGTGACAGTAAACGGCGGATGGGAATTCTCCAATGTTCTCCGCACCCCCAAATTGCAGACTACCTACCTTCCCGGTGCCAGCGGTTTCACCAACGTGAACTCTACCGGCGGTTGGGGTCCCCGTGCGCAGGAAGACGATCCTTTCTACGATAACCTCGGCAATTTCCTCGGCACAGGCTTCATGCAGAAATACGACCTCTCCCTTTCGGGCGGTAACGATAAATTCTCGTCGTATGCTTCTGTTGGCTACATGGACAACAAAGGTGTTGTTCCCGAAGACTACAAGAAGAAAATCAACGTGTTTGTGAAAGGTGAATACAATCCTTCCAAGCAGGTTAAGATTATGCTTTCTACAAACTTTATCAACAACAAGAGCCGTGGTTTCGGCAACTCGATGAGCACAATCTACGGTTGGGCTATCAACAAAGATATGGCCGACTACGCTTTGCCCAACGGTATGCCCAACTGGTCCAACCGCTACGACGATTGGGATATCCTCACAGACCAGCAGCGTGTAGGCGCAACATTGTCGCCCTACTACAGCCGCTACATGGATAGCTCTACAAGCGAAAGCACCCGTGTGATTGTGAACGGTAGCATCCAGTATACTCCTATCCGCAATCTTACTTTCACCGGTAAACTCAACTACGACAAGAGCAACTCCAGCTACGAATCGTGGACACGTCCTCGCTTCACCGCTGCCGACTTTATCGAAGATCCCGAAACCTCCGATTTCAAAGAATCGTACCACGAACGCATGGGTACATATGTATATACCCCTTCGCGTGGCGAACGTTTCACCGCCCAGGCTCTCGGTAACTACTACTGGGAAATCAACGATAATTTCAATTTGAATTTCTTTGCAGGTGCAGAATATACAGAAACCAAAGGCCTCAGCGGCAATTTCGGTGGCAAGCACTTTATCTTGGACGGCGATTTCTATTCGTTCAATAACTTGGACAAGCAGTATTTCGGTGTAGGTACAGGCGACTACCAGCTCACCTTGAACCACTCCAGCAAAAACAAATACGGCTATTTCGGTGAAATCCGCTTTGACTACAACAAGATTATCCAATTGTCGGCAACCGCTCGTTTAGACGGTTCGTCTACTCTCTTGCAGAGCGAAAAGACAAGCTATTTCTATCCTTCTGTAACCGGTGGTATCATCTTCACCGAATTGTTCGGAATCCGCAGCCAGGTGTTCAACTATGGTAAGATCCGCGGTAACTGGGCAAAGGTAGGTAAGGACGCTCCCGCATGTGTGTTCTCCGACAACTACAAGCAGTGGACAAACTTCCCCGACGGCGGTTTCGGCGTTAACCCCACCCTCTCCAAAGCTATCCTTCTTGAACCGGAAATGACAGGTTCTTGGGAAGTAGGTCTTGACTTGCGTTTCTTCAACAACCGCACACGTTTGGATTTGGCATACTACAACACTACTGTAGACAACCAGATCGTAACCGTTCGCGTATCTCCCTCGTCGGGTACTATCCTCCAGACACGAAACGAAGGTACTATCGAGAACCAAGGTATTGAAGCTACTTTCAACCAGCAGATTCTCCAGACCAAAGATTTCCAGTGGGATGCTATCGTGAACTTCTCTTTGAACCGTGGTAAACTCAAATCTTTGCCCGAAGACGTGAGCGAAATCACCAACGGCCAGTATGGCGATATCTTCCCGTCGGCTTACCTCGGCCAGGCTACTACCTCTCTTTCAGGTAAAGACTACATGCGTTCTCCCTCTGGCGAAGTGCTTATCGACAAAAAAGGTTATCCCATCATTTCTCCGAAAAAAGATACCTTCATCGGTAACCGCGAACCCGACTGCCTCATTGGCTTAGGCTCCAATTTCTCTTGGAAAGACCTTTCTCTCGGTTTCTTGTTTGACGGACGCGTAGGCGGCGATGTTGCCAACGTTACCGGCCGTGGTCTCTTCGGCAACGGTATGGACGCACGTTCTGCTAAATACCGCAACCACAAAGTGGTGTTCAACGGCGTTGTAGACAACGGCGACGGAACATACAGCCCCAACACCACCCCTGTTATCCTCGACTCTTCGACATTGAACAACTATGTATACACAGTGTCGTCTAACTTTATCGAAGACGGTTCCTACATCCGTTTGAGCTATGTGACCGTAGCTTACGATTTCGGAAACCTCATGCGCCGTTTGGGTTCAAAGAACCCCGTCAAGGGCTTGAAACTCTCCTTCACCGGCCGCAACCTCTTCCTGCTTACCAAGTACTCGGGCGCTGATCCTCAGGTTATGCCCTCGGCTACCGGTGGTACAGGTGCAATGGGTATCGATAACTACAGTGTGCCCAGCATGCGCAGCTATAACATCAACCTTAACGTTTCTTTCTAACCCGATTCCACGACAATACCATATATGAACAACAAGATAAAAGCATTAGTGCTTTCGGCACTTGTAGGATTGGCAGGGGCTTCTTGCAACGATACCCTCGTTGACAACGTGAACCCCGATGCCGCTCACTCCAACACTGCCGAACTCGGTCTTCCCGTAGTTGTTTACTATGCCAGCCAAATCAACTACGACCACGCCGAATACTATGTGTACCTTTCGCAGTGTCTCACCACTATGAGCAAGTCTACTACCGGTTCTTATCCTTATAAGAACGGTTGGGAATTCCTCAGCGTGAACCGTCACCCCCAATGGCGCCGCCATTTCTATGATATCGGTGTTAACGCCAACGAGCTTATCAAAAACTCCCAGGCTTTGAACTCTCCCAACTATGAGCTCATTGCCCGTACTATCAAGCTCCTCTCAACCCAGCTCACCACAGATGCTTGGGGCGACATGCCTCGCTCGGAAGCTTACTTGAGCAACTCGCCTCACTACGACACCCAAGCTTCTATCTACGCTTGGATGCTTCAGGAAGCCGACGACCTCATTGCCATGTATAACGATCCGGCTATCGTGAACGCAGAGACAAACCAGAACATTACCCAGAAGATGGACCGTGTATACAGCGGCGACTTGAACCGTTGGAAAGGTCTCACACAAGCCCTCAAGGCTCGTATCCTTCTCCGTAACGTGCCCAATATCGACCGTTCTACAGCTACTTTGCAGAAAATAGACAAGGCTGCTCAAGACGCTATCGATACATGGCGCAGCGGCGACCTCCTCTATGGTTCTTGGTTTGGTAACGAACCCCGCTACTATTACGTAGAAGGCGGTGTTGGCGAAGGTGTTAACCCCTGGAGTGCCGCACAACCGGTTATCAACGCTTGGGAATCGCGTGCCAACCTCCTCACGACAGCCGTTCCTTCCAAATTCTTTATCCAAGACTGCATGGGCGTTATCGATCCGGGTAACGAAACCAAACAGGGCTACTGGGACCGCGAAAACGGCTACGGCAGCGACCCTCGCCTCATGCTTCTTCTCAAACCCCAAAACGGTCCTACATCGGCTTCTAACCCCTCGCAGAAAGTGATGATCCGCTATCTTGAGAACAATATCGGTGCCGGTGCTACTTTCAAACAGACCAACTATCCCGACATGTACTGCGGTGCATACGCTGCTTCTACAGGAGCATACAACCCCATCTTCACAATGGAAGAGCTCTACTTTATCAAAGCTGAGGCTCAGTATTGGATGGGAAACAAGGCAGAAGCTTGCCGCCTTGTTAAAGAAGCTGCCCAAAACAATGTTCAGCGTCATCTCGACCGTTATCTTGAAGATCACGGCGGTCTCTATCCCGGTTCAGGCAACGAGCCTATGAAGGGTACAGGCAAAGACACCAACGCCGAACGTTTCGAACGCCAGATGACGGCTTTCTTCGACAACGAACAGACAAACCGTTGCAAACCCGCTTCTGAAATCGGCAACAAGCACTGGTTCTTCAATCCTTCGGAATTTACCCTTTCCGACCTTATGATCCAGAAATACATTGCCATGTATATGCTTCCCGAACAATGGACCGACATGCGTCGCTACCACTACTCCAACAACCGTAACGGATACGGTATCGGCGATGCTCAGGAAATCGTATATCCCACACTCCGCCGCCCCTATAACCTCTATGCAGCTTACTGGATTGATGGTTTGAGCGTTTCGGAACAGGAAAATACTTGGGTACAGCGCATCAACTATGACCCCGAATCGGAAGAAAAATACAACCTTGCCGAATTGGAACGCCTTGGTGCTTCCAAGAATCCCCAGTGGCTCCGCAAGCCTATGATCTGGGCCGAAGACTACGGTAAACGTACTTCTCTCACCGAAGATTAAGAAATCTCTTTTCACTAAAGCATAACAGAAACTTATATGAAAATGAAATATAAATTCGGTCTGCTTGGAGCCGCCGCTCTTATTGCCGGTCTTTCTTCTTGCGCCAACCACGACCTTATACCCGATATTGCCCAGGTGGGACAGGCTGTGCCCACCGTTTACTGGGAAGTGGGTTCTACCGTCTGCAAAGCCGGCGAAGCTTTCACTTTCCAAGGTAAGTACAACAGTGTACCGGGCCGCATTCCCGTTAAATCGGAAGTTTGGTATCTCATTGTCCGCGACGACGTGGCTACCGTTACAACAAAATTGGGCGGCACATCGCTCAACTATTCACAGACCGTTTCGCTCAATGATACCATGCGTACATATCAGAGCCAGGCAGTGTTCCCCCACAATGAAGAATACTGGAATGGTCACGAATACATTGTAAACGGCGAAGTGCCTGTTTCGCGTACTCTCACCCCGGTTTCTTGGGTAGACGCTAAAGAATGGGATTGGGAACGTTTCAATACCTACTATCCCGAAGGTTTCATTCGTGAATATCTTGATAAAATTTACGATTATCTCACAGGTGAATCGGCTAACAGCTACTACTCTGCCCTCCGCACCGTTTATCTCAACTACGATTTCACCAACGATCAGTTTAAAGCTGTAGGTCTTCCAGAACTTGACCTTAGCGGCGACGATGGCGGTACATCCGTTAAATCCGACGCATGGTACTCCACCACCGAAGCTTCCGACGATAAAATCGTAGGTTACTACTACATTACAATCGATGAAGCCGGCAAGACCGTCTACAATGAAGTTCCCGTAGATTACCAAGCTCCCGAAGGTATCCAGATTTATCCTGTTTACGATTCTTCGGAATGGGTATTCTGCCGCTACGACGACAATTCCGGTGCTATCGTTTCTACTGTCCGTCCTGAATGGCTTCCCAAGTTCCGCGAACTTTTGGAAAACATCCCCTTCCAGGCATGGATTTACGACAGCTCTAACGCTGTATACAAAGTGGATTTTGCCCGTAACTACAGCTTGCGTGCACAATTCCGCGCCTACGATAAGGACGCATCAGAAATCAACAATCCCGACGCATTCCTCTACGAGGGCATCGTTTCCGATACCGAAGTGAAGGAAATTTCCATCAATTAATATCATTAAAGATTAAATTAAAGTATGAAAATTCTAAAATATATCGCCGGGACTTTTGCCTTGGGTCTTCTTGCCACCGCTTGTGTCGACAAGGATCCGGACGAGCAGTTCTTCCCCAATCCCGACGTTGCTTTCACCTATGAAATCGAAGGCGACCAATATACCTACGATTACTATGTGGTGTCTACCATCAAGTTCAATAACACGTCTTCTGCTTCTGGCAATTTCGTGTGGGATTTTGGCGACGGCACAACATCTACAGAGGTAAGCCCTACTCATAAATACGAAAAGGCCGGTCTCTATAAGGTTACTCTTACCCACGAGTCTAAAGGAAGCACTACAAGCCCTCTGTTGATCTACGACATCGTGCCTGTTCTTTCGGTGGCTTCTACTTCTACCGAAATCGTGGAATACAACAACACTTACGTTACTTTCAACCTCGAGTTGCCTAACCCCGAAAATCTCCCCGTTCGCTACGAGTGGACTTTCCCCGAAGGCACAACTTATGAAGACGGCACAGAGGTTACCTCTTTCACCGGTTATTCCGATGAAAACGGTAATATCTCTTACCCCGAAAAAGTTAAGTTCCGCAACATCGGTTCGCAGCGTATCGACATCCGTACTTATTTTGACACTACAGGCGAAAACCGTCGCCTTGAGGATTCTTACCTCAACGTTCAGGTAGGTACAAGCGAACCTGCTCCCACTCTCTACTACGCTCAGCGTGGCGGCAACATCAAGGCCGTGAAACTCCTTGAAAATATCCCCGAAGGTTCTAAGGTTCTTCCTTATGACTTGGGCGTTCCCGCAGGTTCTACCGTGTTCAACCTCTGCTATGCCGACATCACTACCGAGCAGGTAGACGAAGAAGGCAAACCTGTTGTTGAGGGTTGGATCTACATCCTTGATGCCGGTAAGCAATACTACTATATCAACGACGAAGACGGCGTTTTGGGCGACGGTAAGATTACCGCTCTCCGCACCGACGGTACCAACGTAAACACTGTTATCACCAATGTTGGCGGCGCAGCGTTCTTGGATCCTTTCGTTGGCACAGTTTACAATGGCAAGCTTTATTACACCGACCGTAACACCGGTTGCTCTTCTATCGAGTTGACCAAACGCGGCGAACAGCAGGGTAAAAAATCAAGCACAGAACGCGATTCTTACGCTTGGCAAAACAACCTCCTTCCTTTCTATGGCCGTGGTATCTCCTACGGTTCTATCTCCAATAGCCTTGTACGCGACAAAGCCGGTTATTGGTGGTGGGGCAAGAAATACAATGGCGAAGGTATCTTGCGCTTCAAAGACAGCGATATCTACCAGACACAGAAAGAAGCAGAAGCTGCCGGTTTGCCAGCTCCTATGGTGTTGTCGGGTATGCGTTTCACCGCATTCACAATCGACGAAGACCGTCAAGGCCTCTACTTGTGGCGTCGTACTCCCAACCCAGGTTTTGTACACTTTAAATTGCCTGCAATCAATGCCGACGTTGATCAGACCAAAGACTTGGTGGCTTACATAGCAATGGATGCAGATCCTGTTAACACCACTGAGGCCGAAGGTTTGCACACCACTCAGTTTGCTGTAGATAAAACCAACGGACGCGTATATTTCTGCTTCCGTCCCGATGCTACCGATACCAGCGGTGTTCCCGCAGGTTTGGTATACTATGATCCTGCCGATAACAAAATGCACCGCTACAGCGAAAGCACCGACTTAGGTACAGGTATTGTTATCAACCCCAACCCCACGAAACTTTTCTGATACCTTAGGTATCTGCACATAACACGCGGGGCAAACATAGACCGACATGGTCGGGTGTTTGCCCCGTTTTTTTATTTTTTGCATAAAATCTATATACTATATACAATACAATGAACAAATTTTTACAGGTTCTTGCCGGAGTGGCACTGCTCTGCCCTACTCTGAATGCTCAAGAACAGGAAGTGGTTTATACCACTCCGGCTCGCGAACATAGGGCAATATGGATGTCGCCTTATCTCAACTCAACATGGCCCGGCGGACAAGTGACCGAGAGCACCGCCGCGTCTCGCCTCAAAACCCTTGATTCACGCATGAAAGGCCTTGCAGAAGATGGTATCAATGTTATCTACTACCACGCCCGCGCATTCTGCGACGCAACATATGAGTCAAGCTACGAGCCTTGGGCTTATACTGTAGGTGGCACACGTGGCACAAAACCCGGCCTCGACGTTTTTTCTGCCGTGGTGGAATATGGCCATAAATATGGTATCGAGGTATACGCTTGGGTCAATCCATACCGATACTCAAACGGCAATTACTACGGCGGCAACAATCCTCTCAACTACGAAACATCGCACCCCGATTGGCTCCTCAAGGGCGACAATCAGATTATCCTTAACCCGGCAATACCCGAGGTTCAGCAACGCGTAGAAGACATATGCCGCGAGATAGCAACGAAATATGATATCGACGGCATGATATTTGATGACTATTTCTACCACAGCTCAGTCGGCCTCGACCTCGACGCAGACTATTATGCTGCTTACGAGGCTGCCTATAAGGCCGAGCATGAAGACACAAAGGGAATGATGACCCAAAAAGCATGGCGCCGCGAAAACGTCAACGAAACCGTGCGCCGTGTGCACGATGTTGTCAAAGAGGTACGTCCCTATGCCGTGTTCGCAATAAGCCCGGCAGGTCGTATTTCGCCCGACGATATCGGCGACTATGGGCTTGACCCCGGCCCTTATGGCGACATGAACTACGACGGCCTTTTCGCCGACCCAATCAAATGGCTAAACAACGGCTGGCTTGATTTCCTTTCGCCTCAGGTATATTGGGTAGAATACTACGATAAACTCACCGACTGGTATTCTGTAGCAGTGCCTCATTTCGGCCGCCATCTCTATTCCTCGGTAGACGTTAACCGCATGGGCGGTGCTGGCGGCGCTGCCGAATATCTTCGCCAGATAGAATCGCACCGGAGCCATCTGCGCCCCAACGAGAGCGGCGTCGTGTTTTTTGATTTGGGAACATATGTGAATTACCGCGAGAAGTGGGCCGATTCGCCTCGCACGGTAACATTCGGGAATATCTTGAGCCAAACAGTGTTCCAACATCCTGCAATGGTGCCTATGCGTTATTGGCACAACGATTATAAGCCGGTAATGGTGAGCAATATTCGCCGAGAGGGCAACTTGCTCAAGTGGGATGGCCCGGCCGACCAAACTTATCGCCGATATGTAATCTACGCTCTTCCGGCCAATCAATCGGCAATAAATATAGCTCCCGAGGCTGTTGTGGCAATCCGCTATGACGAAAGCTACGAGATACAAGACGAGTCTGCAGTTTATGGTGTGGCAGTCTACGACCGCTATGGTATGGAGTACTCTACCCTCTTTGAAAATGCAACAGTAAAAGAGAATCCCGGTGTGAGCCTTGTATATCCGGCCGACGGTGAAGAATGTGCTCCGCTGTTCGACATGAAATGGTCGCATCCGTCGGGTAAAGCTATCGTCGAGGTTGCGGAAGACGCTAATTTCACTGTTTTGGTGGGCCAGAACGAGAGCTGCGGCAATATTTTGAATTCTGCAGCAGTGGGCAATTTTGAAGCCGGTAAAGAGTATTTCTGGCGTGTGAAGTCGCATGCAGCAAATTATACCGCTGCAGTTTCTCCGACAGGACGTTTCAAAGTAGGACAATTCGAAATTCTGAGCCCTGTAGCCGAAAATACAGGACTTTCACCAAAAGTGGAATGGAATGCCTGCGCCCCAGGAGTAGACTATAAAGTGGAAATATCCACAACAAAGTCGTTTGATAATGTTGTTTACTCGGCAAATTTGACGACTAACAGTATCACAGTCCCGGCTAAAACTCTTGTTTCGGGCAAAGCTTATTTTGTGCGCGTAACCGCCGCGATGGGTAATGCACATCTCATCACCCCTGTGGTAGGCTTCAATACCGCCGATGTTGCAGATTATGACGCCCCGGCAATTCTCACCCCGGCCACAGACGGAGCCACCATGCATGTCAACGAGAGCGTTGTAGTGGCATCTTGGGAAGGGATGCAGAATGTGGGTGTGGAGATTTGCGAAAACACAACATTCCCTGCCCGTTCGTCATATAAAGGTACTTTGCGCGATTTTCAAACTGTTTCTGCGGCTATGGGCGATATAAAGATTCAGAGCAAGGCACTTGTAGACGGAAAGACATATTATCTACGTGTGCGCGGTTCTTACAATCTTTTGGCTTCTCCGGGAGCTGTCTATACCGATTATGGCCCTGTACGTTCGTTTGTGTATTCCTCTGCTGCAGGTGTGAGCGACGTAGCCGACAATGTAGATGCCGCAACCATTTCTGCCGACGGTGTAGTGAAAGTTGCAGAACCTTCGTTGTTGGAAATCTTTGATATAAGCGGACGTCTTGTAGAAAGCACACGTGTGGCCGATAGATATTCCGTGGCTCACTTGGGTGCCGGCTGCTTCATTATCCGTGTTTCGGCAAGCGCCGTCACAACGTTAAAATGGATTGGGCGTTGAACAGAATAAGCCAAAAAGTGTTTTCCTAAATAGGAAGATTACCACATAGGCAGCGGCGTAGATTTTCCGGAATCTGCGCCGTTGCATTAAGACAGAAACCTGTATAAAACATATCTAAAGGAATATGCGAGGAATATTTTTTGCAATGGCAACCGTGGCGTTGCTTCTGTCGTGTTCGGGTCATGAAAAATCCGGATACAATGCTCTTTTGTGTCAGGAATTGTCAGAAAAGATAGAGCGCCACGAATCCCTTTCTCAAGAAGATTTCAGGCTCATGATAGAGCAAAACGAGGCAATACTGGACTATCTCATCAGCAAAGGCGATTCGCTTTCGCAGGTGCCTTGCGAAGACCGCGAGAGTGCCGTCCGCTTCATGGCCGCAGATCCGGAATACATGGAGCGTTTCGGCTATCTTTTCACCTTGGGTTCGGCATTATACACCGCTTCCGAAGATTCTCTCCTTGATAAGCGCAACGAATCCCTCTATGCCGATCTCGACGACTATAACCGCCGTTTCGCCGAGCTTAAATAGCTCGCTTTGGAGGCTGTTGGCCTGCTACTTGTTTTTTTAATAATATCACGCCGCGACTTTGTGGGTTTTCCCCTGGGTTGCGGCCTCTTTTTGCGCTGTTTTATAAATTGTTTTGCAAATTGTAGCCGAATTTTAAAAAAAAACATTCATTTTTTTGTTTTTGCAATTTATTTTGTTTATGTTTGCGACATAGAAACTGCTATAAGTCCATTTTCAGTTCAAACCCGATTAGTTCCTGATATAAAATCTGATAATCTCCTAAAAGAATAATAGTCATGAAAAAACTCGTTTTGCTCTTTGCTCTAATGCTTATGTCTTCATTGACTGCAGTTGTGCAAGCCAACGACAAGTCTCATTTCGGTTTGCGTGCCCAGTTTGATCTTACAACAGCCACAGATTGTTACGATATGGCCCATTTCGGCCCCGGTGCATCGGTTGGTTTAGCATATTATAACCCGTTTGGCCGTATGACGTATTTTAATGCCAGCTTGTTGTTTGGATATAACACAATAGACTATAGCGGGACAACCCCTAACAAATATAATCGTGTACAAATCGACGGGCATATTTCTTCTTTGGGTCTGAGGCTACCGCTTGATTTCGGATTGAAATTTTACGACACGCAACTTGTTAGGCTTAGCGTGTATACCGGTCCTCATTTGTTTTTTAATTTTTCGTTGAAAGCCAAATACAACGAGAAACGTGCATACACTGAAGAAAAGGTTGATAAAGACTATACCCACAGCGGAATGGAAATTGCATGGGGGCTCGGTTTGGCTGCTGATTTCGCGTATCGCTGGCACATACATGTCGAGGGCGTTTACGGTCTGTCGCGAATGGGTAGGACCAATGATATACAAGTTGGCGAAACTACCCATTTCAACCGTGCGGCCTTGTCTATAGGCTTGGGCTATAACTTTTAAAATGTAGCTGCCGCCTATTGGCGAGTACGATACATGAAACCAATATTTTTAGTATCAATCATTTAACCCCGTCTCCTATGGATAAGAAAATTGGATTCAGGTCGCTTTTGGTTGCTCTTGCTGTAGCCGTTTTGAGCATTGCTTTGAGTTTAGAGACTGAAGCAAAAAAATACGATTTCACTATTTCTGCCGGCTATACTTGGTCGCAGAAAGATAGCAAAAATCAGGGTTCTATGCTTGCCGGCCAATTCCATTTGCCGGTATATAAAGGGTTTGAGTTTGCTCCAGAGCTTTCGTTCATTTATCTCAAAGAAAGCGAAAGCAAATTTTGGCAGACAGATCTGTCGCTGAGGGCATTGGCCGGATGCCGTATCCCGTCTACCATAATAGACTTATATACCGGTCCCCGCATGGATATCGTCTTGGTTCAAAAGGAGGACCAATCGTCCGTAAACGGCACTCCGTCAGATAATACCATTATAAAATATAGACCTTATACCACCGTAGTAGCCTATTGGCAATTCCGTATAGACGTCGGTATGCGCAAATTCAAGGTTTTCTTCGATTATTCTTTGCCTATGAGCCATTATCTTGAGACTAAATTTGAGGTTGCAAAAAGATACCGGCATATCTTCGAGGTAGGCGCATCGTTCACGTTCAAAATAGGCCGATAAAACACGACATTTCATTAGTCCTTAAGCACGCTCGGCTTAAACTTAAAAACTCCATATTTAATACTTAACAAGCGGCATCCTCCCTTTTTATTTTCCGGAAGATGCGCTTGTTTTGATTTTTTAGTACTATAAGAGGGGCTGATAAGGGGAATTTTTGCTAACTTTGCGCATATGGCTCATGGTAAAATTTACTTGTTCCCTTCGTTGCTGTCGCCCGATACCGTGGAGGCAGTTATACCGCGCCGTAATATAGACCTTATTAAAGGTGTGAAATACTTTGTGGTAGAGGAACTTAGAACGGCTCGGCGCTTCCTCAAGCAATGCGATAGGAGCATTGTTATAGACGAGCTGCATTTTGACGTTCTCAACGAGCATACCCCCGGTCAAGATGTCGAGGCCATGCTTGTCCCGGCTCTTGAAGGCCACGATATAGGCGTGATAAGCGAAGCCGGCTGTCCGGCTGTTGCCGATCCCGGAGCCGACCTTGTGGCGGCTGCCCAACGCAAGGGAATAGAGGTTGTCCCCTTGGTAGGCCCGTCGAGCATATTGCTTGCTCTCATGGCCTCGGGATTCAACGGGCAAAGTTTCGCTTTCTTGGGTTATCTTCCTCTTGAAGGTGCCAAACGAGCCGCCGCGCTCAAAGAGATGGAACGCAATATACGCCAACATCGCCAGACTCAGATTTTTATCGAGACGCCATATCGCAATGGGCGGCTCATAAGCGAATTGTCGTCAAAATTGCCGGGCGATATGTTGCTGTGTGTGGCATGCGATATCACCGGCCAAAATGAAAGTATAATAACCCGACCACTGCGCCAATGGCGCAGCCATGCCGACGACTACGGTAAAGTGCCGGCTATTTTCCTGCTTTATAACTAACCATGAGCCGACGCCGCCAGAAACGCAATCAGGAGCTTTATTGGAGCAATCTCCCCGGGCTTTTCGACAGCACGGACAGCGTGGCCGAAGAAGCCCTTTCTGTGCCTGCTCCGGAGCTTAGCGAGCAGCCCAAAAAGCTGCGGTTCATATCTTTTGGCAGCGGAAGCAGCGGCAATTGCGCCTATGTGGGTTGCGAAGATTGCGGTGTGCTTATAGATGCCGGTGTAGACAACAATAAAGTTCTTGAGCAGCTTGCTCTCAACAGCATTGATATTCGGACAATTGGAGGTATACTGCTCACCCACGACCATAGCGACCATGTGAGGTTTGCCTACGCAATCTTGCGCCGTCATCAGCATATGCGCCTGTATTGTACGCCCAGGGCGTTCGAGGGTATTCTTCGCCGACACAACATGTCGCGTCGTATCAAAGACTATCATGCTCCCATCTACAAGGAATTCCCTTTCAAAATAGGGCCAATGACCATTACGGCATTTGAGAACAGCCATGACGCTTCGGATTGCGCAGGATTTGCAATAGAAGGCCTCGGCACGAATTTTGTGGTAGCAACCGATACAGGCATTATAACAGAAAGAGCAGATTTCTACATCCGCCGCGCCAATTATCTCATGGTAGAATCCAACTACGACGAGCAGATGCTCCGCAACGGGCGCTATCCGGCGCATCTCAAGGCTCGTATCGCTTCTACGATAGGACACATGGATAATGCTGATACGGCCCGTTATCTTGCCCAAGTTGTTCCTGCCATGGATTTACGTCGTATTTTCCTTT
>CAJTUG010000011.1:0-3992 GCA_910579605.1 uncultured Muribaculaceae bacterium | reverse complement strand
CTTTGCCATCTCAGCCAAGACAATAATACACCGCAGATAGCATTAGCAACAGTGCGTACGGCTCTTGAACAAGCCGGTGTATGTGTGGCTCCGGAGCCGTCGGCGGCCGTCGGCAGAAAAGTGCACCTGTCGGCATTGCCCCGGCTTGAATCATCGCCTTTGGTAACTTTGGTATAAAATTCTACATATAGTGGAATTTTTTTGCCGAAATGTTAAAAGTTACGTATTTTTGCAATATGAAATCCATTGTCAAAATTATAGTGCTGTTCGTTTTGCTGCTGCAACCTTTTTTTGCAGGCGCACAGATACTTGTCACCGGAGGAGCACCCCTTGATGCCGACAGCGTGAAGCGCGATTTTACGAAGCAACCATATTTCGGGCTTTATAAAGACAATTATTTTATCTTCGGCCCATCTGTCGGCCCCAAGGCTACCAGAGAGAATACCAATATCAAATTCCAGATTTCAATATCGCAGCGCCTCCACAAAGGCACTTTGCCCTGGGGTACGTATCTATATCTTTTCTACTCCCAGAAATGCTTCTGGAATGTCTTGGAAAACTCCATGCCAATGACCGACCTTAATTTTAATCCGGGTATAGGGCTGACGAAACCGTTTTTTGTTAAGAACAGATATATTGGAAAAGCCACATTCCTCATCGAACATGAGAGCAACGGGCGCGACAGCATATGGTCGCGCTCATGGAACCGTGTGGCGCTGGCTGCAAACGTAATGGTTACAAAAAACCTCATGGTACACGGAAAAATATGGATTCCTATAGTCGACGGCGAACACAACCGAGATATCGTCAAATATTGCGGATTCTGGCAAGCCGGTATCCAGGTCCTTTCCGATAACCGCCGATTTGTAGGAGACCTTGTGGTAAACAAGAGGGGAGGGTGGAATCTCAACGCCAATATAACATTGGGCTTGGCATACCGCATTTTCAAAGACGAAAACCAATATCTCTATCTCCAATATTACAACGGCTACGGCGAAGGATTGCTTGAATTTAATAAATTCCACTCCCAATTGCGATTGGGAATCCTCATAAGACCTCAACTTTTCAGTGACCATTGATGAGAAATATTTTCAAGAAACTTTGGGCTATATCGTTTTTGGCTGTATTGTGTGCATGCACTAATACCGAGCAGTTCCGCGTAAACGGAAAACTTGAAGGTAACCCCACTTTGAATCTCAGAGTAGGGTATTACTCCGATGGGGTCTATAATACTCTTATAACCGCCGCTCGCGACGGCGAATTTGAATTCTATGGCTCGTCGCGGCAACCTGCTCTCGTAGAGATTTTTGACTACGATTACCGCCTCCTTGCCCGTTTATATGCCGCTAATGGAGAGACAATGACTGTAGACTTGTCGGGAAAATACCCTTATGGAGTGAAAATGGAAGGAAATGCTGTCACCGAAGAATGGTCTAAGTTCCTAAACGATAATGCCGACAGTTTGAAAGCCGGGTCTAAAGCCGCAAATGCCGTGATTGCACGATACATAGGCAGCAATCCCGGCAAGGTCTTGTCGTCGCTATTGCTTGTCAAACACTACGATGCTTCTGCCGATGTAGCAGGGGCCGACTCCCTCCTTACCCTCATAGAACCTAAGGCTCGGCCTACAGACATTACAGCCGGCTTTGAATATGCTTTGCAAAGGATGATGGCAGCAGGACGTTGGGAGCCTGTAGAGATGATAAATTTCTTAGATCGTCGCGACAGCCTCAGAATATTCAATCCTTCTGCCTACTCAGCCTCGCTCATAGCGTTCACAGAAGCCTCGCAGCGCACTCCTTCGCAAGAACCTGCCGCCTTCAAGCGCATGAAGAAAAACGCAAAAAAACGGTTTGAGATTCTCGACATGGCGCTTGACCCCGATACCGTTCAGTGGAAGCGCGGCACGCGCAACGACACCGCCACATGGGTTCAAGGTTGGGCTGCTGCAAGCCTTGCAGGCCGAGGTGTAGACAAGCTCGCCATTCCTTCTATCCCGTTCTATATTGTATGCGACTCTGCCGGCAGGCAAATCTACCGTGGCACATCTATAGCCGAGGCCGAGAAGAATGTCAATAATTTAGTCTCACCGCGCTGACGTTTTTCTCGTCGCCGCCATTTCCTTACACATATGCTCGTAAAATCATATGCCGCAGCTGTTCAAGGCATCAATGCCATAATAGTCACCGTTGAGACGGTGGTTCAGAAAGGTATCCAGTATTGTATTGTCGGCCTACCGGATACTGCGGTGAAAGAGAGCCACGAGCGCACCCGTTCGGCCATGCAGCAGAGCGGTCTAAATATAGGGCGATGCAGTGTGGTGGTCAACATGGCGCCGGCCGATGTGAAAAAAGAGGGTGCGGCCTACGATTTGCCAATAGCAGTGGCAATATTGGTAGGATCGCAAGTTGTGGAAGCTCCGGATTTGGATAAATACCTTATAATGGGCGAGTTGTCGCTCGACGGAAGCGTATTGCCTATACGAGGTGTACTCCCTATGGCTATAGAGGCTCGCGCTTCGGGTTTCAAAGGCATGATAGTGCCAAAAGCTAACGCCACCGAAGCGGCAGTGGTAAACAATTTAGAAGTCTACGGGGTAGATAATCTCAGGCAAGTGGTAGATTTCCTTTCAGGGCAGATTGCGCTTGCCCCGACTGTTGTAGACACCAGGGCGGAATTTGCAAAAGGCAATGAGAGCTACGATTTTGATTTTTCAGAAGTCAAAGGGCAGGAAAATGTGAAACGTGCATTTGAAGTAGCTTGCGCCGGGGGGCATAATATCTTTCTGGTCGGACCTCCCGGATCAGGTAAATCGATGATGGCAAAACGCCTGCCTACCATAATGCCACCATTGAGCCTGAAAGAAGCCCTTGAAACAACCAAGATTCATTCTGTGGCCGGAAAACTTAAACGCGGATCACGCTTGATGACCGTCCGTCCTTTCCGCGCTCCTCATCACACCGTTTCGCCGGTAGCAATGGTAGGCGGTGGTGCAAATCCGTTGCCGGGAGAAATTAGCCTCGCCCACAACGGCATACTGTTTTTAGACGAGTTCCCGGAATTTCCCCGCTCTGTCCTTGAGGTTCTGCGCCAACCGCTTGAAGACAGGCATATAAGCGTTTCCCGTGCCAGATATCAAGTGGATTATCCTGCAGGCTTCATGCTTGTGGCCTCTATGAACCCATGTCCGTGCGGTTATTATAACCATCCCACAAAAAACTGTACATGTCTGCCCGGTGCCGTTGGAAAGTATATGAGCCGCATCTCAGGCCCGTTATTGGATCGTATAGATATCCAGTGCGAAATATTGCCCGTGGAATTTGATGAGCTTTCTAAAGACTCGGTAGGGGAGAGCAGTGCCGATATCCGAACCCGTGTCGTGGCAGCACGACGCATTCAGGAAGAGCGCTACTCTGATGTGAAAGGTGTATACTGCAACGCTCAACTCACCCCTAAACTCATGCAGCAATACTGCCGCTTATCCGACGATTGCAAGGCTATAGTAAAACGCGCCATGGACAAATATAACATGAGCGCACGAGCCTACGACCGCATTCTCAAAGTGGCTCGTACTATCGCAGATCTCGATGCAAGCCCCGATATCTTACCTCGCCACATGAGCGAAGCTGTTGGCTACCGCAACCTTGATCGTTCCACATGGGGTGTGACAAACCCTACAGTCCAATAAAAATTCCATTAGCCCTTTTCCACTTAATTCCATGAAAACCATAAAAATATTCCTGGCATCGTCAGGCGAGCTTGAGCCTGAGCGCAAAGAGTTTGCCGATATCGTTTGCAATCTCAATACCTCCCTTGAGAAAATGGGGCTCAACGTGCAGCTCATAAAGTGGGAATACCTCAACTCGTCCATGAGCGGCGACCGCCGCAAACAAGACGAATACAACGCCAAATTGGCCGAAAGCGAGCTTTGCGTGGTGTTGTTTTGGACTAAACTCGGGCAATACACAAAAGAAGAATTCGACGCCGCATAT
>CAJTUG010000010.1:44546-62072 GCA_910579605.1 uncultured Muribaculaceae bacterium | reverse complement strand
AGCCATTGATACCAATTTTAGTCATAGCTTGTTGTTTGAATATTTGGGTTGAGAATTTTGTGTTTTATTGTCAGAGGTAAAACGCCGTAGTAAGGCTATTGTTCTGCCCCTTGCGCTTTACGCTGCAAAATTAATGAAAAATTTCGGTATTTCAATAATTCTTAGCAAAAAAATGAGCATTATGCTTCACTAAAAAATGTTATTGACCCTTTGAAATATAGCCAATATGCTCAACCTCTTTTCTTTTTACGGTCGTTTTGTATCTTGATGCCGAAAACTATGGCCGAACAAATGGTCGTGATAAGATTAGTTACCACAAGTGGCCAATTACCGAGCAAGAGACCCTGGATAACAAAAAATACGCTACCCAAACCCAACATGCAGAAAGTGGGAAGGGCTATCCCGTCGGTGTCGCGGGTACGCATGGTAGTGATAGCCTGGGGAAGATAACCCAAAATCATGCTTATGCTTGCTGCCCAGCCTACTATTGCTGTTAATGTTTCCATGAAATTTATTTTTGCTTGTGATTAGAAATGCAGGCAATCCGCCGGAACTGCCTCAGCCCCGACGGATGCTTTTATGTTAGTTCAATGTTGTTTTAGTCAAATCCTATTTACCCTCGTCCAAGGTGCAGATAGAAACGCGGTTCCAAGATTCTTCTTCAAACATGTTGCCAATACCTTCACCTTCGGCAGTGATACGGTCGGCAGCTATGTGGTAGCGCTTGGTGAGAAGCAACTTGACGGCTTCGGCACGGTTCTGGGCAAGTTTAACGTTGAATTCAAAATTACCTTCAGGCGATGCATAGCCCTTGATGGTAACAGTGCTCTTCGGATGATTCTTCATATAGTCGGCAATCATTTCGACATTTGGCATCTGGTCGGCCGTCACCTTGTGAGAACCTACACGGAAGAATACGAAACGGACAGAGCTGAAATTGTTGGTCACTTCCTTGATAACCTCAGGTTTGCGATCGCGGCATGCCTGCAATTCGGCAGCAAGACCATTAGCCTTGGTTTCCCACGCCTGTGCGGCAGCGGTAGAAGCGGCTACCTCTCCTCGCAATGCGTTAACCTGGCTGTTGAGAGCGTCAACCTCTCCCTGATCGTAAGGACGAACGCAGTCAAATCCGTCTCCGAAGCGGTATGAAACACCGGCCATAAGATTAAATGTAGCCTTGTTGATATTATATGCAACGCTGCTTTCATCGTAGTCGCCGGCCATATTCCAAAGGACATAAGGCTTGAGAGATACCGTGAAACGGTCTGTCACATTGAAATTGAAATTCAAACCGGCCTTTGTGGCAAAATAGTTATAGTCGGGGCGATCTTCGCGACCCATATCGTTTACATAGTTGTGACCCCAGCCGGCGCCCAACACTGCCTCAATATTAAAAGGTCTTACAGCGCATTTATAGCCACCGAAAAGATTGAAAAGATCGGCTGTTCCATAAACACCCACATACGAATTATCAAATGCAGTGGAACTGTGTTGGTAGCCTTCCCAAGACGAGGTGTTAATGCCGAAGACCCCTTCAACACCTAAGCCCAAAACTGGTGTAATTTGTTTTGCCACATGCAGGCCAACATTGCCACGCATGGAGCCAAAGAATGCCTGACCTCGCATCGGTGTGGTAACACCTCCGTCAAGACCCAGAGAAACATTATCGAAAAATCCAGGACGTTCTACTGCTTGTGCCGATGCGCCAATTGCAATTGCCGCCATGGCTAATACCGAGAGAGTTAATTTCTTCATAATAAATGCTGATGCTTTTACGGGTATGCCGGGCGGCAAAGTTAAGCCTTATCCGGCGCTTTCGCAAATGATTTAACAAAATTTTATTTAAGTTGAAACTGTTTGTTTTCGTTTTTATCGTTTGTACTATCAAAACGAGCAAATCCTATACTTTGTTCATTTTTGTGGTCTGCACACACACCACCTCAATGCCAAAAACAACCGATATTAGCATTTATTTGCCCATTTATCTCCTTTTATACCAAAAGCTTTCGCCGATTAATTCCATCAATCATTTTTTTAATAAACAGCCATACCAATATAATCATCCCTTTACATTATATTGCATCTACCCTTGCACACTGTCCATTCTAATAGTTCTACGATTCCAAAAAACATTGATTCAACAAAAAAAGAATCTGCAACCCTTAACATAGCACAAAAAACAACGGCCAAGAACCTATAATTCTCAGCCGTTGCCTGTGCCCAGAACCGGGATCGAACCGGTATGGGTTGCCCCACTGGTGTTTGAGACCAGCGCGTCTGCCAATTCCGCCATCTGGGCTTTTGCGGTTGCAAAGTTACGCAATATTTTGCAATCCGCCAAATTTTAGAACAATTTTATTCAATTTATTTTTCCCAAAACGATATAATCAAGATATATCCGAGTAAGATTTCAGAGTTTCTGTATATTTCGCAATTTTAGCCATCTGGTCTGGTATAGGTATACGCTGCGGACAGTGCAACAAGCATTCACCGCAAGCAATACACATATCGGCCTGCCTCAATCGCGGTATCTCCATGTCAAGCCCAAAAAGATACCGCCGCCGGGCTGCTTGAAAATCAGGGTCTTGAGAATCGCTCGGCGCATCGCCATTAAGCAAGCATGCATTGTAATGCCCGAATACACCAGGTATATTTACCCCATATGGACAGGGCATGCAATACTTACAGTCTGTACACGGCACCAGGTCGTTGGCAAGGAATTCGTTTGCAACCGTTTGAAGGAAAATATCTTCTTCTGTGTCGACAGGCTCAATCGGTGAAAATGTTTTGAGATTGTCGCGGAGATGATCCATATACGTCATACCGCTCAACACAGTCAACACACCCTCGGGAGTCCCGGCATATCTGAAAGCCCACGAAGCAACCGAATCGTCGGGACGCATTTCTTTCATCCGCCTCACAACCGGTTCTGTCATATTGGCAAGCCT
This sequence comes from uncultured Muribaculaceae bacterium, assembly GCA_910579605.1. Lineage (GTDB taxonomy): Bacteria > Bacteroidota > Bacteroidia > Bacteroidales > Muribaculaceae > CAG-873. The sequence continues at coordinate 59,124 of CAJTUG010000010.1, read as the reverse complement.
GCCACCCAAAAGCGGCTCCATTATAACCGCCGGTATACCACGCCGGCTGAGTTCGCCATAGAGATATTCGGCATTAGTATTGCGCTCGTTGACCTCCTTGGCATGCAGCCAGTCAATATAATTGAGCTGAATCTGCACAAAATCCCAATGGATTTTACCTTCGTCTTGGAGCTTAAGCAAGTGGTCAAAAACCTCTACGTCGCCATGATAGGAAAAACCGAGATTACGTATTTTCCCCGCAGCTTTCTGTTCAAGAAGATAATCAAGAATCCCATTGTCGATATAACGCCCGTTGAGATTTTCCATGCCTCCCATGCCTATAGCATGAAGCAAAAGGTAGTCAACATAATCCGTGCGAAGATATTTCAATGAATTCTCAAACATCTGCACCGATGCCTCATGGCTCCATGTCTCGGGCGCAAAATTCGACAATTTCGTAGCGATATAGTAGTCACTGCGGTCATGGCGGCTCAGAGCCTCTCCCAAAGCGGCCTCGGAGAAGCCGCGACAATATGCCGGCGATGTGTCGAAATAATTCACGCCATGTTCAAGAGCATAATCAACAGACTTGTTTATGGCTTCCTGATCTAAAGTTTGATCCGACTCGTCGCCGTTTTTCATCCCCATGGTAGGAAAACGCATACATCCATACCCCAAAAGCGACACCTTGTCGCCCGTGTTTGGATTTATACGATACGTCATCTCGCGTTTCTTTGCCGTATCAGACGTTTCCGTGAGTTTTTTGCCTCCACAAGCCGATACCGTCACTGCTGCTGCAGCTATACCGAGGTTTCGGAGAAAACGACGGCGGCTTTTATCAGGTATATTTTTAGCTTCCATTATCAATGTACGATTTTGCGGTGTTGTTCTATACCTTCCACATAAATAGCTGCGGTTTTTGATCCTAAGCCCACAACATTACCAACAGGGCAATGATACTCACACGAACCACAGCCAATACAAGCTCCCTCGTCTACAACGGGACGCAGATTTCCATCGGGGAGCCCAACCATTGTGATAGCTCCGGCCGGACAATGTCGCGAACACGACCCGCAATCCACTCCCTGCGAAGCAGATATGCATATCGACGCATCTACATGCGCTGTCCCAATCTTGGTAACAGCTTTTTCTTCAACACTTATGGGCTTGATTGCTCCCGCCGGACATACATCGGAACAAACAGTGCAATCAGGCCGGCAATAGCCTTGGGTAAACACCATATGAGGCTGCATGAAACCATCAAAACCGGCCGTTGGTTTAAGAACTCCGTTAGGACACGCTGATACGCAAAGTTGACAAGCCGTACATACCGAAGACAGATGCTCCAAACTGGCACTCCCGGCAGGAACAGCCCTAAGGATACCGCTATGAGAGTGCTTCTTCTGCAAAGGCTCCAGACCGCCATCTGTTGTCTTATCCGCTGCCTTCATAGCAGCAGAGCCGGCAACAAATGCCGAGGCAGCCAAAAACAACCTGCGCCCTTTGTCGGGAGCATTCTCATATCTGGACGGCACCTTTTTAACTCTTGAAAACGAAATTGCGCTCTGCGAGCAATTGCCTATGCAATCCATGCACACGACACAACGCGACAAATCTATCTCGTGGTTTTTGGTATCTATACACGAAGCTTTGCAATTACGGCCACACTTGCCGCAACCATTACACTTATCTGTATCTATATTAATCCTCAACAAGGCATAGCGAGAGATAAAACCCAATACAGAACCTACAGGGCACACGGTGTTGCAATAATCACGACCACCACGCCATGCCATAACAGTTACGACCAGCAAAGACACAACAGCCACAGCCATCACAGCAAAACTCAACGGAGAGGGCAATGGCACACTGTCGAGAAAGAAATAACCGTCGGCAGCAACATTCTGAGCAACAGTCCCTATTCCTGCCCTCGCACCTGGAACTATCAATTGCCCCATAATCCTGCCAAACGAACTATATGGATCTAACATGCCGGCAAAAGAATTCGCCACCACGCCAAGCAATCCCAGCACAAGCAACACCACAAAGACAGAAAAAAATCCATAACGCAACTTTGTATTCTCCGGCTTGAAACGGAAACGATTTTTCCTCTTTTTCTTTTTGCCTATCCTGCCTCGCAGACTATTGATAAAATCCTGATAGACACCCAACGGACACACTATAGAACAATAGACACGCCCAAACAAAAGCGTACAAAGAGCCAGCACGGCAACCACACCCAAATTAAGAGCCAAGAGAGCCGGAATCAATTGGATTTTAGCCATCCACCCCCAATGAGCTGCCGCATAGCCGTTAACATCCACAAAAAGTAAACAAACCGCTGCAAAACTAAGCAACGCAAGTATAATCCTTACTGCTTTCAACATCAGAAATTATATCCTAAAGTTAACGCTACATTACAATCGTGGTAAGACGCATTATCACTCTTTGCCATATCAAGCATACCGGGGGTAACCGAAAGTTGGAAAAGATATCGGTCGTAGATAGCGCCTAAAGCAAATTTCCATCCCAAGTCAACACGGTTCAAATTGTCAAAGCACGAAACCGACGACGTCTCACCGGTAATATTATTCTTAAGATAATCCTTACCGACAAGGGCAACCGAAAGCACCGGACCTGTCGCAAAATAAAGCTTGACAGGATTAAAATCAAAGCGGTAGCCCACCTGAAAAGGAATCCTGAAACCAAAGCGACGCAAAGATGCGTCGGCATCCACAAGTTCACTGTCATCACCCGAGACACCAATATCATATCCCTGGGTATTGTAATATATACTCAGCCCTGGTTCAAAATAAAGATTCTTCCATAGAGGAATATTATACACAGCGCCAAGATCAAAACCGGCGCCACTGTCATAAAGATCCAACGACATTTTATTCACTTTCCAACCTCCTGGACAGCTTATATCAAGACCCAGACGCGCACCAAAATACGGCTTGTTATCCCCGGAGTCAAAAATATCTTGAGACACGGCAGGCAAAGACGCGACCATAATTAAAATAGCCAACAAAAACTTTTTCATCGTTCTAAAGGTTATTAGGATGATTGATAAACGCAAAATTAATAATTTTTTTCATCATATGGGAAAAAATGGTTATCTTTGCACAAATTTTTTTCAATCTTCAAGGATGAAACAAGTCACCTACGAAGGCCTTACATTTGAGCCTTATATAACCAAAGAAAAGATTAACGCAAGGGTCGAAGAACTCGGCCAAGAAATAATGCGCGATTGCGAAGGCAAAATGCCCTTGTTCCTCTGTGTGTTGAACGGGGCATTTCCTTTTGCCAGCGACTTGTTCCGTGCGGTAGAGGGTATGGATGCCGAAATAAGCTTCATACGACTTAAAAGCTACGAAGGGACAAGCTCCTCCGGAACCGTCAAAGAAGTGCTCGGAATGGCCGAAGAAATAAAAGGTCGCACCGTTATCGTAGTAGAAGATATTATCGATACCGGACACACAATCTTCAATCTCATAAAAGATCTTAATGCCAAAGAGCCGGCCGAAATTAAAGTGGCAACACTGCTCTTCAAACCCGACGCTCTCGTCCGCCCCGTAAAACCGGACTATGTAGGCTTCTCCATCCCTAAAAAATTCATTATTGGCTACGGACTTGACCTAAACGGTCTCGCCCGGAACCTAAACGACATCTACATCCTCAAAGAGGATGAATAAGCTTCCATAAGCTAAGTTTCAAGAATATTTAATTGATGAAAAATATCGTTATTTTCGGTGCCCCCGGAAGCGGCAAAGGCACACAAAGCGAACGAATCATAGACCAATACGGCCTATACCACATCTCAACAGGCGAACTCTTACGCGAACACATAGCTCGTGGAACTAAACTTGGCGTCCTTGCAGACTCTTATATTTCAAAAGGACTCCTAATACCCGACGAAGTTATGGTAGAAGTTCTTGCCGACACTTTAGACAGCCACCCCGAAGAAACTGCTGCTGGAGTGATTTTCGACGGATTCCCCAGAACAATCCCCCAAGCCGAAGCTTTGGCTAAAATGCTCGAAGAAAGAGGTACAGACATCCACGCAGTTGTGGGACTTGAAGTCGACGAACCCGAATTAATACAAAGGCTTCTCAACCGTGGAGTACAGACCGGGCGTGCCGACGACAATCTCGAAACAATAAAAAAACGCCTCGAAGTATACCACAAACAGACTGCCCCCCTCAAAGAATACTATAGAGGAAAAGGGAAATACCATGCTATCAACGGACAAGGCAATGTCGATGATATTTTCCTTGCAATAAAAGGCAAATTAGACACACCCGCAAATAATTGACGGGAATCTTAAAAGCCAACACCTATATCTAAAAACACTACTACCTAATTATGTATAAGTTCGAAGAACAATTCGAGCAAGCCCCATACAACGACTTGCTGGCGATATACCAACATTCTTTCGCCGATAATTTCTCCCTCCCGGCACTCACAGACTATATCACCGGCAAATCTTTGAACTACGGAGACTTAGGACGACGCATTGCTCGCCTTCACTTGTTCTACGAACTTGCCGGAATAAAACCCGGCGACAAAATAGCACTATTCGGCAAAAACAACCCAAATTGGGTGGTCACTTTCATGGCAACAATAACATATGGTGCCGTGATTGTGCCGGTGCTTGCCGAATTCAACCCTACAGATGCTACACACATAATAGACCATTCCGACTCTGTGCTCCTGTTCTGCTCCGACAATCTGTTTCCCAACCTTGATTTCGAAGCTATGCCGCAGCTCAGAGCCGTCATCTCACTCGACACACGAACCATAATACGCGAACGGAGCCAGACAAACGAATTCAACAAATTAGTCAAGGGCCTTACACGATATTTCCGCAAACGCTATCCTGCAGGTTTTGGGGCTTCAGACATTAAATATAAGCATTTCGACGGCAACTCCACGGCCTTGATAAACTACACATCGGGCACAACAGGGTTTTCAAAAGGAGTTATGCTCACGCTCAACAACCTACGCGGAAATGTAGTATTCGGAATCCGTTCCAACCTCCACTACCGAGGGTCAAGAGCCTTGTCGTTCCTCCCTTTGGCACACGCCTACGGCTGCGCCTTCGACATGCTCACGCCTCTTGCCGTCGGATCGCACGTAACCCTTTTAGGAAAAACGCCAACCCCCATGCTCCTGCTCAAGGCAATGAAGCAAGTTCGCCCTTCGCTCATCATCTGCGTGCCACTCATCCTTGAAAAGATATATCGCAAAGTGGTAGTGCCGATGATTACTAAAAAACCAATGCGTTGGGTATTGGCAGTCCCCATGCTCGACAAGGCTGTATATGCAATCATTCGCAATAAACTCGTAGAAGCATTCGGTGCTTCTTTCGAAGAAATTATTGTAGGAGGAGCACCGCTCAACAGAGAAGTCGAAGATTTCCTCCTTCAAATAAAATTCCCATTTACCGTCGGATACGGCATGACAGAGTGCGGCCCGCTCATAAGCTACTCGCCATGGCGCAGGTTTAAGCCTGGTTCTGCCGGGCGAACCCTTAGCGGTATTATGGAAGCCAAAATCCTCGTAGACGAAACATTGCAAGACTCCAGCCATCCTCAAGGCGAAATCATGGTAAGAGGACTTAACGTGATGAAAGGATACTACAAGAACCCCGACGCAACCGAAGCGGTCCTTGAACAAGACGGTTGGCTCCATACCGGCGACATGGGATGGCTCGAGAGCCCCAACAACCGCACCGTGTTTATCCGCGGAAGATACAAAACCATGATTCTCACCGCAAACGGTCAAAACATATATCCCGAAGAAATAGAAAGCAAACTAAGCAACATGCCATATGTCAACGAATGCCTCGTAATAGACCGGGGAGGGCATTTGGTTGCATTGTGCCATCCCGACACCGAAGCAGTAAAAGCAGACGGCGTCACCGACAACGACCTGGCAGATATAATGGAACAAAACCGTAAAACACTCAACAAAATCGTTGCGCCCTACGAACAAGTTGAAAGCATAGAAATAATGCCCGAAGAATTTGAAAAAACGCCTAAACGCTCAATTCGCCGCTTCCTCTACAAATAAAAATATAAAATATATCCATCAGAAAAGGCCGCAATTGCGGCCTTTTCTATCTCATACTCAAAGAGGCTGCCTTTGTAGCAGCCTCTTTAAAGTTTATAGTACAACGGTTAATTATTTAACCATTACTTTCCGCGATAATTTGTTCACACCGTCGGTAGCAGTAAGGATATAAAGACCTCCCTCAAGAGCAGAAGCATCAACAGAGGCCGTATCTCCGCTAACCTGGGCTGAAGCCACCGCAACTCCGGCAAGATTGTGGAGCTGCACCGACATCTGGGAAGCACCGGCTGCAAAAGCCTCAAAAATCCTGTCAGAAGGATTAGATAAGATAATCTTTGACGCATCGGCTGTTACATTGTTCACGCCGTTGAGCTTTAAAATCTCCTTGATACCTGCAAGAGCATCGATTTTTCCATAGCCCCAACGATATGGTTCTATCTCTGTATAAGAATCATGGGAGCAGGTCTTTTTCATAATCTCCTTCACCTTGTCTACATTGAGAGTAGGATCAGCCTGGAGCCACAACGCAACAACGCCTGCAACAAAAGGCGACGACATGGAAGTACCATTCATATATTTCCAATAATAAGTATTATCGCCTTGGCTAACAGACACTGTCATTCCTTTTCCGCCTTCCAAATCATAGCCCCCATCCACATAATAACGTGAATAAGCAGACACGATTTCGCTACCGGGACCTACAACGTCGGGAAGCTGACGGCCATCAAATGTAGTACCATAAGACGAGAAATTGGATATTCCATACAATTCACCAAATCTATTACCCTCATTGCGGATATTCTGCATCGTAGGCCATTTGTTGCACGAATTGAATGAACCTACAGAAATAATGTTTTCGCCACACGCCATGCCGTTTATAGAGTTATCGGGCGTACCGTTGGTAAAACCGGCGAGATTACTGGAGGTAAACACAAGAGTTTGCGAGCAGAAAAGATTTGCAGTCTGGCCAGCCTCTCCTTCAACAACAAATCCTCCAACGAGGTTTCTGTTTGTTCCGCCAGGACAGTTGAAATAAGCATAAAGATTATATCGGTTATTGGCAGAATTGATAGAAGGTGTTATCTGCAAAGAAGCCTGGTCGCCAAAAGCCTCGGAGAAAATAGGCTCTTTGATATAGTTACCACCATAAGCGCTACCAACAAAAGTGTATGTACCGGTAGTGCGGGTTATATCGTAAGAATACTTGATTTCGCCGGTCATGCGGTTAACGATAACAAACTGCACCTTCAACGGATTGGAATCGCTACCCCAGATATCGACAACTCCGCCGGGAGCATTATTACCGGCAACAATTGTCTTGACCGTTTTATCGGCCGCTGTAAATTTCTTCTCTATAGAGCAATCGGCATCGCCCTCGTTACCTGCCGACATACAGATTATAACATCGCGGCCACGGGTAGCAAGATAGCGGCTTGTTGCATCAGTTCCGTCGTGAGGTCCTGTATTGTTACCCAGGGAGATATTAATGACAGCAGGCTTGCCAACCTCTGTGGCATAATTAGAAATACGGCTCACAGCGGTCGTGATGTTGCTGCTTGCAAGCGTACCCGCACAAGCTGCAATCTCAGAATCATAAGCCACGCCATAATACGGGTTCTTACCGGTAGAACGGATAATAACACTCGTTCCGGCATTATTCATTGTTGCTACTCGAGCTTTTTCAATATAGCCTCCTGCCATGATACCGAGAACATGGGTTCCGTGGGTCTCATCGTTGTGGTCGGCCGGAGCTTCTTTTATCTTAGCCGGGGTATCGTAAGTCTGGATTGCTCCTGCCCCTGTAATAATCCAGAAGCGTTTCACACGAGGCTCGCCGTCTTTGGTAAAAGCAAGGTGATTAACATCAAGACCTTTATCCATCAGGCCGGTAATAACACCTTCTCCTGTATAAGGCATTCCCAAATCTGTTCCGGCTTGAACAGCATCCACCCCGGTAAGTGCACGGGCTTCTTTAAGCAAAGAATACACCTCATAACCCATGGAAATATCGGCAACCTCGGGCAAGAGTGCCAATTGAGCTATTTCAGATGCTTTAAGAGTCACAAGCGCCATCGTTTCAGCATCGTCTTCCACAAAATATCCTGCCGCAGCAATATCGGCGGCAGAAGCGTCTTGCGACAACGTGACAATAACAGTAACCAATTGATCGGGAGTTACCGCAGTTGGAACAGGGAGAGCGTCGCCAGCACGAGATGCCGGAGACGATGCGGCTTCAAGCCCGGCCACAAGCTGAGCGGTAGGGCCATCGAACTTACTTTGTGCATTAACGGCCATTGCCATGCACACAGAAAGAGCAAGAATTGATGATTTTTTCATTTTTTATCGATTGGAGTAATTTTCTTTTTTCCATTAAACATCAGTTGGCAAAGATAATAAAAAATGCCTCAATACTAAATACTTTTGAGCTAAAAAAATGATAAAAACAGTAATTTTGGTATTTAATTTGCCATTTAACGTTATTTTTGGCTCAAAGAAACAACCTTGACGTTCATTTTGCCCCGTATGCTTACTTTAAATTATCAACAATAAAAAAGCGACCCAAGCTTATGCCCGAGTCGCTTATATCTAAACAAAAGAAATATTATTCTTCAGATTTGTTATTCTCCGAGTAGCCGTAACCATAGGCTGGAGATTTTCCGTAGTGGCCATACTCGCCATATCTGCGGTAGTGATAGGAATTAGAACGGATATCCACACCATTGAGCACAATATAAACGCTTGTGAATTTGCCAAGTTTAATGGCTTGGTGCAGATTTTTAAGAGAGCTCTTAGACGAGTACTTGGCACGAGTAACAAAGAGCTGGATATCTGAGTGACGGAGAATAAGGAACGTGTCGGAAATCACACCTATAGGCGCAGAGTCGATAATCACATAATCAAAATCGTCGCGCAATTGCTCCATAAGGCGATCCATGTTGGGCGACATGAGCAACTCGTTAGGGTTGGGAGGCACCGGACCGGCGGTGAGGATATAGAGATTGGGATTGAGATTGCTCTTGGTTATAAGCTTATTCACATCATTCTCTTGACCCGAAAGGAACGTCGTCACGCCTCGGTGGTTATCAAGCCCGAATCGCTTGGCAAGTGCCGGGCGACGCACGTCCATACCGACAACACAAACCCTCTTGCCGGCCAAAGCATATGTGAGCGCAAGGTTCGTTGCCACAAATGTTTTTCCTTCTCCCGAGATTGAAGATGTGAGAAGAATTACCTTGTTGTCCCTGCCGTTTCTGGTAAAGGCCATGTTGTTGCGGAGCAATCGGAACAATTCAGCTATCGGAGTTGCCACATTTGTTCCCACAACTATATCGTCGTGTGTATTTTTATCATTAAGGCAGATTTCACCCAAGACAGGCACATCAGTAATACGCTCCAATTCTTCTTGGTCGGAGAATATTGGGAACAGCTGTCGGCGTACGAAGATTATACCTGCAGGAATTGCCAAGCCCAAGAGAAACGCCGCTGCCAATATAAGCATCTTTTTAGGAGACACAGGAAGCTCGCCGGTAGGATCGTCTATCAGACGGGCAGTATTGGTAGCAAGAGTTTTCTGTAGTGCTATTTCTTCACGGCGCTGCAGTAGGAATGTATAGATGTTTACCTTAACCTGTTGTTCGCGGAAAATCTCCTGAAGGCCCTTGTCTACGGTTGGAGTAGAAGCCAACTGGCCGGCACTTTGGTTCTCAAGTTCAAGAAGCGATTGGCGCTTGCTGTTAAGGTTTCTCTTTGTCGCGTTAAGGTTCTGCATAATGCGCACCTTATCGCGTGTTATTTCATCTTGCATCGAAGCCACCAAAGGATTGTTTGCCGTGCTGCCTTCAAGTGCGCGGTTAAGCTGAGTGATCCTCTGGTTATATTTCTCTATGATTTGGGAAATTGTAGGATCGTTAACAGCCGACGGCAACGGCTGGTATGTATTGGCTTTGGATATGATACGCTCAATCTCTTCAATAAGGGCAATCTCCGTTTCTACATCCGCAATCTGGTTTTGGTAAGAGCTCTTGAGAGTAAGATTGAGGCTGCTCTGTGCCTGGATATCAGTAATATTATGAGCCTGACGATATTCTTTCAGACGATTTTCAACATCTTTCAACTCATCGTTTATCATTCCGAGTCGATCAAGAATAAAAGCTTCGGTTTGAACGGCAGAACGGTTCTTGTCTTCTATGATATCGCGGTTATAGAACGCAAGGAGGGCATTTATAAAATCTACTCCGCGAGCCTGTACGTCGGTAATAAAGCTTACTCGGATAATGTTTTCCGAGTTTTTCGCAAACTCAATATTCAAAGCGTTTGAAAGAGCTTTTGCCGTTGCCTTAGGGCTTCGGATAACAATCTTTTCAGTACCTTCAAAATCAGGTACGATAGCCGAACGTGTGAGGTGCAACGTACCGTGAGAAAGTTCTATATCCTGAGGCAAAGAGACATCGGCAAGCTTCTTCTCTTCTTTCACCTCGTTATATTTGGTTTTAACGGTAATGTTGTATTTTTCGTCGCCGGCTTCGGAAACGGTAACATATACCGGAGATTTCAAGGCAACCAAAGCTGCCGAATCAAATTCCGCAACAATAGCATTATTCTGGTAGAGAGGTTTGTCGCGTAGCGTACCTTTCTCGTAGTAGGTATACGAAAGATTGAGCGAGTCTACAATCTTAATCACGTTATTACGAGATTTCAACACCTCAAGTTCCGTCTCGTCGATAAAACTCTTCATGGCAACCAACGGGTTATCGCCGCCGGAAAGATTAAAGGCGTTGGATACATCTTGGGAATTACCGCTAAGATAAATCGAAGCGTCTATCCGATATTTCGGGATAACAGTGGCAATATAGAAATAGCCACCTATGAGGCATATCACTACACTCAAAAGAAACCATTTCCAGTTTGTCAAATAGTCCAACAATAAACCGGTGGTATCGAATGCTTCTTCTTGTTCGGTCTGGTTATGAAAGTTTTCGTTCTGTACGGTAGCCATTTCAATTAATCTTTTGTTAAGTTCAAGATACCAATAACGAGAGAAGCGATAGAGGTAACGCTGCCAAAGATAGTGAGCGATGCCGAAACCGCAGGATCAAGTTGCCATGCGCTTTTACGCATTGAGGAGTTGGGCACAACGTAGATATAATCGTTTTGCTGGAGATTCATGTAGGGCGACAGAAGGAAATCGCGGTCGTGCAGGTTCACACGGTGAACCTCACGTGTACCGTCGGGATTTGTACGGTAAAGAAGGACTGTCTCACGCTCACCTTTGATATCCATATCACCGGCACGGCTGAGGGCTTCCAAGAATGTCATCCTTTCATTCTTGCTGCTGTAGACCCCGGGGTTCTTGACCGCTCCGGCAACTGTGACACGGAAATTCATCAAGCGGATATCTACACCGGGTTTTTCCGTGAGGTACTTGGGATAAATCTCATTCACGATTTTTTGAGCCAATTCGGTTTTCGTAAGACCAAGAACATGAATCTGGCCCACGATAGGAAATTCGATATTGCCATTTGCATCTACAAGATAGTAATCTGTAGAAACCTCCAAGCCGGCATCGGAAACATTCGACAACTGTTTGGATACCGACGAAATACGGCCTTCGGTGTCTATTACACGGCCTTTATTGAAAGGAGTCACTGCAGTTATATTACTGCCGGTAACCTCTATATTCAGCAAGTCGCCAATTGTTATGACTGGATCTTTTGAGGCCGGTTGCTGCGAGAGAATCTCTACCGGTATATTCTCTGCATCCACCAAATATGGTACTTTTTTAGGTGCGTGGCAACTGGTGAGGAGAGTCACGGCCAACAAGGCAAATGTGATATGGAATTTTATCGATTTCATCGGTTTAATATTATCCGTGAACAGCGTGATGTGTTAATTTTCAAGTTAAATGTCGCAAAGGTTCAGAAGCTGCAGTTTGCCATAGGCAGACATTTTGCTCAAGACAACATACTTTGCGGCTGCAAAGGTAGTTTTTTTTTCTGATTATTACAAATTATCTCCTTTATTTCTTATTGTTACAAGATTTAATCATTATTTTTGTGGCACAAAACTCGAAACCACACAAAAATGGCAAATAATCCCGACATCGAATTACATCCGTTCACTCCGTGGATACCCCAAGAAGCAAAAGTGCTTATCATGGGCACATTCCCGCCTCAGAAAAAGCGATGGGCCATGGAATTCTACTACCCAAACCGCACAAACGATTTCTGGAAAATAATGGGGCTGTTATTCATGGGAAACGCAGAGGCTTTGGTAGACAAGGCAAACAAAAGCTACCATTTAGAACGCATCAAAGAGCTGCTTACCGAAAAAGGAATTGCCATGAGCGATACAGGCCATGCCGTCAAGCGCCTGAAAGACAACGCATCCGACAAATTTTTAGAAATAGTAGAACCTGTAGATTTAGATTCTATTTTGGAAAAGATACCCATGTGCAGAGCCGTGTGCACCACCGGGGAGAAAGCATCCCAAGTAGTAGCAATGCTCACATCCACCGAAGCCCCGAAAATGGGTGAGTACACAAACACTCCTTCCGGACTCGAGCTTTGGAGAATGCCATCAACAAGCCGTGCATACCCTCTTGCACTTGAGAAAAAAGCCGAATACTACGCAAACATGTTTAGGCATATAGGCTTATTGCCAAATTAACCAAACAACTTAACAATACGATAACCATGGATATAATAATGCTCATAGGCGGCTTGCTGCTGATTCTTGCAGGAGCAAATTTCATGACCGACGGGTCTGCATCCGTAGCACGGAGAATGGGCCTGTCAGATTTCATTGTCGGACTCACCATTGTTTCAATGATGACCAGCGCACCGGAACTCGTAGTGTCAATCACAAGCGCCGTAAATCAAGCTCCTTCAATGGCCGTCGGCAACATTGTAGGCTCAAATATATTCAACATCCTCATAATAATCGGCCTTGTTGCGGTAATAAAACCCATCAAAGTAGAAAACGGACTGCTATACAACGAGATACCTTTAGTTATCCTTTCGTCGCTTGTACTGCTCACCATGGGTTCGTCGCCAATTCTCGACGGCACTCCCATGACCCTTACACGCGTCGACGGAATCCTGCTGCTCTTTTTCTTCATCATCTTCATGCGCTACACTATAGCAAGCGCAAAAAAGACAGACCCGGCTCCAACTCAAACCAAAGAACAACAATGTAAAAAAGAAATGCCTCTGTGGAGAGCTTTAATCTTCATTTTCGGGGGATTGGCAGCTCTTGTTTTCGGAGGCGAGTGGTTTGTCGACGGCGCCACAGGCCTGGCTCGGTCAATGGGTTGGTCCGAAGGACTCATTGGCTTGACAATCCTTGCCGCAGGGACATCCCTCCCCGAGCTTGCCACAAGCATAGCCGCTGCAATCAAAGGCTTCCCCGGCTTGTGCGTGGGGAATGTGATAGGCTCCAATATCTTCAACATTTTCTTCGTTTTAGGAGCAACCTCGACAATCCTGCCATTATCATTCGGAAACATAGGTATCGCCGACCTTCTCGTCCTTGCCGCCGCCTCCTTGATATTCTGGATATTCGGCTGGTTTTTCAGCAACAAAACCATCAACCGCATAGAAGGATTGCTCATGGTTTTGAGCTACATAGCATACATCGCCTGGAAAATTGCAAACCAATAAACCAAGCAGCAGTTTAAAACGTTTACATTACATATTAGTCAACGTTTTAACTACTGCTATTATGAAAGATATAACCACCACTCTGTTTAAAGTCCCCTCGCCCAAAGCCGAGCTGAGTTGCGGAGGAATGTTAGTGTCGCAGCCTTTTATGAAGGAAGCATATTTTAACCATGGCGTGGTGGCCTTGATAGACTACCTCCCCGACGAAGGCGCCACGGGCGTCGTAATGAACAACCGCACCGAGTTTGCTTTGAGCGATCTTTTAGAAGGCATAAAAACCGAAAACATCGTTCCGGTATTCTGCGGCGGTCCGCTCGGACAAGACAGGATTTTCTTTATCCACTCATTAGGCGAAATAATACCCGGAGCCCGACAATTTGCCCCTGGATTATATGTGGGCGGAGATTTTGAAGCCATCAAAAATTACGTGAACTCAGGATATCCAACCGAAGGTTTTGTGCGTTTCTTCGTCGGATACTCAAGTTGGACCGCCGGACAACTCGAACGCGAAATCAAAGAAGAATCCTGGGTTCTCGCCAATACGCCGCAATCACCCGAAGCGATTCTCACAGAAAGCGGCGACCGCTATTGGCACCGCACAGTCGAGAGTTTGGGAGAGACATACCGCCCCTGGCGTCTCATACCAAGCTTTCCTGAGTATAATTAACTATTTAGCAGTAGATAAACAATAAGGTTTGCCGACGATGAGTCGGCAAACCTTATTGTTTGTGTTTATACAAAACCACAAAAAGATTTGCCGCCAAAACGGAAATTTTGTACTTTTGTGGAATAATTTAACGTAACTCCATAATATACACTTTTCCAGCCGATGAGAAAATGGCGCATTGAAGACAGCGAGGAGCTGT
>CAJTUG010000010.1:14392-44495 GCA_910579605.1 uncultured Muribaculaceae bacterium | reverse complement strand
GCGGACATATCATTGTTACTCCGCGAGAGGGATATGCCTCGGTGGACCTCAAAGAAGTGATGGACGAGCTCCAGGTGCGCGACATCTCTGCACCGGTGCTTTTACGATTCCCCGACATTCTCGACAACCGGATTGAAAAAATCTCCAACTGCTTCATAAAAGCCTCAAAAGAATACAGCTACCAGGCCCAAAACTACATGATTTACCCCATAAAGGTAAACCAGATGCGTCCGGTAGTAGAAGAAATAGTTACCTACGGCAAAAAATTCAACATAGGCCTTGAAGCAGGATCTAAGCCCGAGCTACACGCCGTATTGGCAACAAATATCGACGAAAACGCGCTCATCATCTGCAACGGATACAAAGACGAAGCATACATAGAACTGGCTCTCTTAGCACAAAAGATGGGCCGGCACATCTATCTTGTGGTAGAAAAGCTCAACGAGTTGCGCATGATTTCGGAAATTGCCAAGAAATTGAAATTGAGGCCAAATGTAGGTATACGCATTAAACTGTCAAGCACAGGCGCAGGCAAATGGAGCGAAAGCGGTGGCGACCAAAGTAAATTCGGCCTCAATTCCTCCGAGCTTCTCGAAGCACTCGACATCCTTGAAAAACGCGACATGAAAGACTGCCTCAAACTCATCCATTTCCACATCGGCAGCCAAATCAACAAAATACGCGTCATAAAAAATGCTCTCCGAGAAGCAACCCAGTTCTATGTGCAACTATCAAAATTAGGATTCGGGGTAGAATTCATAGATATAGGCGGAGGTCTCGGTGTTGATTACGACGGCACACGGAGCTCTTCCAGCGAAAGCTCCATGAACTATTCAATCCAAGAGTATGCCAACGACGCAATTTCTGCTATCGTAGATGTGTGTACAAAAAACAACCTTCCGCAGCCAAACATCATTACCGAAAGCGGGCGCTCGCTCACAGCGCACCACTCCGTCTTGATTTTTGAAGTCTTGGAAACCACTCAGCTACCAATATGGAGAGACTCGGAAGAAATAGAACCCGACGCTCACGAATTGGCACGGGAACTCTACGACATCTGGGACAGACTCGACCGTCCCAGGCTATTTGAAAGTTGGCACGATGCACTCCAAATACGAGAAGAAGCCCTCGACCTCTTCAGCCTCGGCATGTTAGACCTCAAAACTCGTGCTCAGATAGAAAAACTTTTCTGGTCGATAGCCCGCGAAGTAGGAGAGATAGCCATGGCAATGAAACACATGCCCGAAGACTTGCGCAAAATCGCAAAAATGATCCCCGACAAATATTTTTGCAATTTCTCGCTTTTCCAAAGTCTCCCCGACAGTTGGGCTATAGATCAAATGTTCCCCATAGCCCCGATATCACGTCTTGACGAAAAGCCTGTCCGAACGGCAACCCTGCAAGACATAACCTGCGATTCCGACGGCAAAATAGCAAATTTCATTTCTCCGCAAGGCACTGCAAACTCCTTGCCGGTGCATCAGCTAAAACCGGGCGAACCATACTACTTAGGGGTGTTCCTCGTCGGAGCTTATCAGGAAATACTCGGCGACCTCCACAACCTCTTCGGAGATACAAACGCCGTGCATATCAACGTATACAAAGACCGCTATGAGATAGACCAGATAATTGCAGGCGAAACAGTCGACGAAGTTCTCAACTATGTGCAGTACAACCCCAAAAAGCTTGTGCGCAATCTTGAGGCATGGGTGACAGCCTCTATGAAAGCCGGTAAAATAACACCCGAAGAAGGACGCAATTTCATCAGCACATACCGCTCGGGGCTTTTCGGCTACACTTATCTCGAAAAATAATCCATGCGGTGGTTCATGCTCTTGGCCTACCGTGGCCGGGCGTTCCACGGTTGGCAAATACAGCCCGACGACATTTCGGTGCAAGGACGCATCGAAGAATCTCTTGCCACGCTTTTGCGTTGCCAAGTGCCGATAGTAGGTGCCGGCAGAACAGATGCCGGCGTCAACGCCCGCATGATGGTTGCACACGTGGATCTACCCGACGGATTCAACCCCGCAGACAGACGCTTCATCCTGAGTCTCAACAGCCTGTGCGGACCCGACATCGCAATATACTCTTTTACCCAAGTACATGCCGAGGCTCACGCTCGTTTCGACGCCACCGAGCGCACATACCGATATTTCGTGCACTCGGGCAAGAATCCGTTCACTGGCGATTTATCATGGCAAGCACCGCCGTCGTTTAATTTCGACGACATGAACCGTGCAGCAGCACTACTCACAGGGAAACGGGATTTCACATCATTTTCAAAACTCCACACCGATACAAAAACAAACATCTGCAACCTCACCCGGGCGCAGTGGATACCTATGGGAGGCAACCGGTACTATTTCGAAATTACTGCCGACCGCTTTCTCCGCAACATGGTAAGAGCCGTTGTAGGCACCTTGGCAATCGTGGGACGGGGAAAGATGAAACCCGACGAAATACTAAATATTTTAGAAAAAAAAGACCGCTGCGCCGCAGGAACTTCAATGCCTGCCCAACCTCTTTTCCTCTGGGACATCAAATACCCATACTACAATGCGACTCCTTCATCTCTTCTTCCCTGAAAACGACCTTGCCCTTGCGCAAAATCTCGACAACTACACGCCGCCGCCGGCTGCCGTGAAGTTACGCATGGCCGGAGAAGCCCTGCCTATGTGGTATGGAAACGAAGGCGACAGATTTGTGGCCTCGGGCATAAACGGAGCATGGGTCAAGAAGATGAACGATCTTTTCGGCCTCGACATATTACCTTTCGACTACCAACCTGCCAACTACCGCCCTGCCCCTTGGGGATGGTCTAAAGCTTCATGCCGCGTTTTCAGCAAACTCGGTTTTACAAGTGCGCAATTGCCTTGCGCACTTAAATTAGAGGAAATGAGACAATTATCACACCGCCGCACAGCTGCAGCCATTGGTGTGAGGCTTGTAGAACAAGGAATTGAAGGTATCACAGCTCCGGCTTGCGAACTACGCACCATAGAAGAACTCAGGGCTTTCACAGATAAAAACACACAGGCCATATTCAAACTTCCATGGTCATCGTCGGGTCGCGGTATTATCCCTGCCGACAAAAACACTTTCACAAAACTCATGCCGCAATTGGAAGGCATGATACAACGCCAGGGCAGCGTCTTGGCTGAAGCTAAATTAGACAAACGCACCGATTTTGCCATGCTCTTCAATATGGAAGCAGGAAAAGCCTCATTTGCAGGCCTTTCACTATTCCAGACCGACGGTTTTGCAGCATATGCCGGAAATATCCTTCTGCCCCAAGAGCTAATAGAGCAACGAATTTGTGCCGAATGCTCCTCTACAACATTCCATGCCGTCAAAAACGCTTTGCCGCCAATTTTAGAAGAAATAATAGGCACAGACTACGACGGTCCCTTGGGAATAGACATGCTCACATGCAACGACGGAACACTCGCACCGGCCATCGAGCTAAACCTCCGAATGACAATGGGACATCTATGCCTCGAACTCTACCGCCGTCACGTGCAGCCTGGAGCAGAAGGGCTTTTCACAATCTCAACGACCCAGGCCAAAACAGAACCCGTCGTTGCCAACAGGCGTCTCACTGCCGGTTCTTTGTCTCTTACCCCTCCCGGCGGAGCATATTCTTTTACTGTTACCTTAAAATCCTGAAATCCGCCAAACATGAAAAACGAATTTATCTATCCAGTAGAGGGTATCTTCGGCGAAGCCTTAAGTTCGGAGGGACTCTCGCGCTACTACATAGGTCCTTATCAACGAGGATACAAATGGTCGTCGGCAAACTGCTACGACCAAGTGCCACAATTGCTTGTAGACGTTGCCGATGCAATGGACAAAGGTATCGGCGACTATTTCCTCCAATTCATAACGGTTCTCAAAACAACCGACGGCGAATATGAGCTTATCGACGGGCAACAGCGCCTCACCACCTTGGCTCTCATTTTTGCACGCCTCAACCAAGCCGACCCCGGCATTGCAAACATTGCAGCCGGGAAATTGCGCTACCAACGATTCCAGAGCAACGAAAACCTTGTAGACACATTAGGCCGACGGCCAAAAGGATCACAACCCGACGACTCCTCACAAGACCGCCACTACCTATCGCATGCAGTGGAATGCATAGACAGGTTTGTGGATATTTTAGCCTCAAAGGGTAAACTCACGGATTTCGACCGCTATCTCCGCCAAAACGTCAAAATAATCTTAAACCGCGAGAGCGAGAACGTAAAACCAGAAGAAGCATTCGTGAACCTCAACGGCAACAACGTGCCTCTCACCAACGCGTTCCTCATCAAGGGACTGATACTCACAAAGAACGTAATGCGCAACGACCGTTTAGGACGGCCATTAGACTATTTCAACATAATGGAGCAGCGCCGTGTTAATGGCCGCTTGTGGGACGAAATCCAAAATTGGTTCCAACAGAAAGACGTTTGCCATTTCTTCTTCGGCAAAGATGCGGCAAAAGACACCGACGGCATTGCCACACAAGCCATGGAGCATTTCCTCAGGCTCTTGCTGCCAACCGACAACGAAGCTCAGGCAGATAAAGCCGGAAGCGATATCATAAAGGCATTCGTGGCCGGATTCGACAGCAACAGTACCACAGAAAACAACGACAGCGGCTATAGGCTGTTCAACCGCTTCAACGATTTGATTGCCACCGACGAAGACGGTCAAAAATACATGAACCGTCTCATACGCTACTACAAACGGTTCAGAAGCCTTTACGAAGACCCAAAATTCTACAATCTATTAGGCCTGTGTCTTTTCGGCGACGAAAAACATCGCATAGACCAACTGCGCAAGTACATTGCGCAGTCGGAGAAAGTGATACTCAAAGAGTTAGCACAACGGGCGCAAACCATTATCCCAAATCTGAAAGACGGCGCAATTTGCTACAAAGACAAGCGGCTCACCCCTTTGCTGCTTAGCTTCAACGTTTTTCCGGAAGGCGGAAAAATCGATTCTGTAAAATTCAATTTTCCTCGCTACGACACACTCCGGTGGGAATACGAGCACGTACGGCCTCAGAATCCCAAAGAATCCATATCAGTGCCAGATATATGCAGAGCCGGAGTAATAGCTTTGATAGACTCCGACACGGCAAACTACCCGGAAGGGCCGGAGACAGACCAGCTCAAAACCGACATAGCACTCGGCAACGACATAAGCGTCGACAGCATACCAACCCTCTACGCTACCCTATCCAATGTCGACGACATGGGCAACATGGCTCTCCTCAAGAAAGAAAACAATATCCAAGTGAGCAACTACCCCTACATAGTGAAGCGCATCCTCATAATGGATATGATGAAAAAAGGCGAATTCATCCCGCCCCACACTGCAGCTGTGTTCTCAAAATCGCTCAACTTGAACGGGTGCAAGCAATTTTCCACCGACTTGGCGCGTTGGGAACAAAACGATGTCGACGCCCACCACGAGTGGATGATGAAGCGAAATGAGGAAATAAGAACAGAATTAAAGGAATTGGAGGAACAAACATGAGAACCGGACGCTATTCGCTAAGCCAGCTTTTAGACAACGACGATATCGATCAGATTATCGTACCCGAAATTCAGCGCGACTACGTGTGGCAAAAGCAAAACGTAGAGAAGCTCTTCTGTTCTATCCACACCAAATTCCGCCAAAAAGTAAATGTTTCTCTCGACATCCGCAATGCCGGCATAAAGATAGAACAGCATGCAACAGATTTCCTCACAACAGAATACGAACGTCTCCTTTTCAACACCCGTATCGGTTTCATATATGCCTACTACGACCGCTCCGACAATCGGGCGTTCTACCTCATAGACGGCCAACAGCGCATCACCACGCTATTTCTCATGCTCCTTGCCACCGCCCTCGAAGCCGGGCAGAGCGCAAGAGATTCGTTCAGGAAACGGTTCTTCAAAAACCGATGTCCCAAGTTAGACTACCGTGTCCGCGAGGGAGCGCACACTTTCCTTGTAGATTTTTTAGATTTCGTGCTCGAGAATCCCGACAAAGATTTCGCCACCGAGAGTCCCTACTACTATAGCAGCGAATACTCGAAAGACCCCACGGTGAAAGCCATACTCTCTAATTTCAAATTATTGCACAGCAAAATCAAGGAATTAAACGAGCCTGCGACGAAATTCTTGGACTATCTGGAAAATTTCATAGAATTCAACTATTTCGACACCGGCCTGAGCGAGCAAGGGGAGAGGCTATACCTCTACATGAACAGCCGAGGCGAGGCACTGTCTTCGCAGGAGCAGATACGCCCTACCCTCATAAACCGCTCGCCAGCCGGAGACAAACTCAAAGCAGGGCAACTGTGGGAGCAGTGGCAAGATTTCTTTTGGGAACACCGCAAAAAAGGCAATAATGCCGATAACGGCTTCTCAGGGTTCTTGAAATTGGCTGTAATCATCCACCAGCATTACCATTCCAACACAGGAAATTCAATCCTCAAAAAACCGGAGAAGAAAAAAGGCAAGTATCAATCGCGGCGCGAGGTGATGGAAGACTACATAAGAAACTACGACGAATATTCCGAAGCCATGACACAACGGGAGTGGATACAGGCATATATCTTGGATAATCCGTCGTTCGACATAGCATGGCTCAAACTGGTTTTCAATGCCATTGAACGGCTCTCCGACATCTACGACAGACATAGCCTCAAATTCATACGTGAAGCCGACTGGCGGAGCACCGAGAGTATCAATGCCATAAACTATGTTCCGTTATGCGGCACTCTCATGCTCATGATAAAAAAACCGTCGGTAAGCGAGCAAAACATTGTGCGCATGGCTTGGTATCTTCTCAACCGCAGCGACGACTCCAACAACAGCAAAGTTGCCGACACGGCCACCCTCCGCGCTATGGACCTGGCCGCAGAAATGCTTGCAGCAGGGATAGACAATATATGCCGCCTCCCGAAAGCGAAACTGAAAAGCAACAACATGTATCGCCCCGACGACCGCTTTTTCATGTGCATGCGCTTATCTGACTCTGCCGATTGGGAAAATTTCTTCCGCCAGATAATTTCCAACCAATCGCTCAATTTTTTCCTACAAGGCAACCACGACTTGCTCATAAAGCTAAGCCAATATAATCTACGGCAGGCGGAAAACTATCTCCAAAAGTTCCGCGACAAGATTTTCCTCATGAGGAACAGCAGGAAATTGGCCATAGAAATTTTCCAATTCGGCGACATTGCCCGACGAGGAACCGGCACAACAAACTTCGGACCTTTTATGAAAAGGTGTAAACTACCTGCAAAAGACGACGAATGGAGCGAATTTTTCAACGATGAGTCCTTTACCCATATCTTCAAGCGATACTTTGATGAAGGCACTAAAGACGCCCCCATGTATGCCATGGCCATGAAACGGGCGTCGGGGTATATGGAAAACGGGCTATTCTTGATTGAGGAAAATAAATTGCCATACCCTAATATAGTATTGCTCAAAAAGCAGCAAGCCAAACACAGCCTTGCCCGTTCGCTACCTGCCTATCTGCTCCACAAAGAATTAGAAGGCTCATGGCTATGGGATGAGGACATGCGCACATGTTCCTTGGATTTCAACATCTCAGCCAACAAATTCGAGACTGCGAAAAATGTAGAAGGGCAATACTGCATGGATTTCATATACCACTATCATGGCGGATATTGGGAAATTATCCTCAAGGCACGTCCCAACCATGCACCGTTCACGCCCCTGCAGATAGCGGCCATACAAGGTATATGGGGTTGGAAGAGCCAATCTGGTGCCGACGGACGAGTACAGTTCCGTGCCACCATAAGCGCCGCCGCCCCCTACGATAATCGCGGAAACCTACCATCGATACTTGGTGTCATGAATTTCGTAGACATGAACAAGAATCTTCTGGCAAGGGTTTTATAGTTAACAATGATAAGTGACTAATTTTTAATATATGAGTATTTTAAAAAACGGAATCAAACCGGCTATGTGCTCAGACCATGCCGGCTATGAACTTAAAAGTTTTCTTGAAGGCTATCTTGAATCCAACGGGATAGCGGTAGAAGATTTTGGGACAAACTCAGCCGAAAGCTGCGACTATCCCGATTTCGCCCACCCTTGTGCCCAAGCAGTTGAAAGCGGCAAGTGCTACCCGGGAATTGCCATGTGCGGCAGCGGAAACGGTATAGCAATGACCCTCAACAAACATCAGGGAATCCGCGCCGCCCTTTGCTGGACACCGGAACTGGCACGACTGGCCCGCGCCCACAACGATGCAAATGTACTCGTGCTGCCTGCACGGTTCATCACCCCGGAATTGGCTGTGGAAATCCTCGACGCCTTCCTATCGACACCCTTTGAAGGCGGACGCCACCAACGGAGGATAGACAAAATCCCCGTGTAATAGCCACAAATTTATAAACCGGCCACAGAGACAACATATTCTGTGGCCGCTTTGTCTCTATTCAGCATAGAAAAAGCATGAAATTAAAAGAAATAATTGCGTAATCCGCTAAAAATTCTTAATTTTGCGCTTGCAATGCTATAGGGGGCCGCCTGACCTCCGTTTGATCCTTACAATCCTCTTCCCTGCCCTCACACAAGGGCATATAAACCATTTCATTCTCAATCATTTCAATGTTTTTATGAAAAAAATTTTACTAACTTTGGCGCTTGCCATTGGTGCTTCTTCATTCACCTTTGCGCAAGATCCCGTTGTATCCATTACTCCTTCAACGAGTAATATGGGTGCAACCAACCAATACAACACATCCATTACTGTTAGCGGTGATAACGGTAACACCTGGACCGCAAAAGGCTTCAGCAACAATAACAACGCCACTAATTGGGAAGCACATCCAATGCGCTGCGGCAATAAGAGTAATACTACTGGCGCATATGTCGCAACTTTCAGCACCGATTTTGCTATAGCAGCTTCTATAGATAAAATTGAGTTTGATGTCTATACGATAAAGAGAGGAACAAGCGACAAAATCAACAACATTACCCTCTATGTGAGCGACAATGAAACTTTTGATAATGCAGACTCTTATGTAGTTGCCGAAAATGCCGACCTTCCTTCTTCTGCAAGCCAAAGCAAAACATTAGAATTCGCAATCACGAGTCCTAAAGCGAACCAATATTACAGACTCAGCATTGATTTGCAAAAAGCCAACAACAATGGATGGCTCGCATTAGATGCTGTTCGCTATTATGGACAAACAGGCGATGTAGATCCCAATGCAGTTGCAAAACCTGTAATTTCTTGCAGCAACAATGTGGTTTCTATGAGCTGCGCAACAGAAGGTGCTTCCATCTACTATACCCTCGACGGCACAACACCTTCTGACGCTTCCACTCTCTACGACGCTCCTTTTGCAATCACCGAAACAGTTACCGTCAGCGCAATTGCCTACAACGGTGAAAACGTCAGCGAAGTTGCAACAAAAGAATGCACCTACGAAAAAGCCATCGAATCTTTCGCAGAATTCTTTGAATCAGGTAAAGCCAGCGGTACTATCAACGGTACTATCACCGTATATGCCAACAGCGGCAAATACCTCTATGCAAAAGACTCCAAGGGCGGCAACGGTCTTCTCTACAACCAGACCACATCTTATGTGAACGGCGACCAATTTGACGGCGTTACAGGTACCGCAAACACTTATGGCCAGAACAAACAGCTCCAATCCTATACTCTCGGAGCTAAACTTGAAACAACAGCTCCTGTAGAGCCCACCGCAGCGACAGTGGCAACTCTTGCAGAAATGCCACTGTTTGAACTCGTTTCTTTGAAAAACGTGACTATCTCCGGTGTAAGCAGCAAAAATTTCACTCTCAATCAAGACGGCGCTACATTTGCCGGCTACAACCAGTTTACCATTTCTCTGCCCACCGATTTGACCGTTGAATACGACATGACCGGTATCCGCAGCAGCTTCAACGGCAACGATCAGTTCCAACCCCTTGAAATTACTGCATCGCCTGTAATAGTACAACCCGAGGCTGTTGTTTGCGACCGCGAAATCATAGACGAAACTCTTGCGGTAACAACTTTGGATAAGGTTACTTTCACGTCGGAAAAAGCAGAATACCTCATGTTCTCACTCGACGGCGGCGACACATTTGAAAAAGTTGCCAACCCCTACACCACTACATTTGCAGAAGACGCAATGGTAGCTGTTTATGGCCAAGCAGGAGAACTCGTGAGCGAAACCCTCATGTTTATGGTTGAGGTTTCCCAACCTGCCGCACCCGAGCAAGTAGAAACTGCTGCCCAAATTGTAGACGGCGTTATGAGCCTTGACCGCGGCACCGCAGTTGATTTCGCTTCTGCCAACGCAAAAGCTATCAACCTCTACATAGGCGAAGAAGCTGCTGTAGTTAAAGAAGCTGCATTTGAATACACCTTCACTAAGGCCGACAACGGCAAGACATTCCGTCTTGTGCCTGTAGACGCACTCGGCAATGAACTCCCCGAATTGGCTCTCGAATTCACTGTTGCCATCACACCTGCTGCTGAAATAGGCGAATTTATTGCAGATCCTGTAGACGGAACAGAAGTTAAGAAAGGCCAGGTAATAACCGTTTTGGCTGAGAATGCTGTTCGCTACGAATGGACAGTAGGAGAAACAAGCGGCTCATCTGCAGAAGAAATCCTTGAATACACTGTAGACCAAGTATCCGATTTCACTCTTGAAGTAACAGCCTATAACGACGACGATGTAGCAGCTACCGCAAGCTTCAGCTATACAATAGCACCTGCCGAGCACTACCGCCTTGTAACCAGCCAAGACGAAATCGTAGACGGCGGCAAATATATCATTGTTAGCGAAGTAGTTGCAAGTTCCTCATTCTATGCATTGGGCGAATTCGACACCAAACACTACAACGGTATAGAAATTACTGTTGAAAACGGTTTGTTTATCAACACCGACGGCATTGCAGCAGTTGAATTGCAATATGCCGGAGAAGCAGAAAACGACAACATATATTCTATCAAAGTAGGCGAAAAATATATAAGCTTCACCGGAACAAGCAACCAGAATATGGTAGAAGCCGATGCTGCAGCAAGCGATAAAGAAAAATTCACCATCACTTTTGAAGAAGGTAAACTTTTTATCACCAGCAAGGGCTACTCAGCACGCGGTCTCCGTTTTAACCCTTCCACAACTCCTAAATATTTCTCCAACTACGGCAAAGCGGCACAAAATGCAGTTTCACTCTACCGCCTTGTAGAATATCCAGAGGTAATGTACTTGCACGGCCACATTGAAGCCGACGGCTACAGCGTTTACGACCTTGCTAATCCTATCGAAGGCAAGAAAGTAGGCAACGGCGTATATGAATTCCCCGCTTTCACTGTGATCCAAGGTTTCCACAGCAACAACGAATACACAGTTGGCCACATCGAATTTACCGACCGTAAACTTGATGCAGCAGCAGTAACATATGCACCCATGCGCGCAGAAGCAGAAAGCAAGATTCTCCACAACCGTGCCGACGTAGACTGGAGCGCACTTGAAGCACAGGGCGCAACCCATTACGGTTCTGCTACAGCCGACGCTAACCTTGGCGACGCCAACCAGACTTTGACCCTCAAAGCAAGCAAGGGCGATTTTGCAAATGCAAACACCTTCATTGTAGGTGCAGACTCTAAGATCTCCAACCTCAAATTGGATTTGGCAAGCCAGACCATGGCCGTTGAAGGCGAAGACCTCACCACCGGTGTTGCAGAAATCACCGTTAGCGACAGCGACGCATCGGCCGAATACTACAACCTCCAGGGTATCCGCGTAGAAAACCCCACAACAGGTCTCTACATCCGCCGTACCTCTGAAGGCAGCAGCAAAGTATTCATCCGCTAAACACTGAAATCCTCATATAGAAAACCGTCGACGGGCAACCGCCGACGGTTTTTTTATGGCAAATGATAAAAAAACGCCGAACATATAATTATCTAAATTGCAACCCATTAGCGCCGCAATATAGTCATCATTTAAATAAAATAATAAAAAAACAACTATTTTTCATTATTTTATTGACAAAATGACATTTTATTTATATCTTTGTGCGCACAACAAAACTATAAAATCCTTACTAAATGAAAAAAACATCTACTCTTGTTGCTGTGCTCGGACTTGCTTTAGCAAGCACAGCTACTGCTGCGGCAGAAATCGTCACGACAGTACCTGCTGATGCAGTGGTACAAGAATACAACTATGCCGGTTGGCTGTTCACCACTTTCTGGGGTTCAGATTTCCCGGTAGAAGAGTCCATGCTTCCTTCACAGATAGCCTACGACGGTAATACCGTTTATTGGCTTAATCCGATTGTCAACCAGACCTACGGCTCGTATATAGTTGGAGAGAAAGAAGGTTCTACCATTACTTTCAAGTTCCCGCAGCAAGCTTCGAGCGGCCTCTACTACAACCGCATGGTAAACACCTCACTTATAGAAGGCAAGTTTGACTATGCCGTAGATACTGAAGCGCCCAATGAATTGAAATTCAACGTAGATGAAGACGGGGTGATAAGCTGGACCGAGACAGATGACAAGTCTGTTATCCTTGGCTACAGCACAGCGTCGGGAGCATGGTCGAAAGACGGTGCTTATGCCATAGAACTCACACCGTTTAATAATAAAATGACGGAGCTTCCTGCCGGTATAGAACTCAGCGACTACATATTGAACTATACAGGCGAAGCAAGCGGCTACACCCGTACCATCAAATGCGGTTTCGACGGCAACGATTTCTATGCCCAGGGGCTCTGCGCCATGCTCCCCGACGCATGGGCAAAAGGAACAATTGTTGACGGCATATTGAAGATGGAATCTGAACAATATATGGGTGTAGACCCCCGTTTGGGCTACAGACTCATGCTTTGGGGTATCTACGAAAATGTTTTGCTCCCGTCGTTCAATCTCATATATGATTCCGAAAAAGGCACATTTACAGCTGAAAACACCCTTTTATTCTGTCCCGGCGAGCGCTACAAAGGAATGCTTAGCTTTGAGAGAATGGAAGGCTTGACAATCACCCCGATTAAAGAAATTGAGGATTTCACTCCTGCCGCTCCAATAATCACCGATGTTGTCATTTACCCAAATTTCCCCAACCAGGGTTGGGATTATATCGACGTAACCCTTTCTACCGTGAACGTTGAAGGCCAAATGCTCGATACCAAAAACATCTACTACCGCGTATTCCTTGACGGCGAACCCTATATTCTCGATCCCGATGATTTTGAAGATCTAGACGAACCCATGGAATGGATTCCCTACGATTTCACATGCTACGATCTTGAAAACACCGGCGGTTCCGGCCGTTCTATTTCAATCTATTCCAGCGACCACGACGCTTATAGCATCCAGGAAAAATATGTAGACGGCGATAAAGAATATTTATCGGCAATAAGCACCTGGAGTTTAAGCGGTGTTGAAGAAATAGCAAGCGACAAGGGCTCCGTTGCACAAGAATTCTATACAGACCTTGCCGGTCGCCGTATAGAGACTCCCGAGCGCGGTCTCTACATCAAGACTACCGTATACACCAGCGGTCGCACAGAAACTGCAAAAGTAGTTTTGCGCTAAAGATAATCTCCAAACCATAAACCGGTCCCGCCACCGGCCCTGGAAAAGGCCAGTGGCGGGATTATTGATTTCTCCAAATGAAACATTTCCGGCTATTACCGCTTTTGGCCGCATTTGCAGTATCTGCATCGGCCACCACAATAGAATATTCACCGGCTCAGGCATCTGCACCGCTTCGCGGCATAGGCAACGGATATGCCGACACCTACGATGTTGCCATGTACCTTGACGGGGCTGAATTTGCCGGGGCTAAAGTGTCGGAGTTTTCCGTACCACTTATCAGCAAGCTTAACGGCACTGAGGTCAAGCTCTGGATTGGCTCTAAATTGGCCTTGGACGGCAAATCGCCAGTAACCGATATTTTCAGCACGACAGCCACAGTGGCCGATGGTCGTGCTAAAGCTCTTTTGCCGCAAGCCCTACAGATACCTTCGTCGGGTCTTTACATAGGCTATAGTTTTACAATAAAGGAGGTTACCGACGATTCTACCGCCGATCCCGTTCAAGTGCGCAATGCCTTTGCGCACTTGGGAGGACTGTATGTGCATGCAAGTAAAATCTATACTTCATGGACAGATCTGGCAGCACAACGCGACGTTGCAGCCGACATTACTGTGACAATGGATGCTCCTGTGGATGCAGCCAATATGTCTATCACAGCGAAGACCGACGATTTAAATGTGTTTTACGATGCAGAGAGCGCATATGAGCCTGTAATGCTTGTGAACTACGGCAAATCGGATGTCTCCGACATAGAATATACCATTACTTTCAACGGCGGCACAAGCACCACTCGTAATCACGCGCCAGAGAAAAAAATGCTATATGGACAGGCATATGAGCTGGATCTCCACTTCCCGAATATGCTTAAGAAGGGCGATAACACCGTTGATTTCACAATTGAAAAAATAGACGGCACAACAAACACAAACACAAGCAAAAGCTTTGTTCAAAACGTGTTCTGCTACTCCGAAAATATACCTAAATATCCTCTTCTGGAAGAATATACGGGCTTATGGTGCAACTACTGCCCTGCCGGCTACGCAGCCATGGAATATATGAACCGTGTACACCCCGACGACTACATAGGTGTCGCCTTCCACTACAACGACAAGATGGCTATTGCAGAGAAAGACGAGTTTCCGTCGCCTGTGCCTTCGGCTCCATATTCCTATATGGATAGAGAGTGGGATTTAGACCCCTACTATGGCTTCCGCAACACTCCTACCATAGAAGACGACTGGAAGATAAAACGGGCTGAATTTACCCCTGCAGCCTTAGAGCTTGCAGCAACGAAAGATGAAGACGGCAAGGTTAGCATAAGTGCGCATTCGCATTTTATAAAAGATATGCCTTCCGAGTGCCGCATATTCTATTACCTTGTGGCTAACGGGCTTACAGATCCGACGTGGACACAGCACAACAGTTATGGCGGCTATGACCCTAAAGAATTCACCATGCCAGAGATGGAGCAATTCTGCACCTCGGGTACGAGGGTTACGGGATTGGTTTTTAACGACATTGTTGTTATGATGTCGGATCCTCACGGCGTTACCAAGAGCTACGACGGCAATCCTGAAGCCGACCGCATGTATACCCACAGCTACAGTTTCGACACGGCCGGCATGAAATCCCTCAAGGGCGATAAACTTATCGAGAAAGCCACATCGCTGCATGTAGTGGCCGGCATTGTGGATACAGCAAGCGGCAAAATCCTCAACGCAGCCAAATGTCCTGTTACCGACAGTGCCGGAATTGAAGAGAGCACAGACGACATTTCGCCCGTTGTAAGGCGCGATTATTATGATCTATATGGCCGTCGTGCCAATGAAAACACACGAGGTATCCTGATAGAGAAGACCACACGTGCCGACGGCACTACAAGCACGTCTAAAATGGTGAAGCGTTAGTGCGCAACGGCATTGCGCAGATCATAAAAAAGCAAGCCTCGGATAGTTCCGAAGCTTGCTTTTCTATTTTAGGAAGAAAAATATTCTTATTTTCCTTTTGCAGCCTCAAGGATAATACCGGGAATATCGGTATTATTGTTGAAGCCTTTGAGACGGTCTGCCCCAACACCGATGGCAAACACAGGCACGGGGTTGCCCGAGTGCCCTGTTGCAGTGAAACGGAAACCTACGGCATCGTTGAATATTTTGAAAACATCAACGGCAAAAGCATTGAAATTTGCATAAAGCGTTTTCTGGTCGGCAGTGTTGCGTAGATTGAACGTGCGGTCGAACATATCTTTCAATTCCGCTTCTTTCTCGCCCGATACAGGAATTACACGGAATAGGCCGAGATTGTCGGCAAGATATTGGCGCATATCATCCCAAGTGTAGACATTTCTGCTTTTGAGAAGAGACTTGCAGTAGCCATTGAATTCTTCTTTTGAAATCTTCTGAAGGTCTATGTAGAAGAGCCCTTTCTCGTTGTGAGCGTTGAGGCTCATTCCTCCGGTGTCGTGGTCGGCAGTAACAACAATGAGAGTTTCGTCGGGATGTTTTTTATAGAACTCAAAGGCCACGTCAAGAGCCTGGTTGAAATTTACAATTTCTTTAACGGCAGCCCCGCCGTCGTTGGCATGCAGAGCGTGGTCTATATTACCGCCTTCAATCATCATAAAGAATTTGTCGGGCGAGGTACGTTCAAGTTGCTTGAGGCAAGTTTCGGCAATGAGAGGGAGGTTCAGTACCCCAGCGATAGAGTCGATCGTGTAGCCGACATTTCCCGATGGAGCGCCTTTAGGATTAAGGAGAACTACTTTGTCGCTCGTAATTTTCTCTATCTCGTCGGGTCCATATACAATCTGTACGCCGTTCTTTTGGAAGCGTTCGAGAGCATCGGTATCCTTGCCGTCTTTAGTGAGTCCTCGGAGTCCTCCTCCTGCTACGAAATTATATCCCGATTCTGCCATTTGACAATCTATTTCGTAGCTCATCTTACGCGATGGCACATGAGCGAAGAATGCGCCGGGAGTAGCATCGTCGGGAGCGACAGATGTAGCCACACCTATACCGTAGCCCATCTTTGCGAGGTCTACAGCCACCGATGTGACTGCTGTAGAATCGGGCGTCATGCCCAACATGCCGTTGAGTGTCTTATATCCAGTAGAAAGAGCAGTTCCAGCGGCAGCCGAGTCTGTTACCGGCGACGAAGCCGAATATGTCATGCACCAACCAACGACAGGCATTTGCATCATGGTGAGCGGCGTGGAGTTTCCTCGCACCACACGGTTATACGTTTCGGCCGATACCGAAGGCCCCATGCCCATACCGTCGCCGATATAGTAGAAAATGTACTTAGCTTGCTGAGCCGAAAGAGCCAAAGAGGCCATCAAGGCAGCCGAGGCTATAAAAGCTTTAATTTTCATGAAAAGTTAGTTATTTGGTATAGTTTTAAGTTATATATTGATTTATTCTTTGTTCACAGCGATGAGTCTGTCCATTATCCTTCGGTCGTTGCATAGGCGCGGGACTTTTCTCTGCCCGCCCATTTTCCCTGTTTCGGCAAGCCAGCTATTGAAAAGGCCTGGTTTAGCATTGAGCAATTCAAGTCGGCCAAGGAAAATATCGCCGGAGCGCTTTGCCTGATAATCTGAATTAAGGTTCTGCAATTCTTTATCGAGCAACTCGGCAAACATTTCTGTTCCGCCAAGAGGCATTTTCTGCCATTCAATCAACCACTGGTGATGGCCTTTTGAATTTCCGGAGGCAAATACCGGGGCTGCGGTATAGTTGACAATAGCAGCGTCTGTTTTGCGGCACGCCGCGGTTATTGCGGCATCGGCATTCCACACCATAAGCTCTTCTCCAAAAGCATTGATGAATGATTTTGTGCGACCTGCTACCGAAATTCTTAGAGGTGTTACCGTTTCTATCCTCACTGTGTCGCCTAAACGATATCGCCACAATCCGTTGCACGAGGAAATAACGAGCTCGTATGTGCGACCTTGCTCCACTTCCCATGCAGTGACAGACCGGGAGCCATCGAGAGCGACAAACTCAAAGAATACGCCCACGTCGGGCAGCAGCCTCATCCCTTTGGCCTCCAATACATCTTGAGTGGCAAAGAAGCCTTCGGACGCATTATAGTTTTCAAGCCAATGCATCTTAGAAGGATCTGTTATGGCTTCATATTGCGAACGGTATGGCTCGAAAGCAATCCCCCCGTGGAAAAACACCTCGAGGTTTGGCCACACGGAGTGTATAGAAGAAGCGCCCTTCTCGGCCATTATGCGTTGGAGAACCGTGAGAAACCACGACGGCACACCGGAAATATTAGTTATATTTTCTTTGGCAGCAGCCTTGACGAGTGCCGGAAGTTTCTTGTTCCAATCTTCCATAAGAGCAATTTCCTTGTCTGGCACTCGCACAAGGTTTGCCAAGGGATTGATGCACTCTATAAGATTTGCCGACAAGTCTCCAACCTTTACCCCACGGGGTAAACCGTCTAATTCATTGGCGAAACTTCCTCCAAGGATAAAACTTTTCCCTGCAAACAAACGGCTATGCGGATTATTATGAAGATAAAAGGCTACTGGAAACGAAGCACCGGCATAATGGTTTGTTTTCAGACCTTCGGGTGTTATCGGGATAAATTTGCTTTTACCCCCGGATGTACCCGAAGATTGCGCAAAACGTGTCGTAGCGCCCGGCCACAACACGTTTTCCTCCCCGGCAAGCATCCGCATGACTTGCGGACGGATATCTTCGTATTCCACCAAAGGCAAGGCCGAGATGAAATCTTCGGCAGTCATGCGGCTGTCGAAACCGTAGGAGCGGCCGATTTCAGTGTTGGCAGCGCGGTGAAGGAGGTTGCGCAGCACATTACGCTGCACCTTTTCCACGCCTTCGGGTGTAGCCCATGAAGCCGACAAGGCTACAAGGCGGTTGAAATATGGCTTTACTAAAGGAGTAAAATTCAACATATAAATCTCAAATGCCGCAAATCGAATATTGCGGAATTATATTATTTCTATTAGCGGTCAAAGAAGGCCTATGTTACGGTTATACATGCCATCTAACATCGCTATGCAAATTTAGGCAAAAAAAGCGAAAATTTTATTTTTGTTCTAATTTTCGGCTATTTTTTATTGTTTAGACAATTTATTCGTGCTTGTTGACAACAAGGCTAATTTGTGAATAATCATCATCTTTTTCCTAAAAAAGTAAATTCAAACTTTAAAAACAGAGCAAAAAAGTCACATTTATCTAAAGTTATGTTAATGTATATTAATCTTTGTATATTTTGCGGCAAGTACAAAAATTTTAGTTTATCTTTGCAGTGCAAACATAGGAAGATTTTAACTTTTCACTCAAAGGTTAGAAGCAAAGACAATCAAGAACAATAAGTGAATCATAGGTTAAGAATGCAACGGCTCGTGAGAGTCGTTGCATTTTTTATATCTTATCCGTAAATAGCGTAGCAGCTATCAATAATAATAAAGAGGACTACAAGTCTGCTACTTATAATTATCTGCGCACTCTTTAATGGCTTCAAACATACGTTCGTCGGCCGGGGTGAGTTCTATGTTTCTTCGGGCCATCATGCGCCTTGCCGCGTCAATAAATCCAGCCAAAGGGACATCTGTAAATCCGGCGGAACTGCTTCCTTGGCTGAAAGAAGCCACAAAATTGCGAGGAAAACCAGCTTCGTATATATTGACGCCAACTCCAATAACGGTGGCGGTATTGAACATGGTGTTTATCCCGGCTCTGGAATGGTCGCCCATTATAAGGCCGCAAAACTGCAATCCTGTAGGCATAAAACGACGTGCGGGATAGTTCCAAAGCTTGATTAGCGTGTAGTTGTTCTTGAGATTAGAAGCCACGCATCCCGCTCCAAGATTACACCACTCGCCAATAACGGCATTTCCTAAAAAACCGTCGTGGGCTTTATTTGAATATCCTGTCATGACGACATTGTTCAGTTCGCCACCAGCTTTGCAATAGGGACCCAATGTAGTTGCGCCATAAATTTTACTGCCCATATTTACCACAGCATGTTCGCATAAAGCCACAGGGCCTCGCAAGAGACTTCCTTCCATAATCTCTGCATCCAGGCCAACATATACAGGACCGTTTTTAGTGTTTAAGACGGCACATTCCACTTGAGCACCATCTTCTAAAAAGACTAAATCGGGGCTGCCGACTACAGTGTTTGTTGTGCTCAAAGGTGCAGATTTCCTGCCAGAGGTGAGACGTTTGAAATCGGCCCAGACGGCATCGTGATTGAGAGTGAAAATGTCATATAGATGATCTACGGCCACTACCTTGCCACTCATAGATAAAACTGCCGGAGCATGCGAACTACGACGCGCCACGGTTCGTCCGTTGCCGTCGACAAGTGTCTGTCCCGGTTCAAGGGTTTTAATTGTATCCACGAGTTCTTTGTCGGGGATTACATTTGATGCCACAAACAAAGTGTCGGGGTGGCTTATGGCCTCCGGAGATAATGGATATTTCTCCCGGAGATACTCCTCGGCAACATCATATGAATAATTTCCCGGCAACAGATCCTGCCATTTTTCGGCGATAGTAGTGATACCCACACGTAGGTGAGCCACCGGGCGAGTATAGGAAAGGGGCAAAAGATTTGCGCGCACTTCGGCTTCTTCGTATAAAACTATATGACCCATAAATCATTATTTAAAATATACGCAAAGTTACATATTAAATCTAAAAGAAACAAAAGCGGCAGGCTCCACATAATGAAGCCTGCCGCCCTATAGTTTGATAAAGGCTAAGGCGAACCCCAACCTTAAACATCGGTCTGATTAACGAACCACAATCTTTATGCTTGAGCGGTTTCCCTGCATATCGGTGGCAACTGCAACATATACACCTGCAGAAAGGCTGTCTACAGCCACAGAACCGTTTCCGGCGGCAACAGCCATACCTGCGGTACTATAGATCTCTATGCGGCAATCTTGTGCAACTACAGCGTTGCCTGTAAAGCTTATGGATATGGAAGGACGGACAACAGAATCTTCAACACCAGCAGATTTAGCGTGGACGCGAACTTCTGCACCACAAACGTTGAGGGTTGCATCTCCTTCTTTGGCCGAAACGAATTCCACGTAGAAGAGTCCCCCGTCTTCACGCATATTGCCAGTTGCTGTGGCCACTTCTTCGTTGGAAGATGTGAAAGTGAATTGGTCTATGAATTCGTCGGTCGTGAGAGGTTTACGGCTTACAATGATTAGTGCCACATCGAAGGGTTGCCCTACAGTAGAATAGATTTCGGGTTCAAGAGCCATAGATGCTTTTTCGTGGGCAAGAGCGGGATCTGCCGAGGACAATTCATTCCAAGGTTTTTCTACACTTGTTCCATATGCGAACCCGAGTGTGGTTTCAAAGAATTCACGGTTCAATTCATCGGCAGCTACAGAAATACCTTCTACAGCAGTAGAACCCATTTCCGAAACAGCAGCGATGTCTTGGTTCACGTGGTTATTTTTGAGGCCTGCTTCGGCAGGATGATTCTTGCCGTAGATAGGATCGCCATCGTTGGTATAGTCGTCTATAGCAGGCATCATTGTGGCTGATGTCTGTCCGACTATACGATGGAGAGTATTGTGCTGTCCGGGCCATTCTTCGGTGCCTTGAGAGGCGAAAGCTTTGAGAGCTGAAAGGTTAACGTAATTGTTGTAGATTACGCTTTTGGGATTATCTTCTGCTTCGTAGAGCATAGCCAAGCTACCAGCCACTCCACCGGCACATGGGCCGTAATCGTGGAATCGGTTTGTATTGCGATCTGCAGTGATCGTACCCTCAACATAGTTGCGAGCCACTGTGCTACGGGCCATTTCGCCCACAACGCCTCCCACTGTGTTATTAGCCACGATATCGGCATCTACATGACAGTCTAAGATATTTTCGTCGCCGGTAGTTGTAGAGCCTGCAATACCTCCAACAGCCACGTCGCCATGGATTGTACCTATAAAAGCAGAAGCCAAAACTTGCGATCCGGTTCGCATAAGTCCTACAATACCACCGACACTTGATCCCGGAGCATCGATATTTGCCGACGAAACAGAGCTATAATTAATAGCGGTCCGATATGAGGCTTCTCCTACGAGACCGCCTACAGTAGGAGTCATATTTTCTGCAGCTACCAAATCAAGGCCATATACATGGACATTTGAAATTGTTGCACCGACGGTTTTTCCGGCAATAACTCCGGCAGCCGTTGCCGAGGAATTGACGGTAAATTTCACGCCTGTAAGTGTGAGGTCTTTCACTTCTGATCCTTCCACCATGGTGTCGAAAAGTGAAACGTTGAAATGATTACCGTTGATATTCAAACCGGAAATAGTATGACCTGCACCGTCGAGTTTACCCGAGAAATTCTTGATGGGCGAGAAATTCACTGCCGAGGCATCAATATCTGACACGAGACGGTATGAAGACAATGGCGAAGAAGCTATCTGCTGGAGATCTCCAACTGTTGCAATGAGATATGGGTCTTCTGCAGTACCGTTGCCACCTTGGAAACGTTTTAGAGGGAGATTGTAGGTGTCAAGAGTAAAGACATCGCTGCTATTCCTGTAGAACACCAAAAGACGCGGATTTGTATCGGAGGTGACAACAGACACCGACGCAATATTTCCTTTCTGTGCATCCGGGACAAGATAAAGGAGGGTTTCGCCATTACCTGAGGTTATTACAAGTTCTTCTTGGTTCAAAGAGCCGCCGGCCTGATCTATATTACGCTTAACGAGGTACATATATTCCTGAGCCTCGTCGGTGTTGAAGAGGTATGGGCTGAGAGCATCGGCGCTCACATATGCTTGGGCAAGGTCTACTTTCTTGCCAAGATTGTTGTCGTCGATTCTAATTAGCTCTCCGTCTTTTGAGAACCATGCTATATAGTCGTGTACATCGCCTTGGTTGTCTTGAACGCCATGCGAGAGTTTGATAGCGTAGTTGTAGCCGTCTTTTGCTGCCACACGGTCTATAGATCCTGAGAGGGAATTCCCATTCAATGCCTGAGGCAGAACCGCTTTGACTTCACCAGAAGGGACGTCTACAAAATTGAATATTGCATTGTTGTTTAAATCGGTGTCTACAAATACAATCTGCGAAGGATAACCGTCGACATCGCTAAGGCCAATTGATACCGACACGTTTTCCCAAAGGGTATTTACGCGTTGGCCTGCTGCATCATATGTGTAGTAACATTTTACGAAATCGTCGCTTCCCGGGGTGTAGCTGTCTGTACCCACAACGAAGTCGAAATCTGTACCGTTGAAAATCACGTCGTCTTCAAAGTTGAGATATCCGACGCCATAGTATACGCATATAGCACCAGAAACCGGGGTTTCTTGGAGCATCGGGATAGAGGTCTTCTGCACTTCTTCCAAAGTGGTGGAATAAAGCGATGGAAGCTTTGATATTTCCAAGATAAGGCTATTGTCGGGTGTAATTTCATCGCTTCCGCCCATTCCCGGTTCTACAAAGAACCATTTGTCGTAGTATTGTTTTACGAAATATGCCGTTCCATTGATATTTTTGATCATGAAATACGGAATCTCGTTTTCAGCACCGGGAAGCTTGAGGATAGGCACATCTGTTTCAAAAAGTACCGAAGGACTGGAACCCCAACCGGCTTTCTTGTAGGTTGTGAGGTGGCAGTTCATGGAGTTGAGGTACTCGTTGTAGTCTGTAGTCTCTAAATCTGCTTGTTCCTCAAGGAATGTCATATAGAAATCTTCCGACCAGTTGTCGCGCGCAACATTTTCCGATGCTACGATATAACCTGGGATAGTGCATATAACGGCATCTTTGCCTTCCTCGGTTTTATTTCCGCCTATGGTATAGACTTTGGTCTCATAGTCGATGGTGTAATCGGGCTTGTTGTATGCCACGCCTACAATGATTTCCGGCTTATTATCGGAATTGAAGAATTTTTTCGACACTGTCGCATCAAGCATTATTGCAGCGCAACGTGTCGCTCCTTCCGGAAGCACAACAGAATCTTCTACAGTGCCGACAAGTGCCCCGGTCTGGTCGTAGACATTAAATTTGTACCCACGGATATAGTTTTCGGTAAATGATGCACCTGGAGGTGTAACTGATTCGTACTCATACTCTACGGTAGCCATCCAAATATTACCGTCGGGGGAAAGGAGATACACAAAAGTGTTCATAGGAGCAATTGTAGCCGAGGGATCTGCCTGAGCTTTTGCAAGCTTCTTTGTTGCATTTCCTGCAATCAACCCGGAAGGAGAGACTTTCTGGGAATAGGCAAACGGCTCCGGGAAAAATTTCGCCGCATCAACAGGGACTGCAGCCGAAGCACTTGCTGCAAGTGCCGCTGTAGCCAATAAGATAGAAACTTTTTTCATCTAACTTTATTAAGTGTAATAAAATGGTTTATTCTTTATAATTTTGCAAAATTACGAAAAAACTTGGAGTGGAGAAGATTACCGAGGCTTAACTCTTTTATATTTAATGTTTTTTATCCAAAAAAATTGCAATATGCAACTCATTGTTTTAC
The DNA here is from genome assembly GCA_910579605.1 of uncultured Muribaculaceae bacterium. Lineage (GTDB taxonomy): Bacteria > Bacteroidota > Bacteroidia > Bacteroidales > Muribaculaceae > CAG-873. The sequence goes on along the minus strand of CAJTUG010000010.1, from coordinate 20,408 downwards.
CTTGCCTCCGGTAGCCTTGATAAAATATACGAAATACAGCACAGCAGCCAAAAGCAAGCACACGGAAAAGCTCAACACAAGCCCATACAGGCCAAGACCCATCGGGAATGCAAAGAGATAGCTCACCGGCAAGCCCACAACAACATATGCCACGAAAGCTATATATAGCATAGGCATTACTTTGCTCGTTCCCCTAAGGGCATTGGCAAAAGTTATCTGCGTGGCGTCGCCAAATTGATAAAGAACCATGGGGAAAATCAATGTCAATGCCAAGGCAAGGACCTCACCGTCTTCGGTAAAGAGACCCATTATATCTCGGCCCAAGAAAATAAATAGCGAACTTGAAATAAGCATTGCCACAAGGGTTAGATGATATCCGGCCCAAGCAGAACGCCTCATACCGGCATCGTCGGCTTGACCTGCGGCATGGCTAATGTCGATACTCATTGCACCCCCTATACTATAATATATACAGAAACCGAGCATACCGCTTATAACCACAATTTGGAATGCGGCAAGATCTACACTGCTGAGCCATCCGGCCATTACAGCCGATCCGGAAAACGATGCTGTCTCAAAAAACATCTGCGCAGACACGGGCATACCTGTCTTTATGATTTTCTTGACGTCTCCGGGTTTTAGTACAGGACATTTAAACGACGGCCTATAACAAGCATATCTCCTGCGCATGTAGAAAATTGCCAAAATAACCGCCGCACACAGGAAACGCGAAGCCAATGTGGAATACCCGGCTCCTATCAGTCCGAGTTCCGGGGCTCCGAAATGGCCGTAGATGAGAATGTAGTTGCCTATTACATTGAATAGATTCGCCCCCAATACAATCCAAGTTGGCAAACCGGTATTGCCTATACCGAAAAGCCATTGGGCAAAAACATTGAAAATGACCATTGGAATCATTCCAGCCAAGACTATAAGATAATAGGGCTTTATTATAGGCATCAGGTGCTCCGGTTGCCCCAAATGATCTAAATTGAGATACAAAATACCCATTATGGCCATTACTATGACGGTGAAAATCAAATTCACGCGCAAGCCGAGACGCAAGGTGCGGCCTATCCCGTCGTTTTCTTTTCTCACAAACATTGCCCCGAAAAGAGGAGTCAAACCATAGGTAAAGCCAAGGCAGGCAAAAATGGCGATATTAAAAACGTTATTAACAAAAGAAGCCGATGCGAGGGCATCGGTGGAATAACGTCCGACCATTATATTGTCGGCAAAACTGACGGCTATTGTGCCTATCTGGCCTAAAAGCAACGGCAAGCCAAGGCCGAGGATACTTTTATATGATTGAAGATACTGTGATAGCTTTAAGTTCATATATTACTTGTCTGTAGACTTGGTTCTCTCTTGCGATTTATATCTTTTGTATGCCGAAGCCATACGGGTGTGATACCCTCGGGCTGCATATCCCGGGCCATTGTAGATTTTGGAAAAAGCGGCCCAATTCCTGTTTTTCAAGTGTGGTAGCAACCCGGTATTGCGAATAAAATTGGCAAACAATTTGAGTTGGTCGTATTCCGACCGGCTCATGCGCCTCACAAAATCTTGAGGGGACTCAGCTCCACAAAGCTTCCAATTGAAACCGCCCAACTGAAACATACCCCAAAACGTGCTTTCCATTGCTGTGAGGAAATCTATTTCCATGGCCGCATCAAGGCGTGCCTGCATTGCAGGTTGGTGGCCTCCATATTTCCTCATGTCCAAAGGTCTCAAAGCCGGAGAATCGGCAAAAGGCTTCAAATCCACCTTACGTCTGGCGGCGGCTTTCCTGAACACCGCTAAATCAAAATTTATCACCGGCTTGTCTTCGGCATAAAATCCCCTATGGGTCTTGCCTGTTTCTATATCCACAACAGCCCTTATTGCCGCAGCTTCTACTCCAAGCTCTTCTGCTATTTCTACAAAATCCTCGTCTTGCAACGGGCCATAGTGCTTAGGGCTATCGGGCATTGGCAGGAAAGCTATATGGATAGTATCTCCTTCTACTATGATGAAAGCTCTGTCGTGGTTATCTATAAATATTTCGGGGTCGTCGAAAGCGAATCCTTGAGGTTTAAGCAAAGTTTCGCTCACGGCGCCCGTAAACAATGACGCCGTGAGCAAAACTGTATATATTATGCTTTTGAGGATTCTCACTTAAGTTCTGCAACTTTCTCGAGAATACGTGTAAGTTGTCCCCAGAAACGTTCTACTGCAGGTATATACATTCTTTCAGACGGAGAGTGTACGTCGCGGAGAGTAGGACCGAAAGACACCATGTCCAAGCCTGGATATTTCTGCAAGAACAAACCACACTCGAGACCTGCATGTATAGCTTTGATTGCAGGCTTTACACCATAGAGTTCCTCGTATGCGTCTGAAGCAATATGCATTATTTGCGAATTCATATTGGGTTGCCAACCTGGATATCCGTCGCCATGAGAAACCTCTGCACCGGCGAGGCAGAAAAGAGCTTCTACCTGGCGAGCGATGTCCCACTTGCGTGATTCTACCGACGAACGTTGTGATGTGGTAACCAAAATCTGGTTTTCGCCGAGCATTTTCACAGAAGCAAGATTGGTGGATGTTTCTACCAACCCTTCTATATCGCGGCTCATGGACACGACTCCGTGAGGTGCAGAGTATAGAGCCTCCACGAGGGATATAGTAGTTTCGGAATCTACGGTATATTCTGGCTTATCGGTGCTCTCAAGTTCAAATTTGAGACCAGTCTCAAGACCTGAGTATTCGTTTTCAATATCGGCTACATACTTGTTGAAAGCCACGCGTATATCTTCTTTACGCGAGGTATGCACGCCGAACACTGCATGGGCTGCACGGGGGATTGCATTGCGGAGATTTCCACCGTCGATTTCTGCGAGCGATATTTCGTGCTCAAGGCTCACGGCATAGAGGAACCGGGCGAGGAGTTTGTTGGCATTGGCACGTCCGAGGTGGATGTCGCCGCCCGAGTGACCTCCAAGACCTCCAGAGATTTCAAAACGGAAATAGTGGAAATCGGTGGGAGCGAAAGAACGCTTGTATTTAAAAGTACATGTTGTATCAACACCCCCTGCACAACCGATGAATATTTCCGCATCGTCTTCGGAGTCAAGGTTAAGGAGAATAGACCCATTGAGCATACCGTCGCCAAGGTTGTTTGCGCCGGTAAGGCCTGTTTCTTCGTCTACCGTAAACAAAGCTTCTACAGGGCCGTGCACGAGGTCTTTATCTACCAACACGGCAAGAGCGGCAGCCATGCCTATACCATTGTCGGCACCGAGTGTGGTCCCGTCGGCACGGAGCCAGTCGCCGTCTACGATAGTTTTGATAGGAGAGTTTTCGAAATCGAAATTTTTATCGTTGGACTCGCAAACCATGTCCATATGAGCCTGCATGATAACGGCCGGAGCGTTTTCTTTGCCCGGGGTTGCAGGCTTGCTCATGGCCACGTTTCCTACGGCATCGGTGCGGACGGCTATGCCATGCTCTGCAGCAAAATCGAGGAGGAATTTGCGTATTTTGTCTTCTTTCTTGGAAGGACGGGGCACTTGGTTGATTTTATCGAAAATCGAGAACACAAGAGCCGGTTTGAGATCTTTGATTGTCATCTGGTCTGATATACTGTTTTTTATTAGTAATTTTTAGCGTTAGGCCGCAGTAGTTAGAAAGAATGTTAAAAAGACACTTTCTCGACCCCTAAATTACAAAATAAAAACGTAACAACGAAAAAAAAGTCATATCTTTGTAGATATTTGACCTGCCAACCACTGTATAAGGCAATGAAAATAGTTATTTTGTCAATTATCTTGGTGCTTGTCGCCGTGTTGCTTTTGGGGGTAAAAGTACTCTTTGTAAAAGGAGGCAAATTCCCTTCCGGCCATGCCGGCTCAATTCCTGAACTCCGGGAAAAAGGTATAGGATGCGCCCACGCCGACGACGGCAAAACCAAGTGAATACGCTATTCATAACATACCTATAAATGAAAACGCTGTCGTTAACAGTAAAATCAATCTTGGCACTCTCATTTATCTGTGCCACTGCCGCTTGCTCCGAAAAACCTGCCGAAACACAGACCCCGGCCCAAGCATCTTCTACCGAAGCTCAAACTCCGGCTCTTAATATCCGTTTCGTTGACGCCGACTCTGTGATGAGCGCATACAAATTAGCACAGGAGCTTAACGAAGAAGGCCAAAAACTCATGAACAACGCCCAGCGCCAAGCTCAAGCAAAGCAGAACGAGATTCAACAACTCGGCGCCTCAATTGAGCAAAAACGCCAGAACAACGTCTATCTCACTGAAGCTTCTTTCCAAGCCGACGTAGAAAAATTCCAAAACAAACAAAACGAAGCTGCCCGTTTCCTCCAGCAGCAGGAGCTAAGAATCCAAAACACTATTGCCGAATCTCAAACACGGCTCACTGATTCGCTCCTAAACTACGTTAAAGACTACAACGCCATCCACCACTACGACGCAATCCTCCTCAAAAGCTCAGGCTTGCTCTTTAACCCGGATCTCGACATCACTGCCGAAATCATAGAAGGCCTCAATGCCCGATACAACTCGGTAGAAGCAAAATAAAAGATTGAGATTTCTTTCTTAAAAATAAAAACTCCGGAAAACGGTCGGCAAGCCTTTTCCGGAGCTATCTGTTCTATAGCCTTGACTATGCCTCACCGCCCTCACGTTATCCACATAGGCCCGTCGCTACATAGCTTAGGCGCTTTGGTACAACTTCTCAAGTACTACAGCGACAATATACCGGAATTCACATTCAGGCCCTCGACCACAACCGATGGCCGATTCTCTACAAGTGCGTTGGTAAAGCTCTTTGCAAGGCTTCCGTTCCTTAAAATAAGAGGGTTCAACATTCTCCACATCCATGCTACATCTGCACGGTCTTTCCGCGATGCTGTCAAAATAAACCGCTGGGGCAGATTTCTGGGATTCAAAACTATATTCCATTGCCATGGAGGCAATTTCCACGCATATGCCGAAATTGAAAGCCGAAAAAACATCATAAAACAATTAAACAGATTCAACGCCTTAGCCCTACCGACAGAACGTTGGCAAGAATACTACTGCCGTGCATACCAGATGCCTCAGACATATGTGGTACACAACATGGTAGAAGATATAGCTGTGCAACGAAATAGGTCTAAACGACGCAGCAATGAACCTGTGAGACTACTATATATGGGCAGCCTTGAGCGCAATAAAGGCATTTTCGACCTTTTATCGGCTATTTCCGTGTTGAAAGATAAATGTCCCAACATGGAGCTGAATATATGTACCGACGCAGACCGCAGCGAGGTTTTTGAGGTGATAACACACTATGGAATAGAAGACTATGTGAGATTCAAGGGATACGTCACCGGCGACGACAAAGACCGCATCCTCAGACTCAACGATATAATGATAATTCCCTCGTATATGGAAGGCATGCCTATGCAGCTCCTTGAAGCAGCAGTTTATGCTATGCCGTGCATTGCTTCCCGCGTAGGTGCTATCGACGATTTCATTGATAATAAAGTCAACGGATTACTTATCACACCTGGCCGCGTAGACGAAATAACCGAGGCAATCTCATATTATTTAGACAATCCCACAGAAATAGTGAGTCATGGCACAGAAGCAAGAGCAAGAATCACGCAATTCTTCCCGGAAAACGTATGCGAAGAACTAAATGCTCTTCATAGCAAGGTATTGGAATGAAAGACCGCCGTCAGATTTTCAACAAAGTGCTTGCCGCCTGCCCCGACAGGAAAGCAAAAGGAGGAATTGCCGCAGTAGCCGCCTCATACTCCAAATGCTTCCCCGGCATGAGATTTGTCGAGACCAACAGCCGCCACGGATTTCTACAAGGGCAGCTCAAGTTGGCGCTTGCCATGGTAAAACTCCCATGGCTAAGACTCAATGGGGCAAAAATACTACACGTGCATTCCGCCTCTGGAAAATCATTTATAAGGAAAACCGCCGTTATGGCGTGGGCAAGGCTTCTGGGATATAAGATAG
>CAJTUG010000010.1:7820-14382 GCA_910579605.1 uncultured Muribaculaceae bacterium | reverse complement strand
TTCCATAGCCATAGTGGTCTTCTCAAAGGCTATGCCGAAAAAGTAGGGAAACACAAAGTAGCTAAGATTGTGGGTAAAGCAAACCATGTGGTAGTTTTGTCGCCAGTTTGGGAAAAATATTTTCTCACAGACATGAACTGTTCAAAGGTCAGTGTGGTAAACAATATCGTAGAAGAGCCTCAGACCCCACAGATTCCTTCTCCCGACGGAAAAGTGAGATTCCTGTTCTTAGGAATCCTTGTAGAACGTAAAGGTATATTCGACCTTCTTGAAGCTGTCAAAATAGTTGCCCGACGCTGTCCTGATAGATTTTCGCTTACAGTAGGCGGAGGGCAAGGCGAAGAAGAACGCTTCAAAAAACTTATTGCCGGCGAAGACTTGAACACATACGTTGAATATGCCGGTTGGCTGGAAGGACAGCAGAAGGAAGAAGCGTTGGCCAAAGCCGACGTGATTATCCTCCCATCCTACGCCGAGGGTACGCCTATCTGCATCCTTGAGGGCTTTGTAAGGCATTTACCCGCTATTTCTTGCGCTGTGGGCGGGGTCCCGGATTTAGTAGAATCGGGAATAAACGGTATACTCACACAACCGGGCGACATCAATGCCATAGCCGAAGCCATGACCGAATATATAAACAAGCCCGACATCAGAAAAAGCCACGGCGAAGCAGGCTACAGAACCGCACAGCAATTTCTCCCAGACTCTGTTGCAGATTCCCTTGAAAGAATCTATACCGAAATTCTTGATAAAAGTTAGCTCTTTTATTTTTGCCTGCTGAAACGCAAAGTAGATTTCAACAGAGGGAAATCCAAACGCAATATAAAGCGAGAATCGCTTAGTGTGGCAGAATTTTCATCATCCAATCTCCGCCCGTTTGCATCATGCCAGACGAGGTCAAAATGATCCTCAAAAACCGTTGGGGTCATATTCCCCTTGTACTCGGCAGTGCCGTCGGGATTTATAGAAATGATTTCATACCCATTGCCTGTACTTACAGTTGCCAGGGCATACCGTTTGCTCATACGCACTTTGGCTGCATCGGTATCCCTGTCCAAATATCGCCAGAGCCCTTCTATGCTGTCATTGCTGAGCGTTAGATAATCCTCAATCTCTTCCACCCTGGTAAAGCGAGGAGATGGCAATGGGTCTATATAATCCGTATAAAGCTCATTCCTCTTAATTTCAACTCGCCGAGAACTCTCATAAGCTATACTGCCGGGATTTGAACTGCAGAAATCCACATCTATACCACAGCCCACCTTGTCAGATCCAAGTTCTATCAAGCCACTATTTCCAAGCGTATTAAAAATAAGCGAAAAGCCCTTTCCCGAACCAGATGGATAATGGCCGGCCACACTGCCCTGCTCCACGACACTGTCGCCATAAAACACTTTATAGGCGGCAGAAAAGCCCAAAAGAGGATCGTCCTTGCCCACTCCTGGAACAGAAATCTCTATGCATCTGAAAGATGAAGGGTCTGCATAATTCCAATAAAAACGAAGACGTGTGTCGGCTGCTTTCGCCGGCACTACCCTTAAATGAAACCGCGACGAAGCCACTAAGCCTTTGCCTAAATCATAAGCCACCAAGCTGTCGGCCGGCAATATTCCACCGGCTTGGCACCCACAAAAGACCGCCAAAAGCATACTAAAGGCCAATAATTTTCTCGGCACGGTCTATAAATTCTTGGGTTTCTAAATCATAGGGCAACCAATGGATGTGGAATCCTCTGCGTTCCATGCCTCGGAACCATGTCATCTGCCTTTTAGCAAACTGGTGTATGGCAATCTCAAGTTCTTTCACCATTGTTGCATAATCTGTCTGCCCGGTTACATAGAGCGTAAGGTATTTGTATTCCAAACCGTAGTAAATCAAGTCTTCTGCCGGGATTCCTTGTGAAAGAAGCTGCACTACCTCTTCTACCATATTCTCTTGCTCAAGGCGATGACGAAGCCTATAGCTGATACGCTCGCGTCTGCTATCACGGTCTATATCAAGGCCTATCACGGCAGCCTTGCGCCGGCAGCCGTCTTTGGCAAGACGGGCCTCGTCGGGATGCTCTGCATAATATTTTTCTATTTCTATTGCGCGTATTGCTCGTTGACAAGTATCTACGTCTGTACTATTATGCAGTCGTTTCATACCCGACAATATACGTGTCAACTCATCAAGGGTCTTACAAGCTAAATTTTGGCGCAATTCTTCGTTTTTAGGCACCTCTGGCAAGTGCAAGCCTTTAAGAACAGATTCAACATACAGACCTGTACCTCCACACAACACAGGTAATTTGCCTCGGCTTTTTATATCATCGATTGCAGCCGAAGCATCTCGCAAATATTCGTATAAATTATATTTATAGCCTGCCGGGGCAACATCAACCAAGTGAACAGGCACAGAGCCATACTCAGACATGTCTTTGCCTGTACCAATATCCATGCCTTTGTACACCTGACGCGAATCGGCACTTATTATCTCCGAATCAAGCCTGTTTGCAAGCTCTACAGCACGACGGGTTTTTCCGCAAGCCGTAGGCCCTACTATAGCCACAAGGTCAAGATTCATCACTGCTCGCTGCGTTTAGGTGCTAAAAAACCCGTTATCCGCCCCCAGAAATTACGTATGCGGAAAAACGAACTGTCTTCATTGTTATGAGCCACTGAAAACCAATCGAGATCATCGTAATCCACTGTCCATTCTTTCAAATCTCCCAAACGGAAAGTAGGACGATAGTGCTTGATAGGATAACGACGTTTGCCGTTTGGATAGTAGGTTTTCCAAGCCATAGTTATTGTATGTATACGGTAAAGTTCGTTAGCAAGTATTGGAGACAAAGCCCCTGCCTGCAACGAACAATCGAGCATGTATGCATTGAACCACGCACCGTTGGATGTCACATCCGATGGCTCGCCGGAAAGGAACACCGCATAATGCAGCATGTTGGAACCTGTGGCAAAACCGTCGTTGGTAAAGCAATATCGCAGTTGGAAATTATCGGTTGCATAAAGTTGCTCGAAAATCCTACGGGCTTCTTCGTCGCTCATTCCCTCTACCCGGTTTATAACCGTTTCGGCCATAGTGTCCCAACGTCCGTCTGCTCCTTGGTTAAGCAATAATTCGTTTGCACATAGTATGAGATAACGGACAGTTGTGGTGTTCGTGCGAGCAGGAGAAGCCTCCTTCACAACAGAGTAGAGAGTAGACAGAGATGCATATCTTCCGCCCATCACCAACAACGATAACAAAAACACCGCAATAGGCATGAAAACAAAGAAAAATTGGTCTGGAGCATTAAAGTCCGTGTTGATGTAACGAGCAAAATAATACCAATACTCAACAGCACCCAAGCTTATAGAAACAAGCATGAGTATAGACAATTGGTAACGCACTTCCCGGCGGTATAGTGTTCCTACGATACTGTCGCCGGCATAGTGCCCGTGTATGCGATGACAACGACGGCATGCGCCGTTGTGGGAATCGGCAAACAATGCATATGCACACACTATTGCTGTAACCGGAAACGTGATGAGACATACTATAAACGGAATCTCGCTGTTATACAACTCAAGATGTACCACAGTAGGTATAAAGAAATCTGTACACAAAATGTTGATTCCCAACATCACAACGGCACTAAGGAAGAGGATGCGGGCCGACAATCGGATAAACAAAGCGCAGGAATCAAGCCCCTTTATCAAATTGCTCTTCAATAGTGTCATTAATATATAAACCTCAAAGAATGCTATGAAAGGCAACCACGTCTTGTTTAGGAACAACGAGAAAACCATAGGCAAGGTTATGGCAGATATACCTATCAGCCAATTGTGCCACATGGTTTTCAGAATCCTGTCGGGCAATGAGCCTATATTTTTTTCTGGATCTGTCATTTCAAATTTTTGTCAAAATAATCAAGCATCTTAGCATAAACCACTTGCCGTGCATTGCAACCGTTGATAGAATGGTTCATGTTGGGAAACACAAACATATCGCATAGCATACCGGCACTCTGAAGAGTAGACACATATTGCAATGCGTTGGCCGGATGCACATTATCATCCTCTGTCCCATAAATTACCAACAATGGACAAGACAGATGTAATGCTCCCGAAATTGCCGACGATTTCTGGTAACCGCTCTCATTTTGACCAGGTGTGAGCATATATCGCTCTGCATAAACGGTGTCGTAGTAGCGCCAATCAGTCACCGGCGCAACAGATACAGCTGCTGCATAAGGACATTCGCTGCTTTGTGCACACATTATCGACTCATAGCCACCATAGCTCCAGCCATAAATACCTATCTTCGACGAATCTGTATAAGGCAGATTGCCTGCATAACGGGCTGCAGCAACCTGATCGGCGGTTTCATATGTTCCCAATTGCTTGTAGACCGACGTACGGAATGCAGTTCCTCGGCCTCCGGTTCCACGGCCGTCTACACATACCACTATGTAGCCTTCATTGGCAAAATAATCTTCCCAATCCATAGTCCAACGGTTCAACACCTGCTGAGAACCCGGACCACTATATTGGCTCATGATAACAGGATAGCGACGCGTTGAATCAAAATTACGTGGCTTCACGATATAGCCATTTAAAATGTTGCCGGCAGTTTCAAATGTAAAGAATTCCTTATCGCCTTTCTTTGGCTGCATCTTTGCCGCATAAGCTTTATTATCTTCAAGCACCCGCAGCTCTTTGCCGTCGCCACGGCAAAGACTAATACGGGGAGGAGTACTTATGTCGTTGAAACTATATACCATAAAATCCATTCCCGGGGCAAAAACCGCACTTGATGTACCCTGCTCTGCGCCTACGACAGTACGTTGTCCCTTGCGGTCCAATTTTACTATCGTCCTATCCATTGGAGTCGGCGCTGCCTCAAGATAATATTTATTTCCTGCAGTGTCACCGCCGTAATAAGCAACGGCATCACTTCTACCGTCGGATACTTGGCCCATTCGCGAGCCTGTATAGCTATATTCATAAAGAGTTGTATATGCATCCGAGGAACTTGATACAACAAAAGAGTTGTCTCCGAGATATAGCCCCTCATAAGCTTGAGGCTCAATCCATGCTTTGCTGTCTTCGGCATAAACAGATTTTACTACCGTAGATTTAGGATTAGCCACAAATATCTCATAATGGTTTTGGTCGCGGTTAAGCGTGGCAACTATGAGTTTAGACGCATCTGGGCCATAGCATATACGCGGTATATACTCCATGTCGCGCACAGGCAAATCTACCGTTTTGGTTTTTCTTGTCTCTATATCATAGCTTTTAACGCTAACCTTGGAATTAGCTGCCCCGGCAACAGGATATTTATACTGCATAGTTCCGGGATATAAGGCATATTCCTCCCTTCTGTTGCAAGTGCCCTCATAAAGCGGAAGGCTATAAAGAGGCACTTCAGTTTCGTCAAAACGCAAATAGCACAATGTCAAGTTATCTGGAGCCCATGTCATCCCCTGAGTCAAAGTAAACTCTTCCTCATAGGTCCAATCGGTAGCTCCGTTAATCACAGAATTAACAGCACCGTCGGTCGTTGCGGCAACTTCTGTACCATAATCCAACTTGGAAATATACACATTATTGTCTAAACCCACAAAGGCCACCATTCGCGAGTCGGGAGAAAACAAAGGTATGCGCTGACGCTCTTGTGTTTGCGACAATGGTTTGAACAATCGCGAACGAACCTCATAAACATAATATTTAGCCGAGAAAGAACGACGATATATATTCCGAACATCTCGCCAAATCAATATCTTGCTACCGTCTGGACTCACTTCAAAGCCGCTGAAATCGGGCAAAACTGTTTCGCGTGTATTATCAAGATCAAAAAGTACACCTTCTTCCTTCCCGGTGGCAATATCAACAAGAAGCAATTGGCGACCGTTGTCTGAACGCTCTACGAGATGTTTTCCATCGGGCATAAAAACAGGCTTATAGCTCTTGGGCATAGCCGAAGGCGCAGTATAATCGCTCAATGCGCCTACATGCGGACTGCGCTGATTTACAGCACCGGCAAACCCAGACGAGAGCAAAACCAATCCAGATAATATATATTTTATTCTTTTCATTGACTATACGTATATTAAAACACAAATTTAAGGAGAATTACCCGAAACTATTCTTCACGAACGCTAAAAAAGGTTAACCGCTATAATTTAGAGTAATATATATAATATACGCTAAAAAATAAGCAAGCAACCATTGAGTAATTTTTACTTATTAGTAGTACTCTTTCTTAATACTGCAACCTATAAATACTCAATAAAAACGATAACAGATCTGTATCTTTAATGATGTGCAGAGTCTTAAAAGCACCGGGAAAATCGGTAAAAAAACGTCCGCCCCGAATTTTTCCGGAGCGGACGCATATTAGATTTTTATTTAGACTTTCAGTCGTTGACCAATTCTGTATGTTCAACGTCTTCTACCATAGGAGCATGGGCTGAGTATTCTTCAAGATCGTCGTCATCCTTGCTTGTAACTACCAATGTCTCGTATTCACGAAGACCGGTACCGGCAGGAATAAGATGACCGCAGATTACATTTTCCTT
>CAJTUG010000010.1:0-7810 GCA_910579605.1 uncultured Muribaculaceae bacterium | reverse complement strand
CAAGGCTGTCGCTCTTACCTTGGATTGCAGCTTCGTTAAGAACCTTAGTGGTTTCCTGGAACGATGCGGCAGAGATAAAGCTTGAAGTCTGAAGAGCTGCACGGGTAATACCTTGCAAGATCTGCTCGGAAGTTGCAGGATGAGCATCGCGAACTTCAACAAGACGCAAGTCGCGCTGTTTGAGCAAAGAGTTCTCATCGCGGAGACGACGGGCTGTGATAATCTGGCCTTCTTGCAAATTCTCGCTGTCGCCAGAGTCTACAACCACTTTCTTATCCCAGATGCGATCGTTTTCGTCCATGAAATCGCGCTTGTCAACAATCTGCTCCTCAAGGAAATTGGTATCACCGGCATCGATAATGCGTACTTTACGCATCATCTGGCGTACTATTACCTCAAAATGCTTGTCGTTGATCTTAACACCCTGCATGCGGTAAACGTCTTGAACCTCGTTGACAATATATTCCTGAACGGCTGTCGGCCCCATGATATTGAGGATATCGGCCGGAGTGATAGCACCGTCGGAAAGAGGTGTACCGGCACGAACAACGTCGTTTTCCTGTACAAGAATCTGCTTAGACAGAGGAACAAGGTATTTCTTGGGTTCGCCAAACTTAGGTATTACGCTGATTTCACGGTTACCACGTTTAACTTTGCCATACTTAACCTGACCGTCAACTTCTGATACAATGGCGGGATTCGACGGGTTACGGGCTTCAAAAAGCTCTGTAACACGAGGAAGACCACCGGTAATGTCGCCGGCGCCACCGGTTGCTCGGGTAATCTTTGCAAAAGTTTCGCCAACCTTAATGTCTTCTCCGTCTTTGTGGATGAGGTGAGCACCCACAGGCAAAGAATAAGAAGCAAGAACCTCGCCTGCTTTGCCGACAATTTCTACCGACGGTACATGCTGACGGTCGCGAGATTCTATAATCACGCGGTCTTCGGCCTGTTGGTTGCCGTCGGAGTCTACTCGGTAGGTTACACCCTCTATCAAATCTATGTAGTGAACTTTACCGGTCTGTTCAGATACGATTACGGCATTGAACGGGTCCCATTCGGCAATAACATCGTCTTTCTTAATGTCGGCACCGTTATCAAAGAATAGCTTCGAACCATAAGACAGAGGAGCCGACATGAGTGTCATGCCTGTGTTCTTGTCTACGATGCGCATTTCGGCAAGACGGCCGACAACGACCTTGTTGCCATCTTCAACATCTACAGTGCGCAATTCTTCAATTTCCAATTTACCATCATATTTTGATGTAAGTTTGGAAACAGCCGAAATATTGGTTGCAACACCACCGACGTGGAAAGTACGGAGAGTAAGCTGGGTACCAGGTTCACCGATAGACTGTGCTGCTATCACACCAACTGCCTCGCCTTTCTGAACCATACGGCTGTTGGCAAGGTTGCGGCCATAGCACTTAGCACATACACCCTTCTTGCTTTCGCAAGTGAGAACCGATCGTATTTCTACAGATTCTATAGGAGAAGCATCTATAATTTCAGCAGCATCATCGGTAATCTCTTCTCCGGCATGAACGATAATTTCGCCAGTGATAGGATGAATGATATCGTGAACCGATACACGTCCCAAAATTCTCTCGCCGAGAGAAGCTACAATCTCATCGTTATTCTTGATTGCCGTGCAAACCAAACCGCGCAAAGTGCCACAGTCGGTCTCATTGATAATAACGTCATGAGCAACGTCCACAAGACGACGGGTAAGATAACCTGCGTCGGCGGTCTTCAATGCAGTATCCGCAAGACCCTTACGGGCACCGTGAGTAGAGATGAAGTATTCCAACACCGAAAGGCCTTCTTTGAAATTAGCCAAAATCGGGTTCTCGATAATTTGGCCACCTTCAGCACCGGCTTTCTGCGGTTTCGCCATAAGACCACGCATACCGGCCAACTGGCGAATCTGGTCTTTTGAACCACGGGCACCGGAGTCGAGCATCATGTAGATTGCGTTGAAACCTTGGTTGGCTTCGGCCATCTGCTTCATCAAGATATTGGTCAATCGGGCATTTACCTGTGTCCATATATCGATAATCTGCTGGTAGCGTTCTTTGTCGGATATGAAACCCATCTGGAAATTTTCCATCACCTCATCTACCTGACGGTAGCCGTCGGCCACAATCTGCTCTTTTTCCGGCGGAATAAGAACGTCGCCAAGGTTAAAGGAAAGACCGCCCTGGAATGCCATACGGTAGCCGAGATTCTTGATATCGTCAAGGAACTTGGCAGAACGGGGAATACCGCATTTCTTGATAACACGGGCTATAATGTCGCGAAGAGATTTCTTGGAAAGAATAGTATTGATATAGCCTATCTCCGAGGGTACGAACTGGTTAACCAACACGCGGCCTACAGAGGTATTCTCTACCAAGCGACGGATAGCTTTACCGTTTTCGTCTACATCGTCTACCATCACGTTGATGGGAGCATGCAATGTAACTTTGCCTTCGTTGTATGCTATCTGAGCCTCTTCAGGACCATAGAAGGTATGTCCTTCGCCCTTATCACCCTTGCGCAATTTGGTTATGTAGTACAAACCAAGAACCATGTCCTGCGACGGAACGGTGATTGGTGCGCCATTGGCAGGGTTAAGGATATTGTGGGCGCCGAGCATAAGCATCTGAGCTTCCAATATTGCCTCATTACCCAATGGAAGGTGAACAGCCATTTGGTCACCGTCAAAGTCGGCATTAAACGCCGTACATGCCAAAGGATGAAGCTGGATAGCCTTGCCTTCGATAAGTTTAGGCTGGAATGCTTGGATACCAAGACGGTGAAGAGTTGGTGCACGGTTGAGCAATACAGGATGACCCTTCATGACATATTCAAGGATATCCCATACTACAGGTTCCTTGCGGTCTACAATCTTCTTGGCGCTCTTTACAGTCTTAACGATACCGCGCTCAATGAGCTTGCGGATAATAAACGGCTTGTAAAGTTCTGCCGCCATGTTCTTAGGCAAACCGCATTCGTGCATCTGCAACTCCGGACCTACAACAATTACCGAACGTGCGGAATAGTCTACACGCTTACCCAAAAGGTTCTGGCGGAAACGGCCTTGCTTACCTTTGAGTGAATCGGAAAGCGATTTCAAAGGACGGTTTGCATCAGATTTAACTGCCGACGACTTGCGTGAATTGTCCAACAGAGAATCAACAGCCTCCTGAAGCATACGTTTCTCATTGCGGAGAATCACTTCGGGCGCCTTGATTTCAATGAGGCGTTTCAAACGGTTATTACGGATGATAACGCGACGGTAAAGATCGTTCAAATCCGAAGTGGCAAAACGTCCACCGTCAAGAGGAACCAAAGGACGCAATTCGGGTGGTGTCACAGGCACAGCCTGCAATATCATCCACTCGGGTTTGTTGCGATGACGGGAAGCTCGGAACGCTTCAACAACCTGCAAACGTTTCAATGCCTCAGTCTTGCGCTGCTGGCTACCTTCCTGGTTGGCCTGGTGACGCAACTGATACGACAACGAGTCAAGGTCAATGTCCTTAAGAAGCTCATAAATAGCTTCTGCACCCATTTTTGCAACAAATTTATCGGGATGACCGTCTTCCAAAAGCTGGTTGTCTTTGGGTAGATTGTCTACAATATCGAAATATTCCTCTTCTGTGAGAAGTTGCAATTTCTCCACTCCTTCGGCAACACCCGGATTCATTACAACATAACGTTCGTAATAAATCACAGCATCAAGTTTCTTTGACGGAAGGCCCAAAAGGTAACCTATCTTGTTGGGGAGCGAACGGAAATACCAGATATGTGCCACAGGTACAACGAGCCTGATGTGACCCATACGCTCGCGGCGCACTTTCTTCTCTGTTACTTCCACGGAGCAGCGGTCGCACACGATGCCCTTGTAGCGGATACGTTTATACTTGCCGCAATGGCACTCGTAGTCTTTAACCGGACCGAAAATACGCTCGCAGAACAAACCGTCGCGTTCGGGCTTGTATGTGCGGTAGTTGATCGTCTCTGGTTTGAGAACTTCGCCGCTCGATTTCTCAAGAATTTCCTCGGGCGAAGCAAGCCCGATGGAAATCTTGGAGAAAACATTTTTTGCTTTATTGTCTTTTCTAAAAGCCATATAGTGGTTGGTATGTGTCTTTTGTTAAGGATAGTGAGGAGAGGTGAGCGGTATACAAACCGTTAATTCTCAAGATTGATGCTCAAGCCAAGGCCTCGCAACTCATGAAGCAACACGTTCAACGATTCCGGTATGCCGGGGGTAGGCATCGGCTCGCCCTTGACAATTGCCTCATAGGCTTTGCTGCGGCCATTGACGTCGTCGCTCTTGATTGTGAGGATTTCTTGCAAGATATGCGCTGCGCCGAATGCTTCCAGCGCCCAAACTTCCATCTCTCCAAAACGCTGGCCACCAAACTGAGCTTTACCGCCCAAAGGCTGCTGCGTAATAAGAGAATACGGACCGATAGAACGGGCATGCATCTTGTCTTCTACCATGTGGCCGAGCTTCAGCATGTAAATCACGCCCACTGTAGCTGGTTGGTCAAAGCGATCGCCGGTACCGCCATCGTAGAGGTAAGTCTTACCGTAACGAGGCAAACCAGCCTTGTCTGTCCATTCATTGAGGTCGTCCATGCTGGCACCGTCAAAAATCGGGGTCGCAAACTTTTCGCCCAATTCGCGGCCTGCCCATCCAAGAACGGTTTCAAACACCTGTCCCAAGTTCATACGTGAAGGCACACCAAGAGGGTTCAACACAATGTCAACAGGTGTGCCATCGGCCAAGAACGGCATGTCTTCCTGACGGACTATGCGCGATACGATACCTTTATTACCATGACGGCCGGCCATCTTGTCGCCCACGCTGATTTTACGCTTCTTGGCTATATAAACCTTGGCAATCTGCATGATTCCCGAAGGTAATTCATCACCTATAGATATGTCGAATTTCTTACGGCGAAGCTCCGCATCTATTTCCTTGCTCTTGCGCATGTAGTTAACGATGGTCTGACGGATAAGATCGTTCTTATGCTCATCGTTAGTCCAATTAGACAAGTTCAAAGTATCATAATTGATGCTCCTGAGAACTCCGGCAGTAAATTGTGCTCCGGCCGGAACTATCTCGCTGCCGAGGAAATCAAACAAACCTTTAGATTTCTTGCCTGCAGTGAGAACCATCAACTTGTCTACCAATACATCAAGCAACGCCGCTTGCTTTTCTTCATACTCTTCGTCTAATTTCGGAAGAACAGCATTGGCACTCTTGGTTTTCTTCTTCTTTGCTGCACGGGAGAACAAGTTGGTGCCGATTACAACACCCTTCAACGACGGAGAAGCTTTCAACGACGCATCCTTGACATCGCCTGCTTTATCACCGAAAATTGCTCGCAGAAGTTTTTCTTCGGGTGTAGGATCAGATTCGCCCTTAGGAGTAATCTTACCAATCATGATATCGCCGGGCACAACATGAGCACCCACACGGATAATACCGCGTTCGTCAAGGTCTTTTGTAGCGTCCTCAGATACATTAGGGATATCCGAAGTAAGCTCTTCCATACCTCGCTTGGTCTCGCGGACCTCAAGAGAATACTCGTCTACATGTACCGATGTCAAGATATCATCGCGGACAACTCGCTCGTTCAATACAATAGCGTCCTCATAATTATAACCCTTCCAAGGCATGAAAGCCACCTTGAGGTTACGGCCAAGTGCAAGCTCGCCTTTTTCGGTTGCATAACCCTCGGTGAGGATATCGCCGGCCTTAACGCGCTGACCCTTGTTGCAGATAGGACGCAAGTCTATTGTGGTGCTCTGGTTAGTCTTGCGGAACTTGGGTATATGATATTCCTTAACCGCATCTTCAAAAGCAACGAATTCTTCTTCTTCTGTCCTATCATAGCGGATACGGATTACACGGGCATCTACAAATTCAATCACACCGTCGCCTTCAGCCGTAATCTGAGTACGGCTGTCGCGTACGAGTTGACCCTCGATACCGGTACCCACAATAGGCGATTCCGAACGCATCAACGGCACTGCCTGACGCATCATGTTCGAGCCCATGAGAGCGCGGTTTGCGTCGTCGTGCTCCAAGAAAGGAATCAACGAAGCAGCAATAGAAGCAATCTGGGTAGGCGAAACATCCATGAGTTCTACCTTTGCCGGCGGAACAACAGGGAAATCAGCATCCTGGCGAGCCTTTACTGTCGTACGTACAAAAGTACCGTCCGGATTCAAAGGGGCATTGCCCTGGGCAATCACTTTACCCTCTTCAATTTCTGCAGTAAGATAAACAACCTCGTCGTTCTTGAGATTAACCTTAGAATCCTCCACAGTACGGTATGGAGTCTCTATAAATCCAAGATCGTTTATCTTGGCATACACGCAAAGCGAGCTGATAAGACCGATGTTAGGACCTTCAGGAGTCTCAATCGGACATAAACGGCCATAATGGGTATAGTGAACGTCTCGCACCTCAAAACCGGCACGCTCACGCGAAAGACCGCCGGGGCCGAGAGCCGACATACGACGCTTGTGCGTGATCTCGGCAAGAGGATTCGTCTGGTCCATGAACTGCGACAACGCATTTGTGCCGAAGAACGTATTGATAACCGACGATATAGTTTTAGCGTTGATAAGGTCGATAGGAGTGAAATCCTCGCTATCGCGAACATTCATACGCTCGCGGATCGTGCGGGCCATACGCGAAAGACCTACTGCAAACTGGTTATAAAGCTGCTCGCCTACAGTACGCACACGACGGTTAGACAAGTGGTCGATATCATCCACGTCTGCACGGGTATTGATAAGCTCAATAAGATACTTAATAATAGCTATAATATCCTGCTGAGTCAAAACACGCACATCAGAAGATGTCTCCAAGCCCAATTTGCGGTTGATACGATAGCGGCCCACATCGCCCAAATCGTAACGTTTCTCGCTGAAGAACAGATTGGTGATTACCTCGCGAGCCGAAGCATCATCTGGCGGATCTGCATTGCGCAGCTGCCTGTAGATATACTGGATCGCTTCCTTCTCAGAGTTAGAAGGGTCCTTCTTCAGTGTATTCGATATAATAGAATAATCGGCTGCGCTCGCGTCTTCCTTGTGAAGAAGAATAGTGGGGACGCCAGAAGACAATATCTGGTCGATATGCTCTTCTTCAAGAACAGTCTCACGGTCGATTATAATTTCATTGCGCTCTATCGACGATACCTCACCGGTATCGGGATCGCTGAATTCTTCAAACCAAGTCTTAAGAACACGTGCCGCAAGTTTACGACCTACGACCTTCTTAAGATTAGTCTTATTTACCTTAACCTCCTCGGCAAGGCAGAATATCTCGATGATGTCTTTATCGCTCTCAAGACCTATTGCACGCAACAAAGTCGTCACAGGCAATTTCTTCTTGCGGTCGATATAAGCATACATCACATTGTTAATGTCTGTAGCAAATTCAATCCATGAACCACGGAACGGGATGATACGTGCCGAATACAACTTTGTGCCATTGGCATGTGTGCTCTGCCCGAAGAATACACCCGGCGAACGATGCAACTGAGATACAACTACACGCTCAGCACCATTTATCACAAAGGTGCCCTTTTCTGTCATATACGGTATCTGCCCAAGATAGACGTCCTGAACCTTTACCGGGAAATCCTCATGATCCGGATCGGAACACGACAATTTCAACTGTGCCTTCAACGGTACGCTATACGTCAAGCCGCGTTCAAGGCATTCTTCTATCGTATAGCGCGGCGGATCTATATAATAATCAAGGAATTCAAGGTTAAAATTATTGCGGGTATCC
>CAJTUG010000009.1:61368-63685 GCA_910579605.1 uncultured Muribaculaceae bacterium | reverse complement strand
GCTCGAACCCTCGACCCACTGATTAAGAGTCAGTTGCTCTACCAACTGAGCTACGGAGTCGTGCTTAGAGTGCTTATCTCTCTTTTGCGGTGCAAAGTTAGTGCTTATTTTTCATTCATGCAAATTTTTTCTCTCTTTTTATCTAAGTTTTATGAAAAATGGCAAAAATGTAGGCGAAATTCATTTGTATATGGTGTTGACATATACGAACAGTTTATACTTACATTAAGGTTGCAGCTTAACAATTGATGCATATTATAATCTTTTTAGTCCATCACTTTATATTAATGAATGCAATAATAAAAAATCAAAAATATGTTTTCTAACATATTAAACAATGTCACATGATTGAAAAAAAATCAATAAATTGCAGCCGTAAATTAAAAATACACGCCTCAAGGCGAAGGCTATTCACCTCATAAATAGATAATACTGATAGCATGAAAACTTACAAAACCAAAGAAATCAAAAACATAGCCTTGCTCGGGAGCAAAGGCTCAGGTAAAACCACGCTCGCAGAAGCAATGCTCTACGAGTGTGGGGTTATAAAACGCCGTGGAACCGTCGAAGCCGGAAATACCGTTACCGACTATTTTCCTGTTGAAAAAGAATACGGCTACTCGGTATTTTCAACCGTTTTCTATGCTGAATTCCTTGATAAGAAGCTAAATGTGATTGATTGCCCTGGAGCCGATGATTTCGTCGGCAGCGCAATTACTGCCCTTAATGTTACAGATACAGGTGTTATCGTCGTAAACGCACAATATGGTGTGGAAGTAGGTACTCAGAATATTTTCCGCACTGCTTCTGGTCTCAACAAACCAATAATCTTTGCTTTGAACCAACTCGATGGAGAAAAAGCTGACTATGAGAATGTTCTTGAGCAGATGCGCGAAGTCTTCGGTCCTAAAGTAATTCCCGTTCAATATCCTCTCGTATCCGGACCAGGGTTCAACGCTATGATTGACGTACTCCTTATGAAAAAATATTCATGGGGGCCAGAAGGCGGAACTCCTACAATTGAAGAAATTCCAGAAGAAGAAATGCCTCGAGCTATGGAATTCCACCGTGCTTTGGTTGAAGCCGCAGCAGAAAACGACGAGTCTCTCATGGAGAAATTCTTTGAAGAAGATCATCTCACCGAAGACGAACTCCGCATGGGCATCCGCAAGGGTTTGATTGACAATTCCATATATCCGCTTTTCTGTGTAAGCGCCGGCAAAGACATGGGCGTGAGAAGAATGATGGAATTTTTGGGTAACGTAGTACCTTTTGTCGACGACATGCCTGCTCCTGTAAACACCGAAGGACAAGAAGTTGCCCCTGATTCCGATGGTCCTTTGAGCGTATATGTATTCAAAACCACCGTTGAGCCTCACATTGGCGATGTAATGTATTTCAAGGTAATGAGCGGGACATTAAAAGCCGGTGCCGATCTTGAAAACATAACCCGTGGCGGAAAAGAAAGATTAGCTCAGATTTTCTGTGTGTCTGGCCAAATAAAAACTCCAGTCGACATGTTGTACGCAGGAGATTTAGGAGCTACCGTAAAACTCAAAGACGTTCGTACGGGTAACACTCTTGACGAAAAAGGCTGCGAATATGCCTTTGATTTCATAAAATATCCTGCCCCCAAATATCAACGTGCAATCCGCCCGGTAACCGAGAGTGATGCCGAAAAACTCGCAGGCATCCTAACTCGTATGCACGAAGAAGATCCTACTTGGCAAGTTGAACAAAGCAAGGAACTTAAGCAAACTATACTATCAGGACAAGGTGAATTTCATCTCCGCACACTAAAATGGCGTGTGGAAAACAACGATAAGCTTCCCATTATTTTTGAAGAACCGAAAATACCTTATCGCGAAACTATTACAAAAGCGGCAAGAGCCGATTACCGTCATAAAAAACAATCGGGAGGCGCAGGACAATTTGGCGAAGTTCATCTCATCGTAGAACCTTATACAGAAGGAATGCCTGCTCCCGACACATACCGTTTCGGTAATCAGGAATTCAAGATGAATGTACGCGACACTCAGGAAATTCCTTTGGCTTGGGGTGGTAAATTGGTCGTTTGCAATTGCATTGTAGGGGGTGCTATTGATGCACGTTTCATCCCTGCCATCGTAAAAGGTCTTATGGATCGCATGGAACAAGGACCTCTCACTGGTTCTTATGCTCGCGATGTTCGTGTATGCATATACGACGGCAAAATGCACCCAGTAGACTCCAATGAAATCTCATTCCGTCTTGCTGGCCGAAATGCGTTTAGTGAAGCTTTCCGCAACGCTAACCCCAAAGTCCTTGAACCTGTATA
>CAJTUG010000009.1:45232-61358 GCA_910579605.1 uncultured Muribaculaceae bacterium | reverse complement strand
TGAAGTATTGGTACCAGCCGATGTAATGGGCGACGTTATGAGCGATCTTCAAGGACGCCGCGCAATTATAATGGGTATGTCAAGCGAAAATGGATTTGAAAAAATATCCGCAAAAGTACCTCTCAAAGAAATGTCAAGCTACTCCACCTCTCTCAGCTCTATTACCGGTGGACGTTCATCGTTTTCAATGAAATTTGCAAGCTACGAACTTGTACCAGGCGATGTCCAGGAGAAACTCCTCAAGGAATACGCCGAAAAGAACTCCGACGATTAACATCAATATTCTCTATTCTTTTCTTTGGAAAAGAGGGAACGCCTAAAGGTGCTCCCTCTTTTTTATTTTGAATTATCCTAATTTACCTCTCTCAAAAAGATACAATCTTTAGGGTCTACAGGAATCATCCGAAACAAACGAGACATAAGTATCATAAACATTATATGAAACGAATATAGAACTTACTGCGATAAAAGTCCAGGCTGCCAAAGTCCAGTTATCCAAAATTTTGCAAAGCAAAAGAGGCGTTTAAATGTATACCTTCCACTATACCAGATACCCAAGGCAACGCCAACGAGAAAAGTACACCGATAACAAATCCAGCCAAAGAAGCAATAACGAGAGCCCGTTTGTTTCGACGTCTCATAAGTATTGAGTGCCGGCGTATAAGCTCTGCTGCATTAATATTACGCTGAAAAATAGCCATGAAATTTTCGTCGGAATCCAGTTCCGGTGCGAAATCATCAAATATTTTTTTTATATCATCTTGTTCCATCTTCAATATTTTGGATAAAATCGCGTAAATGAATACGCCCTCTTGACAAATGTTGTTTCACTGCGGATTCAGAAGTATTTTCTATCTGCGAAATTTCCTTTATGCTATAACCTTGCATGTAATAAAGCAATATAGATGTTCTTTCCTTTGGTGTCAACATCTCCAAAGCCAGATATAATGCTTGATATTTAAATCCAGAATCTGCAATATCCGGAGCAATGTTAACTTTAGCATCTTCTAAAGGACACAAACAGTCTGTCTTCCTATACTGCGATATAAATGTATTGTAGGCAATGCGGAAAACCCATGGTTTAAATTTACAGGGGTCGTCAAGCTTGTCCAATGAAAGATAAGCCTTTAGATAACTTTCTTGTGCAATGTCGTCTGCACGAGATGAATCGCCGCAGCAAAGAGCCACCAGAAAGCGGCGCAATGCTCTCTGGGTGGCTTCTACATTAGACGTAAACTGCTGGCGAGTCATCTCTTATTCTTCTTTTTTACCTGTCAGTTGCCATACTATAAGGTAACTTATGCCTACGGCCACTGCTATTCCGCCGAAAAGCATTGGAACTTCCACTGAATCCGAGGAGAATTCTGCTCCAGCGCACCACGACAATATTCCAGAAATTATGCCGACAAGGCCACCAAGGCTAAATATGCAACCACGCAAAAGGCGCTTCGATGCAATTTCCGACGCAGAAGGATTTCGTTTAGACATGGCTTCCGCAAGTTTATCTGCATCTATACCATTGTTGGATTCTATTGCCTTGAGTAGAACCGCTGCACGTTTGTTATCTTCATTCATCCTACTGAGAAATACTATAAGCACAATTGCTACCGGCAAAACCACACAAATGAAAATAGGAACCAAAATATCTTCTAAAATTTCCATAATGAAAATATAGTTAATTTGTTAAACATATCGTTTTTCTGAGACGTCTCATAAACAAGACTCAAAATACTTGCTAAAGGTGACATTATTAGAATTATTTTTTTAATTTTTTGATATGCGAATACATGTCCAATAGTCAAAACACGGAACAAAAGCACTTGAAATCTTGTTCTTACATTGAATTCAAGTATGAAACCATGATAAAGAAAACTATATTATTGGCGGCTTTAGCTATAGGCATATTGCTTTGCTCTGTAAGCTACCGCCAAAGCACACACAGACTTTCCGCTGGGCAAGAGGCTCCGGCTTTTACCTTAGAGGAAAATCATAATAATTTAAGTTTGTCCAGTTTAAGGGGAGAATACGTTATTCTCAATTTCTGGACATCGGAAGACGCTCCTTCAAGGGAAATGACAAATCTCTACACAGCATGGGAAAGAAGCCATCCAGAAATAAACGTCAAACTATTAGCCATCAATTTTGACGATTCACAAGCCATGTTCAACGAAATAGTTCGCCGCGATAATCTTAACCCATCAGAGCAACACTATGTTTCAGGCAATACCGCAGAAGCAATTGAAAACGCTTATGGCTTGAAAAAAGGCTTTGGGTCTTTATTGATTGACCCACAAGGAAACATTATCATGCGCAATCCCACAACCGAACAGCTGTCTGAAATGTTTTGCTAATAATAGAAAAAAGAGATGGCGCCGATTTTGTTGGCGCCATCTCTTTTTATTTTTTAGAAATGCGGAAAATCGTTCCCTCTATCAACGACACATAAACGTCGCCGCTATAAGGATCCAAATCAATTCCATTTATCTCGCTTACACCCAATGGCAATGAAGCTATAACAGATCTTGTATTCGGATCTACCATTGTGAGAATACCCCGCCGAGAGCCGGCAAACACTATGCCGTCGACCTCCCTCACGATACATGGAGCATGCTCATAACCAAGACCCATATCAACAACCCAAAGTTCTTTGAATTCAGGGGCTTTTGCATCTACAGCCACCAGCTCTCCGTCCATAGTTTTTGCATACACGATATTACCATCTTCACTACAACCGAGGCTTTCACGGTAACGATGCGAATTATCACGCCAAATCTGTTTTCCAGTTTTACGGTCAACAGCTGTCATATAGCGATCTGGAGCAACAATAACAACCTTATCATCCGTCACAACAGGTACCACATTGCCTGGACCAAGCATATTGGCTTTTTTACCATTATTCCAAACCCATTTAAGCTTGCCTGTCTTTACATCAAGACATCTTAGATTTGTATCCCATGCGCCAAAAATTAAGTCGCTCCCATCAACGACCGGTGCAGCCTGGCAATAGTTAAACAAAGAATCGTATACCCATATAAGTTTTGCATCGGTGCTTCTACGGCGTTCAATACGCTTATATCCGCCTTGTATATATCCATTCCCGTCGGGAGTAAGTATGCCATCGGCTACGTATGGGCCTTCAATCGACTTCTGCTTGCCTTTAACTTTCCCGGTCTTACTGTCAACAACAAGAATACCATCGTGCATAGGAACAGCAACATTGCCTTTTTTGAGGGCAACAGGACGGGCAAACAACGACGCACCTGTGGGCAAACTCCACTGTAGAGATAATTCGTCTTTATCTACAGCTCTTACATTACCCAACGAATTGCCAAAATAAACATTCTGCATGTCAAAACCAAGACGAGTAAATACAGAAGCACTGTCTGCCCATACTTTTTGAACTTGCCAACCCTCTGGTACAACTATTTCCTTCACATTAGACTTGGCCACGGATTTATGCTTTTCAGAAGCTGCAAAAGCAAATTTTGGTTCTGCCGGTTTTCCTATTTCTTTATTATAAAAATACACCCAATCGGGAGAAACCTCTATTATAGAATATCCATAGTCGCCATTTTTCATGTCTAAGGCACGAACCATTCCGCATGGAATCGTTCCTTTATTTTCACCGCCTCCAGCTTCGTAAGGACGCCAAGAGTGGTAATGCCCATTAACATGGGCAACAACAGGAAATTCTTGCAAAATCTCCGCATACTCAACACAATTGTCTAAATCGTCTAAGAGAGGATAGTGGTTAAAAGACATTACCCTTGTTCCCGGAACAACTTCTCGCTGTAATGTTTCTTTAAGCCAATGCAAGTCTTCCTGTTTAATATGGCCATCGCCCATTTTCATATAAGGGCCACAGTTAATTCCTACTATAACCAAAGAATCGTATTTAGCAACAAACCTGTCGTTACCCCATAAATCTACAAATGTTTTGGTAGCGCTTTGACTCCAATTGTTCTCATGATTACCCGGAAGGACATGTAGTGGTTTGGTTATACCATCAAGAATAGCTTTCACATTTGCCAATTCTGCATCAGAACCTTCATTGGTCAAGTCCCCATTCATTATAACTGCATCAAAATTGCCTGCATTTATTTCGGCAACAGCTTGTTGCAATTTCTCTTGGTTAGCATTGCCGGGAGTAACGTGTACATCACTGAGTACAGCAAATCGTTGCCCCCATACGGTTGAAGAGACAGCAAATAATACTGCCCCGAAAAATAGATGTTTTATATTCATATATAAATAAATTATTAGTCTTTTTTAGTTTGGGCAAAAAGCCAAGGCAACAATTCTGTATCAGAAAAAGCCGGATTCCAACTGCCATGAGTCACGCCAGGAAATTCTCTATACACCGGCTTTGCTCCAGCCTTGCGGAGTGCCCTATATGCTGCACGAGAAGCCGAAACAGGGACAACATTGTCTGCGTCCCCATGATAAATTCTAAATGGCACTTTTGCTGCACGAGAAAGTCTTTCAGGTTTCACAGAACCACAAATGGGCACTGCCGCAGCAAAACGCTCCGGATAGCGGCATGCCAAATCAAATGTAGCCATTCCTCCCATAGACAAGCCCATGATATAAACCCTATCAGTGTCAACAGGATTTTCCTTAACAAAAGTATCTACCAGCTCCATAAGAGAGCGGAAAACCGGAGTTAGCGCTTCTTCATCGGGCATAGAGTCTGGAGCAAAACCTTTTTGAGGCCTTTCAGAATAAGCCCAATATCCTGATGTAGGACATTGCGGAGCCATTATAAATGCAGGAAATTCTTCTCTCACCACCGGATTAAGCCACATCTGCCCGCCGTGAACGAGCTGAGACTCATTATCATTGCCTCGTTCTCCTGCGCCATGTAGGAAAATAACAAGTGGATAAGTCTCGTCCTGTGCAATTCGTCCCGGAGTTAAAAACCTGTATCTCAGTGTATCGCCCCGTTCAGACACATATTGGCTTCTTTTAAAGGTATCTTGCGCCAAAACCGACAAAACAGAGGCGACAAGCACCATAAATGTAATTATTTTTTTCATGGGAAAAAGATCTGTATATTTTTTGCAAATGCAAAAATACAACTTTTTTTATAAAAAAATGTTACCATAACTTTATTTGACGTAAAAATACGTATCTTTGCAGTGAAAAAGAGATTAACTGCTCTCCCCCATCTTTTTTACTGAAGAAGAAACTATTCAATTAACCATTCATAAATAATCATGAATCGCAATTTTTGCTATGTCGTAGCTATGGGACTTGCATTGTCCCTCACTTCTTGCGGCAAGAAACTCGGTCAGTTCAGCGCCGATTATTTCAATGTCAACCCAAACCCATTGGAAGTTGTAGGAGAAAATGTTCCGGCACGTATAAGCGCCAACATCCCTGCTAAATTTTTCGTTAAAAACGCAGAAGTTACCGTAACCCCGACCCTCGTTTTCAACGGCAAAGAAGTAATTTCACGCGCATATAGCTTCCAAGGCGAAAAAGTTCGCGGCAACAACCCGGTAATTTCCTACGATTACGGCGGTACTGCTACAATCCCTGTAGATTTCGTTTATGAACCGGCTATGGCAAAAAGCGAACTCATGCTCGATTTTACAGTACAACAGGGAAACAAACGCTATGTTCTTCCTCGAGTTAAGGTTGCCAACGGTGTTATAGCCACTGCGGCCATGGCTAATGCAGCTACAGTCAACCCGGCTCTCGGCGCCGACGCATTCCAACGTGTGATCAACGAAAAATACGCTGCAGACATAATGTTCCTTATAAACCAAGCTAACATTCGTGCGGGACAACTCAAAACCGACGCTATGGTGGAACTCCAAAAAGAAATTATTGCAGCAAATGCCGACACCAGCCGTGTTCTTCAAGAAATAAATATTTCTTCCTACGCATCTCCCGAAGGCGGCGTGAAATTAAACACACGTTTGGCGGAACAACGCGAAAAAAACACCTCGGAATATCTCAACAAACAACTCAAAAAGGATAAGATCACCGAATTTGGCGAACTCACCGCTCAATTCACCCCCCAAGACTGGGAAGGTTTCCAGAAACTTGTAGCCCAAAGCAACATCCAAGACAAGGATCTGATCCTCAGCGTTCTTTCAATGTACAAAGATCCCGAGCAACGTGAACGCGAAATAAGAAATCTTTCGTCGGTATTCGAACAGCTTGCAGACCAGATTCTTCCTCAATTGCGTTACTCTCGCATAACAGCTTCAATCGACGTTATCGGTAAAAGCGACAGCGAGATAATGGCTCTTCTCAATTCAGACCCAAGCAAACTAAGCGTCGAAGAAATTCTTTATGCTGCAACTCTCACCGATGACAATAATAAAAAACTTGAAATCTACGATAAGGCTGCGCGTATCTATCCAAACGACTACCGTACTTGGAACGATTTGGGAATGGCTCAATACATCGCTGGTGATTATTCTGCCGCAAAAGCCAATTTCCAAAAGGCTGCATCAATGGGCAAAAATCCAGAACCCCAGATGAACCTTGGACTCATTGAAATGCTCAACAAGAACTATGCTAAGGCAAACCAACATTTTGGTTCCGCTGCAGGCGTCAATGAACTTGGAGAAGCTCTCGGTGTTTATTATCTCAAACAAGGCGACAATGCAGCTGCCGTAAAGGCTTTCGGCGATGCAAAATCCAACAATGCCGCTTTGGCTCAGATTCTCACAAAAGACTACTCAAAGGCGAAATCTACCCTTGCAGGCATCAACACCCCCGACGCCACAACATACTACCTAATGGCAGTTTTGGGAGCTCGCACAAACAACGAATCCATGCTCAACACCAACCTCCGTCAAGCAATCCGCATGGACAAAAAATTGGCACAAAAAGCTGTTAACGACCTTGAATTTGCCAACTATAACCTATCCAAAGCCCTCAACTAATTAGAAGCTTGATATAAGACAAACCGAGCCGACGTGTTTTTCCGCATCGGCTCGGTTATTTTTTAACGTTGTTAAACCCTATCTTGAAAATAAATGTTGTAAATTTGTAAAACCCATTTATCCCGATAATTCATGGAAGATTCCGACAACAAAAATAAAAGCAGAATTTCGCGCCTTGCAGACAAAGCTATAGGACTTTGGAATTTCCTTAATAAAGGGATATGGAGCGACCCAAGGCGCAGTTGGCAACTCAACATACTGCGTACAATAAATTTATCGGTAAACTCTTTTTTAAACCGCGATATACAGACGCAAGCGTGTGCCATGACCTATCGCACCATGCTTGCTTTCGTTCCTGCTTTAGCACTCCTTTTTGCCATAGGACGTGGATTCGGTTTCCAAACTGTACTCCAAGAAGAACTCTACAAGTTGCTCCCAGCTCAAAAATTAGCCATAAAATATGGAATAAACTTTGTTGACACATACCTCAGCCAAGCTTCCGAAGGAATCTTTGTAGGCATCGGAATTTTGTTCCTATTGTGGACACTCATCTCCCTGGTAAGTAATGTAGAAAGCACATTCAATCTTATATGGGGACAAAAAAACGGCCGTTCGATGTGGCG
This sequence comes from uncultured Muribaculaceae bacterium, assembly GCA_910579605.1. GTDB lineage: Bacteria > Bacteroidota > Bacteroidia > Bacteroidales > Muribaculaceae > CAG-873. The sequence continues at coordinate 53,833 of CAJTUG010000009.1, read as the reverse complement.
AAAGATAACAGATTATACGGCAATGTTGCTCATATTGCCTATTTTAATGATCTGCACAAGCGGTCTTAACCTGCTGCTAAGTTCAACGCTGCAAAACATTTTGAATTTTAGCTTTATGACACCGGTTATTTCCATCCTTTTGGAAATAGGTTCCTTTTTAATGACATGCCTTTTCTTTGCCTTAGTATACGCGCTCATACCAAACACAAAAGTAAAAATAGTAAATGCACTTATTTCCGGAGCTATAGCAGGCATCGGCTTCCTTATACTCCAATGGCTCTTTGTCACAGGCACACTCTATGTAACCAAATATAACGCCATTTATGGCTCTTTCGCTTTCCTGCCTTTGTTGATGTTGTGGCTGCAGCTCACATGGGTAATTATACTCGCCGGAGCCGTCATTTGCTATTCAAGCCAAAACGTATTCGCTTTCAGCCTACAACAAGAAGTAGCAAGCATGTCGGCTACATACCGTTCAAAAGCATTAATAGCCATTACCGCAATAATAACACAACGATTTATAAAACACCAGAAACCGATTACAACAACAGAGCTTATGGATAGTTACGAATTCCCTGCTCGTTTGGTTACAAAAATTATTGAGGAGCTCTGTGCCGCCGGTATAGCATCTAAAGTATTGATAAGTAATTCCCAAGAGCTATATGGATTCCAACTTGCAATGGCTCCTGAGGAATTAACCGTAGAATACCTGCTCAAAAACGTCTACAACCTCGGAGCCTCAGATTTCATTCCGGATTTCAACAATCGATTCCCCGGTGTGACTAAAATATCTCAAAATATTGCAAATGCCCTCTCAACAACTACAAGCAAAACATTATTATCCGACATTGAAATTAAATATTGACAATATCCTATCAATTAAGCATTAAAACACAATGAAAAAAGTTATTTCAACCACAAATGCTCCCGGCGCCATAGGCCCATACAGCCAGGCCATTGATTTGGGCAATTTAGTATTCGCGTCCGGCCAAATTCCCATTGATCCAAAAACAGGGCTTATCCCCGAAGGCATAACAGAACAGACACGCCAAAGCCTTGCAAACGTAAAAGCAATCCTTGAAGCTGCAGGTTTGGGAATGGATGCAGTAGTTAAAACAACCGTATTCCTTTCCGATATGGCTAATTTCGGACCAATGAACGAAGTATATGCAAAAGCTTTTGCAGAACCGTTCCCCGCGCGTTCGGCTGTTGCCGTGCGAGAACTACCGAAAGGCGTCCTTGTTGAAATTGAAGTTATAGCAACACGATAAAATATATATGATAAAAACAAAGACTGTGTATTCGCGCGAATACACAGTCTTTGTTTTTATCATGTCTTTATTACCACATTGGTTTAAACCCTTCCGTAACCTTAAGCTTATCGTTCACACAACCGGCAAAATCCAAATGGTCTGTCGTGTCAAGTTTTAAAATCGGTGCTCCGGGGTTAAAACGTAAACGTCCAAGATCTATGTAGAAATACGATATATTATCTGCAAAACTAAAATAATATTTCCCGCCTGTAAGGTCAGATGTACTATGCCATTGAGTCGACGATAGATTAGGCTCGCCTTCTATATGGTAGCCATAAGGCACAGTCACAGTTCCCATAACGCTGTTTAGCGCACCGAGAGCTTGTGGATATTCAAAATCCGTTGGAACTTGATGAATAAAGAACGACGCCCTTGCAAAGCGATCGCTGCTTCTAACCGTACCAGGCAAAGCATGTGTACCTCCTACATTTTCCCAATATGCGTTAATAGCCTCCATCTGGTTCAACGCCGGATCGTTGGTAAGCACCTGATATTGTTTGCCTCTATAAGTAGTTAATTTCCCATCTACATACTCCATTACCAGAGTTTCGCCAGTTGCATCTGTAATACCCCAGTGGAGGAGTGAAACCGTTCCACCATCAAAAGTCTGTCCTGAAATAACAAATGGATTGTCTTTAAGCCATGCATCAACCTCTGCTACCGTAGCAAAGTTGTCAAGGAAATAACTCACAAACATAGCCATGCTCATAACCGGCAAATGTCCTCCCTCCGGCTGTGAGGTATAAACTGAATTTTTGCAAAAGAGACCGTTCATCGCTAAACCTGCCTCATTCATACCTTCGGTAACACCTCCATCATATCCAACGGCAACCACACTTCCATATTTGGAAACCCAATTAAAGCATGGTTCAGCATTTGTGCTCGTCTTTGCAACTCCTTGTGGATATACATAGATATTTGTCGGAATCGGAGTTCTCCAATCCAAGGTACGCCCTACCAATGTTATATTTTTTTCTCCGATGTAAACAACCCTTGAACATGCGTCGGCCGCAAACCAACTTCCCAACGCCAAAGCCGCTACGATGAATGTTTTTGTAATCTTCATAATTTCCAATAATGCATTAAACTTTTTTATGAAGATATAACATCCAAATCATTATCCAAGTTCAGAAGAATCAAATAAATGTGAGAGAATCAGGCAAAAAAGTCAAATTCGGAAATGCGGCATCCAAAACGCCTTCCGAAATCAAAGTTTCTTTAGAGCCACAAGTCAATATTCTCTTTTGCTTATTTGCCACCATCAATGTATCGGCTGCAGAAAGAGCACTATGTAAATCATGAGTAGAAAGAATAATTGTCTTGCCTCTATCAGCAAATTTTCTAAGTAACTTTACCGTTTCTATTTTCCCCCCTACATCAAGAAAAGCAGTGGGTTCATCCAAAAAAATAACCTCTGTATCTTGAGCTACTGCTCGGGCAAGCATAACTTTCTGTCTTTCGCCATCGCTCAGAGTGCCGAAATATCTGTACTTTAAATCTCCAATCCCAACGGTTTCTATAGCCTTTGATATAAATTCTTCATCTTGGTTGGTAAGACGACCAAATATGCCGGTATAAGGATAGCGCCCTAATGCCACAATCTCTTTTACTGTCAATGCACCGGCACCTCGAGTATCAGGTACGACTATAGACACCATTTTTGCCAATTCTCTTCCAGAACATACATGAACATTCTTGCCACTAATACACACGGTTCCTTTCTGAGGTTTTGCGTTTCCGCAAAGGACGCTGAGCAAGGTTGATTTTCCGCTTCCATTTGAACCCAACAAAACCGCCATGCAGCCACAAGGCAAAGAAAAATCGACCTCCTGCAATATCACATTATTCCCGTAGCCTACAGATAAACCTTTTGCCTCTACCATGAGTTAATTGAAATATAACAATTTGCGACGATTCAGCAACACATAAACAATCACCGGAACTCCGATAACAGGAGTTATAGCATTTATTGGTATTATTCCTCCTTGACTCAAAGAAGGCGCAACAGAAATAATCTGGCAAACAAGACCTACAAGCCCTCCTGCAAACAAAGTTGCAGGAAGCAACACTTTATGATTGGAACTTGCAACCAACATTCGCGCTATGTGCGGAACAACGAGGCCAATAAAACCGATAGGGCCACACCATGCCGTTACAACAGCCGTAAGTCCTCCCGACAGCAACAATAGCCACATACGTGATGCATCAACCGAAACGCCTACGCTATTTGCATATCTTTCGCCTAATAACAAAGCATTGAGCACCTTTACCATACAGAAAGCAAATACGACTAAAAACGATATTGCGATCCCCATAAAAGGAATATCTTCCAACGGCACTCCAGAAAAACTCCCGAGACCCCAAACTACATAAGAATGAACCGCACGCTCCGAACCGAAGAAATTAAGCAAAGTTATGGCTGAGGAGGTGAGATATCCTATCAAAATTCCTATTATAAGCAAAACGTCAGAAGACCGCACTATCGCCGAAAACGCCATAAGGACAAGCATGACTGCTATCGCACCAATAAAAGCTCCGCCAATACTTGCCATACGGCCCCATGTACCTGCAACCTCTCCCATAGCCAGTATCACCAAACCCACACCCAGACTCGAGCCCGAAGATATACCCATTATTGACGGCCCGGCTAAAGGATTGTTGAAACATGTCTGCATAAGCAGACCGGCAAGAGCAAGTGCAGCTCCAGAAAGAAACGATGCAAATAATGCCGGCAATCGGTTCTCAAAAATAATAAAATCAATTACAGAGTCTTCAGAACTACCAATAAGAGCCGATAAGACATCCTTGACCGGAATATCAACTCCACCAAAAAGGAGTCCTACAGGCAATAAAACCATGCAGGATATAGCCAAAATAGAAATTACAACTAAACCTCTCCGCAACATTATCAATTGTGCCGTTTAAAATATCTCAATTCATATCCGGTCATAACGTCGGGATGGAATATGGCAACATAATCTGCAAGAATACGCTCTGGATGAAACGCTATATCATCAAAAATTGAACTCACAGATGTATCGCAACTATAAATAGCTCCTTCTTTCAAAGCCTTAAAAGATCCATATTTTGGATTAGCCAATAAAAGGGATTTAGAATCCGCTTCATAACCATAACTCCGTATCAACCAAATATCCGCATCAAGTGCTTTTATAGCAACATTCTCAAAGCTCAATGGCAAAGAACCACTGCCATCTGTGTCGGCCCAAGGATATAAAGCTCCGGCGTCTGCAAACATTCTGGCCATATAACTTTGGCCAGCAGGTACATACCATATCCCCGACTGCTCTGTCTCACTCAATACTTTAGGATTATGTAACGAAGATGCACCAACCTTAAAAACAAGTCGTGAATACTCGTCTATCACTTGAGAAAATATATCCTTGGCTTGATTAATTTTCCCTGTCATAGCTCCAATAAGCAATAACCATTCGGCTCTGCCCATCGGGCTTGTCTCCATATAGTCAATACATTTTATATCTGCAATCCCCGGCGCCAATTTCACAACATCGTTCTGCATTGGAGACCTCAATACAATTTCTGCAGAAGAGGCGGCCAATCGTTCGGCCGATGGCTGGACGGACTGCCCTACATCAATAATCCTACCTTCCGACAAAAGTGTTTGAACAGTATCATTCTTTGAAAAAAAATTACCGTCTGCAACGGCTACAAGCTTATCCAGAATCCCTAATTCCTTGAACGCCGAAATATGCACCGACGAAAAGACTGCCGCGCGTTCTATTGGAGTCCGTATAATCTCAACATCTTTTCCAAGATAATCGGGCACAGCTGAATCTCGGTCTACAAACGCATATTTGCCAATATACGCACCTTCATTCCAAGGATCAGATACATTCACTGTCACTGTACCATCATTATGATCGGAAATTGAAAGATAACGCGAATGGTATGTCAATGTATCGGGCATTTCCATATAATCCCCATAGTCTTGCGTATCATCGGTGTTTGCAGAGCGTCTGCATGATGCTGAAACACACAATGCTACGACACAAGCCACTATGGCAACGATTCGTATTTTCTTCATAGATTAATATTATTATTCCAACTTGGTTATTGCAAATTTATGAATATTTTTTACGCCATACAAATATATTTATCCAAATATTTTTCGTATCTTCGCAATAATTCTATAAAACCAACCTTAAAGATATCTAAACAAAAAATGAATAAGAACTTAACATGCCTCATGTTCTTTTGTGCAGCTATAGGATACAATCATGCCGAAGCTCAAAAGTTGGAATGGGACATCCAGGGAAAAACTTATCAGGTAGATACACTCTTCCATGCAAAAGTAGGCCCGTCGACAACCGAGACATCTCTCGAACTATCGGGTGCAGGTAAACTGCGTATCTTCTATACCACCACAGATATAACAGATCCTTCTGTAGACCTTAGAGTAACTAAAGGTGCGAATAAATTAGCGGGCGTCGCTACTCTTTCTTCAATGTGTAAAAACGCCACAAACAGCGAAGCCCGTTATTTTTCGGGAGTAAATGCCGATTTCTTTGGAGGGACCAGGCCAATTGGCTCAAATGTTGTGGATTCCCATGTGATTTACGCTATTAACGATGGTTGGTCGGCTTTTTGGACAACAGACCAAGGTAAAATCGGATTAGGGAATCCGTGGTTCAAAGCAATCGCTAAATGCGGCGACAAATCAGCAAATGTCACCGGGATAAACACAGATCGCGGCGAGAATGCACTGGTCATATACAACATAAGCAGAGGCACAAACACGGGAACAAATGTTTACGGCAACGAAGTTAAAATGTCGCTCATAGAAGGTTCTATAACGATGCGTGGTAAAGCAAAATGTAAAGTAGAATCGCAACCGTCTTCTACTGGCTCCATGCTTCTTTCCGACAACACACTTGTCTTGTCTGGCAACGGCACCGGCTCTGAATTTGTGGCAGGGCTTAATGTCGGCGACATAATAGAGTTTGATTTCACGACCGAATTTGACCAGGAAGGAATGATAGACCAACTTGTGGGCGGATGTCCTGTGATTCTAAAAGACAACGAAACTCTAAACACCCAAGGTGCAATAGACCATCTTGTGGCCAACCATCCACGTACGGCAATAGGTTACGATGCATCTGCAACCAAAGTGGTGATGCTTGTTGTAGACGGACGACAAACAACTTCGGCAGGTTGCACGTCGCGAGCCTTGGCCGACATAATGAGAAACGTTGGGTGTACGGATGCTCTTAATTTTGATGGCGGAGGATCTTCGGAATTATATTCCTCAAACTTAGGTATACGTAATTCGCCTTCCGATGGGAAAGAACGCACCGTCTGCAATGCAATATGGGCAGTGGCTGTTTCTCCGCAAGATTCTCAAGTAGCAGAAATTCGCTTTGAACAACACGGAGTTTTTGTAATGCCAAGATTCGGGTATTTCAAACCTCGTGTTTACGCATATAACAAGTATGGAGAATTAATAGATACTGATTTTGCCGATTATACTTTGAGCTGTCCAGAAGGTTTAGGCTCAATTGTGGAAAACGGCTCTACTCTATTTGCCTCAGGCCACGGGATTCATGCGTTAACAGCAACTTATGGTTCATGCAAAACTACTATTCCTGTGGAAATTGGACAAGCAGAGCCATCGTTCCGTTTGTCACAGATACTTATAGATAATAACCGCACATATTCAGTCGAAGTCCAGGCACTCGTAAACGGACAATATATGAGCATTGACAATTCAGCGCTCACATGGAGCTCAACCGACGACAATATAGTCTCTGTTGATAATTCCGGAACAATAAAAGGCTTAAAAGAAGGGAAGGCAACCATATCGGGGAACGTAGAAAATATAGGCGGCACTATTGATGTTGCTGTCGAGATTGCTTCGTCGCGTTATATGCCAATCAGCAACAATTTCGACGATTCATGGACTATTTCAAAATCTGGGATAAGCGATTTCAATATTTCCGGAAACAGCCCGTTTGCTCAGCTTGATTTTAAGGTAAGCAATGCAAGATCTGCTTCGGTATCTCTAAAAAAAGAAACTACATTGTACTCTTTACCGGATTCTGTCAAAATAGTGGTCAACCCTGGTGATGCAACAATAAAATCATTCACTATCACCATGAACGGAAACGGCTTGCGCAGCAAACCAATAACCGTAGAACCGGTTCTGACACCAAACGCAGACAACACAGTTTTAGTAGCCGTATCGGATTTTGTGGATATTGCCGACATTTCTGTCTATCCCATTACATTCTCTTCACTGAAAATCAACTTTGGCGGCACGACTGGAGTGCCATATCATGTTGATATAAAGACTATTGAAGCCGTGTATAGTGCGATTCCAAGCTCAGGCTCAGGTATTGTTGAAACCACAGATGACGAAGAAAACAACTTATTACTTTCGCATAATCCAAGCTCACCAGGAGAAAGCATATCATTAAACGATGATACAGAATTCCGCATTTACAATGCTACCGGGCAGCTTGTTATAAGCGGAAATGGTAATACATTCAACGCACCTCAAACTCCGGGGGTATATCTCGTGGTAACCAAGCATCAAAGTGCTAAACTTTTAGTTCGTTGATAGACATACACAATCAAAACGACCCGGTTGAGATGCAACTCCAACCGGGTCGTTTTGATTTATATCCAATTATTATAATTCTTCGCTTGCTACAGAACGCATCTCGTCGTACTCCGCCCAAGTCGGATCGTTTTCGGCATATATTTCAAGAGGCAAAAGCGGAAAAGTCGCCAAGCTACGGTTTAAGAAACCATTAAACGAGTCTGTAGAGAATGTATAGAAAACCCAATTGCGCTGGCCTGCTCCGGTATAAATCCCTGTGAGCAAAGCAGTATTTTTCCCTTTCAGATTCAAGGCAAAAGAATCTGTAATTTCTTCCATGAGCTTAGCATCTTTATCGGAAGGGAAACCCAACTCACCGGCAGGCGAATATGGGAGCGTTACCTCTACACGTATAGAATTGCGCTCCTTAGAGCGGTATGAGTCCACATTAAGACGACCTGTAACTATTATAGTATTTCCGTTATCGTCTGTTGTAGGAACTGTAAACCATTCGTCGTTAGACATTATAATGCAGTATTGGTGTAAAAATAATATTAGGTTCTGTGAGCAATAATATATTAAAAGAAAAAACCGGTCGGAGTATAAGCCGGGTTATGTGGCAAGAGTACTATCGCCAAGCGAGTTGCCCTCTTCCGTCCGTCATTTATCTGCGCAGTCTACCCCCCGACAGTGGGCGAGCAACCCTTAAAT
>CAJTUG010000009.1:8010-45208 GCA_910579605.1 uncultured Muribaculaceae bacterium | reverse complement strand
GCAACGCATAAGATGTGCGGCCCGATATATTACTACATCGGCCGGTAGGCTCTTACCCCACCTTTTCACCCTTACCGCAACCAACAAGAGGTTTCGGCGGTTATTTTCTGTCACATTACTCTACCGTTACCGATAGCTTCCCGTTAGGAAATATGCTGCTCTGTGTTGCCCGGACTTTCCTCCCGCAATTTACATTGATTACGGGCGACGGACCCTCCGGCCGGAATTTTTCTTATCAATATCCTCTCACAATACCTCTCTCGGAATTGCGTACAAAATCAAGAATCATATCCCTGATTTCATTAGCTTTGACTTCTGCTTCTATATGTGCCACAGCTTCGGTAATGTTCATGCCGCAATTGTATAGAAGACGGTATATTTCTTCTATCTCTGCAATTGTTTCATTTGTGAAACGGCGTCGTTTCAATCCAACAATATTAATTCCTGCATACGAAATAGGCTCTCGTGCAGCACGGATAAAAGGAGGGATATCCTTATTTACCAAAGCCCCACCTTGAAGCATAACATGCGAACCGATATGGCAGAATTGATGAATGAGACTTCCTCCACCAATAACAGCGTAATCATCGACTTCGACTTCGCCACCAAGCTGGCTTGCATTACTTATTATAACATTATTACGGACAATGCAATCGTGTGCAACATGCGAGTATGCCATGATAAGGCAATTATTGCCTACCATAGTACGTCCCTTGGAAGCTGTACCCCTGTGAACGGTGACGCACTCACGCAATGTAGTATTATCGCCGATAATGGCAAGAGAATCTTCCCCATGGAATTTAAGGTCTTGTGGAATCCCGCTCACTACAGCACCCGGAAAGATATGACAATTCTTGCCTATTCGGGCTCCAGGATAGATGGTCACATTGCTTTCTATGACCGTACCCTCCCCTATCTCAACATTTTCGTGGATAGTTGTAAATGGCCCTACAGAAACATCCTGAGCAAGTTTCGCATCGGGATGTATAGATGTCATCGGATTAATCGTACCCATTAGAGAGTTTTATTTATTTTTAATAATCTGAGCCATAAACTCACATTCACAAACAACCTTCTCGCCAACAAAAGCTCGGCCTTTCATCACTGCCATGCCACGACGCATCGGAGTCAAGAATGAAACGTGGAATATAAGTGTATCTCCAGGAACTACTTTCTGGCGGAATTTGACAGCATCAATTTTCATAAAATAGGTGCTGTAGCGTTCTGGGTCTTCAACAGTAGACAGCACCAGGAGACCGCCAGTCTGAGCCATCGCTTCAACCAATAGCACACCTGGCATAACAGGTTCTTGAGGGAAATGTCCCTGGAAGAAAGGTTCGTTGGTGGTCACATTCTTGATGCCAACAATATAGTTATCAGACTTATCTATTACTTTATCAACCAAAAGGAACGGATAACGATGAGGAAGAAGCGCTCTGATTGTGTTGTTGTCCATCAGGGGCTCTACATTGGGGTTATATACCGGAGCCTGCACCTCCTGACGTTTTATGTCATTTCGCAATGCTTTAGCCAACTGCGCATTTACGGTATGGCCAGGCTTAGTGGCAATAATGCGCCCTTTAAGCGGACGACCAATCAAAGCGATATCTCCAACCAGATCCATGAGCTTATGGCGTGCAGGTTCATTTGCATGGAAAAGAGGCTTTGTGTTGATATATCCAAATTCATTGGCGTCGTGATGCGGAACAGCCATCATATCTGCAATCGCATCAAGCTGCTCCTGAGACATTAAAGTATCGTATATAACAATCGCATTATCCAAATCACCGCCTTTGATTAGTCCTGCTTTGAGAAGCGGTTCAATTTCTCTAACGAATACAAAAGTACGTGCTGGCGCTATCTCTTCGGCAAAATCAGCAACATGGTCAAGAGTCGCATATTGGTTTGCAAGAACTTTGGAATCAAAATTCACTTTAACGTCTACACTGAACTCGTCGTCGGGCAAAAGCATTAGCTTTGAACCCGTTTCTTTGTCAATGACTTCTACTTTGTGTTTGACATAGTAGAAATCTTTGTCCATGGTTTGCTCTTCAACACCTATTTCATTGATACGTTCAACAAAAGGCAATGCACTTCCGTCAAGAATAGGCATTTCCGGGCCGTTAACTTTAATTAGGCAGTTGTCAATTCCTGAAGCATACAATGCAGCCATTGCATGTTCTATAGTGCTGACAGTAACATCACCTTTGCCTATCACAGTACCACGGCAAGTAGAAACAACATTTTCTGCCAATGCATCAATTGTGGGTTGCCCATCTAAATCGATGCGTTGGATTTTGTATCCGTGGTTATCGGGCGCCGGACAAAAAGTAGCTTCCAACTGTGCTCCGGTGTGGAGACCTTTGCCGGAAACCATAAAAGAGCCTTTCAGGGTTACTTGCTTCATGAGATATTATTGTATTTATTATTTATCGTTTTTAGTGAGTTCAGCTATTTTATTTTCCAACTCCTTAACTCGTTTATATAAATCTGGCAACTGCTTCTGATAAACAACTGAGCGAGCAAAATCACCGGCTGGAACGGCCGGATATCCCATAAGTCTTGCACCAGAAGCTACATGGTTGGGGATACCGCTCTGTGCTCCTATTGTCACATTGTCGCCAATCGAAATATGGCCGGCGAAACCTACTTGCCCGGCAATTATACAGTTGGCACCAAGCGAAGTAGACCCTGCGACTCCAGTCTGAGCCGCTATGACGGTATCGTGTCCAACAGAAGCGTTGTGTGCAATCTGGATAAGATTGTCGAGCTTCACGCCTCTATCGATGTAAGTCCGTCCCATTGTTGATCGGTCTATAGTAGTGTTTGCGCCGATTTCAACGTCGTCGGCAATTTCTACTATGCCCAACTGTTCAATCTTGTGATAAACTCCGTTTGAGTCTGGAGCAAATCCGAAACCATCGGCTCCAATTACCGCACCAGAGTGTATCACACAATTTTGCCCGATCTTGCATCCGTAGTAAATTTTTGCGCCAGGATAAACAATCGTTCCCGCACCTACAGTACAACCTGGGCCAATGTATACCTGAGGATAAATCTTAGCTCCAGATTCAATTTTCGCACCGTTACCAATATACGCAAACGCCCCCACATAGCAATCTTGGGCTACTTGGGCATCAGGCTCAATACAAGCTAACGAATGAATTCCTTGAGGATTAGGCTTAATAGCCTGAGCGGCAAGATTCATTAATTGCGCCAAAGCCGAGTATGGATCTTCTACATGAATAAGGGTGGCCTCCACCGCTTTCTCTGGCTTGAAATCGTTTCTAACCAATATTATAGAAGCTTTTGTGGAATACACAAAATGCTCATACTTGGGGTTTGCAAGAAACGTCAGATTCCCTTGACGTGCTTCTTCTATCTTGGCGAAATTAGAAACGGCAATGTTTCCGTTGCCCTCTACAGTGCCGCCTATATATTGTGCTATTATGTCTGCTGTAAACTGCATAGAAAGACTGAATGGCATTTTAGCCATTCAGTTTGCAAAATTCGTAAAAAAAAACGACATATGCACATATTATAGGCAAAAAAGCATAGTCGTATGCCATTTAGCCCAATAAATTAGTCCAAAAATGCTTTTTTAGAGTTTTGATATCGTTCCATCTACTGCAATTGCAATTTTTCGGTCGCGATACAGATGCCCTACAGCCTGTTTGAAATCCTTCTTGCTGCATCCGAAAATGAGCTGTATGAGTTCGGGACTTGATTTGTCTCCTACCGGCTGTGCGTCAGAACTATCAAGATAATTTAAAATATCCTTTGCAAGATCGGCCGTACGTCGTCGGGCAGTATCAGATAATGTCAAGTCTATTTTACCGTCGGGACGCACTTGTTTGACAAATGCCGTGACAGACTCTTCAAGTTCAATCGGTTTAAAGATTTCATTTGAATATATGATTCCCTTGTGAAGATTATCTACGATGACTTTATAGCCAATTTCAGTGTGTTCGTAAACTAAAGCTTTCACTTTCTGCCCTTGCCTATACGACGGGTATACATTCCCGAGGAAACGATCTATCTTTGCAGAAGCAACAATTCTTTTTGTAGCATCGTCAACATATATGTATACCAGATATATGCCTCCGCGACGCATACGGAATTTCTGCTGGCTATAAGGCACGAGCAAGTCTTTTGGCAACCCCCAGTTGAGGAAAGCACCTACATCGTTTACCTCGTTTACTTCAAGAAAAGCGAATTCGCCCACAGTAGCAAAGGGCTTTTCTGTTGTCGCAATAAGACGGTCTTCACTGTCGAGATAAACAAAAACTTCTATTTTATCTCCTTCTGCAATTCCTTCCGGTATATATCTTGCAGGGATAAGTACTTCTTTGGAAATGTCGTCTTCGGAGTGTAGATATGCGCCGAAATCTACTATACGACCAACTTGGAGTGTCTGATATTTACCTATTTCTATCATTGTAAAAATATAATTCTATGTTAGTAAAATGCAAAGTACGCATTTTATTTTTGAAATAATGCTATTTCTGACTTGAAATCCGACAATAAAGCTGTAAATTTGCATTTTTAAGCAAAACATACCACGCAAACATATTGTTTTCCAAGCATGGAAGGATTAGATACCATACTAAAATATTTCCCTGGATTAGGGCCTTGCCAGATTGAAGCATTCCGACGTTTAGGTACGCTCTACCCCGAATGGAATGCCAAAATCAATGTCATTTCAAGAAAAGACATTGAGAACCTTTATCCCAACCACATCTTGCACTCTCTTGCCATAGCAGCAATGCTCGGCAATCTTCAAGACGATACCGAAATAATGGATTTGGGAACAGGAGGTGGCTTTCCCGGAATTCCTTTGGCAATAGCCTATCCCAACTGTAGATTCCACTTGGTAGACAGAATAGGGAAGAAGATTAGAGTAGCTTCGGAGATTGCATCAGAGTTGAATCTCAGCAATGTCACTTTCCAACACGGTGACGCCGGGGAATGCCACAAACGATTTGATTATGTAGTGAGTCGTGCTGTAATGACTCTTGATTCTTTATCCAAGATTGCCATACGTAATATAGACAAGCACAGTCCTCGAGCAAACAGATATAAACCCGGACTAATCTGTCTCAAGGGTGGCGATTTGGCTCAAGAGATAGAAAACACTCCATATCCGGTTATGGAAATACCAGTGACTGATTTCTTTAACCTTCCCGTTTACGAAACCAAAAAAATAGTTTATGTCCCAATGGCATAGGCCTAACACTACTATTATTATGATCAAAATTAAGAATTTCGTTTTCAACCCATTCGGTGTAAACACATACGTAATTTCCGATACAGATACCGGAGAAGCAATTGTTGTCGACCCGGGAATGATTAATAGTCGTGAGCATACAAGTTTGGATAACTACATAGCTGAAAACGGCCTTAAAATACAACAAATCGTAAACACACATCTGCACTTAGACCATTGCTTCGGAGATAATTATGTGCGCGACAAATACGGTGTAAAAGTAGCTGCCAATGTCAACGATGCACCTTTAGGTTCTGGAATAGCCCAACAGGCACGCTCTTTTGGCATGTGTATACCCGAAGGACAAGATTTTGATGTGTCAATTGATGTTCCATTAAATGAAGGCGATGTCATAAACATAGGTCCATATAAACTGCACGTCCTTGAAATACCGGGACACTCAGCAGGGAGCATTGCACTATATTGCCCAGAAGGCAAGTTCGTAATAGTTGGCGATGCTTTGTTCCGTGGAGCTGTCGGGCGCACAGATCTACCAGGAGGCGATTTCAACACACTTGCGTCAAGTATACGCAACAAGCTTTATACCTTGCCCGACGACACCAAGGTATTGGCCGGCCACGATATGCCAACAGACATTGGCACGGAAAAGAAAAATAATCCATATGTTAGGAGCGTATAGGAAAAAGCCCCTACAGCATAACCTCATATCTTTTTCAAAACCTTAAAATCAAACACGGTCCATGTGGAACAAATACCGATTGCTTAAAGTATTTTTTGCTGTTGCTGTAATACTCACGATATCAAGCACTGCCGTTTTTTGGCTAATTTTCAAAGCAACCGAAACAGAGTTGCAATACAACTGCTTCGCCGCCGGCGTAAGGGCTTTTATCAGTGCATTAGGGCTCTTTATGTTTAATATTGACGGCAATATCGTTTCCGAACTAAACGCAGTTATAGGACAACACCCTGAGACTATTATCTACAAATGTGAGAAAATAGTTATTTTCCTACTGGCAATACTTTCGGGTTCATGGACTATTTCGTTCATCATATCACTCGTATATTCACGTGTCAAATATTTCGTTAAATTTCATTGGCGTTGGTGGTTGGTGAATAAAAATAGGAATCACCTCTATCTTTTTTTTGGTCTTAACGAACAATCACGGCTTCTGGCCACCAGTATACACGATAACGATCCAAATTCTGTGATTGTATTTATCGACGAAGCCACCATAGGCGATAATGATACCGACGGAGTTCAAAATATCATCAATATCATATCTTTAAAAAACAAACAAAAGAAATAAGCAAAAAAATAGGGGCAAACATAGCTGTGTCGGATACGAAACTTTCAGAAATTGATCTGCCAGAAAATTACCAAGGAGATGTCCTCAAAATATTGGGATTAGGCAGGGTTAAACATCTCATTAACGAACTTAAGAGCCTTGAGAACTCACCCAAACTCCATATTTTTCTTCTTTCCGACAACGAAGACGAAAACATCCGCAGCCTGGCAACTCTGACAAAGGATACAACAATCCGCACTGTAGCAAACGAGTATTTTACTATTGCCAATTCGGAGCTTAGTACAATCAATGCAGCTATATCCAATGCAAAAAATATGAAAAAAGAAATCCCTTCGGAAATAGATGCTGCAACAAAATCACGATTAAAAAAAGATATAGACTCCAATCTTGAAAAAACTATTAAAGAAGCAGAAGAAAAATCACGATTAGAATTGGCAAAATGCCTTGAAACAACAATTTACTGCCACGCTCGCCTAAGCGGTCCAAATCGAGTTGTAGAAGATTTGGCCATTAGAAAATCCATAACTATCAAAATCGTAGATTCCTCACACATTGCAGTTGACTTGCTCAAAAAGAAAATTGAGTATCACCCAGTAAACGTTGTAGAATGCAGCAAAACCAACCCAACGACAGTATCTTCTCTATTAGACAGTATGATAATAGGATTTGGAGAGGTTGGGCGCGATTCG
This sequence comes from uncultured Muribaculaceae bacterium, assembly GCA_910579605.1. GTDB lineage: Bacteria > Bacteroidota > Bacteroidia > Bacteroidales > Muribaculaceae > CAG-873. Next base: position 37,985 of record CAJTUG010000009.1, on the reverse strand, counting down.
TTCAGGTTTCTTTATGAATTTGGAGCTTTCTTATGGGAAAGATCTACTTATTCGTCGTCGTGTCGCAGCCCTTTTCGTTGCACAGCTATAGATATAAAGATGAATTGCCTGAAGGGAACATTTTCCGGCATAATGCCTGCAATAAATTTTACAAGCGACCAAGAAGGGCATAATGTGAGAATTGATCTTGCGCAGGCCGATTACCAAGACTCCGTGTTCTTTGAGAAATATCTCACTGCTGAGAGAGCAAAGACACTAAACTATGTTGTCATTGCTCTTCCGGACGATGACAAATCTATAGCATTGGCCTCAACAATATTTACCTTTGTGCGTAGATATCGTCAAGACATGAGCATGCTAAAAATCATGGTACGCGTAAATAAAGATGAAAATCTGGATATGATGCAAAAGATAGCCAACCATTTCAACTACGGATATGGCTCATATACCGATAATGTACCTGTGATAAATCTTTTTGGTTGCCCACGCGATATCTATTCCTACGACATGATAATAGATGATTCCCTTAAAATGGAATCTATATGCTATTATGACCAATACCGAAAGCTAAATGGAGGATTTGAATCGTGGCATGTAAGACGCTACCGCCTTGTAAATGCAGCGAAAAAAGAAGGCGTCGCAGATTTGGATAAACTACGGGAACTTCGAAGGAAAGAAACCCAAGACACAGCCAATGCCCTCCATGCGGCTACAAAAATATTCCTCCTTAAGAAAGCATTGGGTGAGACGACAGATATTGAGAGTTTCAAAAAGATCTGTATTTCCGAAAACAGGCAAAACAGGTATGGAAACTATATCTATTACGACGGCATGACACATCTTGAAAACAAGATAATGCAACGTCTTGCAATGCTTGAACATATAAGATGGAATGCGTCGCACGAATTACTGGGATATACAGGCAGCGAGAACGACACAGACGAAAGGCAACGGATTCACTCATGTCTGCGTAACTGGGAAGGTCTTGACGCATTTACCGACGACTATAAGCAGTATGATTTTGCGGTGGTAGAAACTTCTGTCTCACAAATTCAACCAAACCTTAATTAAGAAATAATGACGAAAATAATCCAGATACAATGAACTTGAAGCAAACTTATACGCCACGTCCATTAGACACCAGCGATGTAGAACTGCCCGAGGAGCTTTTCCCGTTGATAGAAAAGATGGCAGAAAACGTACATGAGGTATGGGCCAAAAACCGCATTTCTGATGGATGGACATATGGACCTGAAAGAAACGATGATTTGAAACAACATCCTTGCCTTCTCCCATATTCAGAGCTACCTGAACGCGAGAAAGACTATGACCGGGCAACCTCGCAAGAAACGTTGAAACTTATCATTAAATCGGGCTTTAAAATATCAAAATTTTAAAAGCGTCGTTTTAGGCATCCCACGTTGATTAAAAAAAGTTAACGTGCGATATTCTTATAGTTTTTGCTTGTTAGAATTATAACTCTTCAAGCAAAAACTATTTTTATGAGAATAATTCACTCGTTATGCTTGGCCGGCATAAGTTTGTTTTTAAGCCAACCGATTTTAGGCAGTGATACGAAACTTTTGCACCCATTAGCCCAAGAATGGGAATGCGACAGTCTTCTAACTTCAGGAGGCTATACTAATGCTATGTGGTGGCAGCAGTTCAAAGACCCTGTTTTGGATTCTCTGATATCTATTGGTCAAAATAACAACTACAACCTACTCATAGCCGAAAGGCGTATTTCAATTGCTAAAGCGGAGCTTGGCATGGCTCAAGCGGGCTACTATCCAACAATAGGAATAAACTTAGGCTATGAACGGTCACGTCATTCCGGGAATCTCTCAAAAATACATGGTCCAGCCGAAACCAGCTCATATTTCAGCGGAACTGCAACTATGAGTTGGGAAATAGATGTTTTCGGTAAAATACGTCAACAGGCCAAAAGTAAAAAAGCTTCGGTATCTGTTAGCCGTGCTGAATATGCCGGAGCCATGATAAGCCTTGAGGCTGAAATCGCCAACGCTTATATATCCTTATTGTCATCACGAGAACAATGGGAGGTTGCCACACAACATGCCGAAAGCCAACTACACATAGTAAAACTTACCGAAGCTCGCCACGAGACAGGTTTAGCGTCTAAATTAGATGTTGCACAGGCTAAAACTACCTATTATTCCACAACGGCTTCAATACCGCTATTGGAGGCATCTGTAGAATCTTCTATAAATGCACTTGCAGTATTGCTTGGGTTAGACCGTTCGGAATTACCATCGTCACTGTTTGAGCAAAAAGACCTACCGGATTATCACCAAATTGTGTATATGGGAGTTCCTGCCGATTTGTTACGCCGTCGTCCGGATATAGTAGCAGCAGAAAAAAATATAGATTCGGCAGCGGCAAGTTTAGGCTTCGCAAAAAAAGAATATCTGCCTTCTCTCAGCCTTCAAGGTTCTATAGGTACAATGTCTCATGATTTAGGAGATTTGGGTAAAAAGGATTCTTTTACATATTCAATTGCTCCAACATTATCGTGGACTGTATTCAGCGGCTTATCTCGACGATACTCAACATTAGAAGCCCGAGAGAATTTAGAAACACAAATAGACAATTATAACCTTACGGTTTTAGGCGCAGTAGAAGAAGTGAGAAATGCGGTTGTGGATTACAGTTCATCTCTTAAATATATTTCAGGTTTGGAAAATATGACACTAAACGCGCAAGAAGCTACCCGCCTTTCTGTTGATTTATACAAACAGGGACTGACTGCTTTTACTAATGTTGACAACGCAGAACTAAATTATCTATCAGCCGAAAATAATCTCGTAGAGGCACGTAAAAAAGCCATAATGTCTCTTATAAATTTATATAAAGCCCTCGGTGGAGGGTGGGATATCAACCTTCAATAAACATACAGAAATGAAATTATCAACGATTTTCCCATTGATGGCCGCCGGGACATTTATATTAATGATCGGTTGCAAAAAAAGCAACGAAAACGTATCCGATGAAGTCCAGACGATAGACGTTGCAATACCAGAGATAGATTCTGTAGTTCTCTATAAGACCTATCCTGGAGTATTATCGGCCAATCGCGAAGTGACCTTGGTGGCGCGTGTAGACGGATATCTGACCGGCAAACTATATACGAGCGGAGACCTTGTTGAAAAAGGTCAAGTTCTTTTTACTATTGAAGATCAGACATATCGTGATGCCGTTGCACAGGCCAAAGCACAACTTGCCACGGCTCAAACACAATATGAATATGCAGCCACTCGCTATGAAGCGTTGCAGAAAGCCCTACAGAGCGATGCTGTGAGTAAAATGGAAGTTGAGCAAGGCAAAAGCGCGAAAGAAGAAGCGTTGGCAGCTATCAACACAGCTAAGGCAACCCTCCAAAGTGCCCTTACCACTTTGTCGTACTGCACGGTGAAAGCACCATTCCGAGGGCATATTTCAAGTGCCAAATACGATGTCGGCACATTCTTAAACGGTGCGGCTTCCCCGGCAGAACTTGCATTTTTGTATGAAGACGAGCCAATGTTGGCGAATTTTGCTATAGAAGACGCCTCATATATAGATATGATAAATCAAGGTATACATCAGCATTTGGCCGATTTCAGCAATATCCCGGTGCATTTTTCTGACTCATTACCCAATAAATATACCGCTGCACTTGATTATATGGCGCCAAGCGTAGATCCTTCTACAGGGACAATGAAAATGCAGGCAACTATATCCAATCCACGCAGCGAACTTAAAAGCGGCATGTATGTGAGCATTGATCTACCCTACGACGTTGATCCAAAAGCTTTACTTATAAAAACTGCGGCAATAGGGACAGATCAATTAGGGTCGTATGTATATGTTGTCAATGACTCTAACAAAGTTGTTTATACACCTATTAAAACCGGCCAGACAGTAGCAGATACATTAACGATTGTAGATTCCGGTCTTGAATGCGACAGTCGTTACGTTACCAAAGCTTTGCTAAAAGTACGCGACGGCATGACAGTGAAACCCAATATAGTAAAATAGGATAAGCCATGCTAAGTAGATTTTTCATCAACCGTCCTATTTTTGCCACGGTTTTAGCTATACTGTTGGTACTTGCCGGCCTACTAACAGTACAAACATTGCCGGTTGCCCAGTTCCCTGATATTACGCCACCAACAGTAATGGTAAGTGCTGTGTACCCAGGCGCCGATGCAAAGACAGTAGCCGAAACCATAGGAGTGCCCATAGAAGAACAAGTGAACGGTGTTGAAGGAATGTTGTATATGAGTTCAACATCAAACTCTGATGGGTCATATATGCTCACGATAACATTTGAAAATGGCGTAGACATAGATATGGCCACTGTTAAAGTTCAAAACCGCGTGGCAGAGGCCGAACCTAAATTGCCATCATCGGTAAAGCAACAAGGAGTATCGGTACAATCAATGTCGAGCAATATCATTCTTTTTATAGCTCTTGAGAGCGACAAACCAGACACTTACGACGGCCTGTATCTAACCAACTACGCCCAACTTCATGTTATAGACGAACTTTCACGAATTGATGGTGTTGGCGGAGCTAATGCATTTGGGAGTGGCGAATACAGCATGCGTGTATGGCTTGACCCAGAACTTATGCGTATTCGCGGAGTAACGCCTACCGATGTTATGAGCGCTATCGAGAGCCAAAACATCCAAGTGTCGGCTGGTCAAATAGGTGCTCCCCCCGGAGAAGAGAATTCTCAGTTTGAATTCACTTTGACATCTGCCGGACAACTTTCGGACACAAAAGGATTTGGCGACATAGTAATCCGAGCGAATACCGATGGTTCTATGTTGCATTTAAGAGACATTGCCCGTATAGATTTAGGAAGCGAATCATATTCTATGGTTTCTCATGTATCAGGCAACGATGCAGGACTTATCGGCATAAAACAACTTCCAGGAGCAAACGCCCTTGAAGTAGCCAAAAATGTAGAGGCCAAACTCAAAGAATTGTCGCAGTATTTTCCTGAACACGTAAACTATCGTATTCTTCTTAATACAACCGACTTTGTTTCGGCCTCAATCGACGAGGTGCTTATTACTTTCTTTGAGACCACGTTGATAGTAATGCTTGTTATTCTCTTGTTCCTCCAGAGTTGGCGAGCAGTAATCATACCTATGATAACTATCCCGGTATCATTGATTGCCACTTTTGCTGTAATGAAGCTAATGGGATTCACTCTCAACACCCTAACTCTGTTTGGATTGGTTCTTGCCATCGCTATTGTAGTAGACGATGCAATAGTAGTCGTTGAGGACTGTGCACGACTTATGACACAGAAAAAAATGAATCCGAAGGCTGCGGCAACACAAGCAATGATAGAATTACAAGGTCCTATAATCGGAGAGGTTCTTGTTCTATTATCGGTTTTTATCCCTACTGCATTTATATCAGGAATCACCGGTCAACTATACAAACAATTCGCACTCACAATTGCCGTTTCTACTGCTTTTTCCGGATTCAATGCCTTGACATTCACACCGGCTATGTGTGCTTTATTCCTAAAGCCAAAGACAGCTTCATCTAAATTTATCATTTTCCAATGGTTTGACAAGGGATTTGGTAAAATACATAAATGGTACAATAGTTTTGTTGGTAAAATGCTACGCAAACCAGTCTTGGCACTTATTATATTTGCGATTATATGCGGTGCCGCTTTCTTGGGATTCATGCGATGGCCCACAAGCTACGTGCCTCAAGAAGATATGGGATATTTCCTTACCTCTGTACAATTGCCTACCGGAGCATCACTGAACCGTACAGACAGCATAATGAAACAAGTTTCTGCTATCATAAAAGACGAAAAGCAAGTCAAGGATGTGATATCAGTGACCGGCGAAAGCTTTTTAGGCGGAGGGGCCGGAAGCAACTTGGGTTCAATATTCGTGGTTCTAAAACCATGGAAAGAGCGCAAGGGGAAAGCAAACTCTGTAGATGCAATAATAGACAGGATAGCAGAAAAGACGTCAAGCTTGCAAGAAGCTGTAATATTTTCTGTCAATCCCCCAGCCATCCCCGGCTTAGGTATGTCTTCCGGACTTGAAATGCAGATACTTGACATCAATAATCTCGGTGCAAAAGAGCTTGAACAGGTCATTTCCGACATACGTATTGCTGCTACAAAACACCCAGAAATAAAAGAAATAACGAGCCTTTACCAAGGATCTGTACCACAATATTCTGTAATCTTAGACCGCGATAAAGTTAAGATGCATGGACTTACTCTTGAAGGGGTATATGCTGCTTTAGGGGCATACATGGGCTCCAGCTACGTAAACGATTTTGTCAAGTTCGGGCGCAGCTACGAGGTTCTCATAAGTGCTGATGGTACATCAAGAAGCAAGCCTCAAGATGTGCTCAAGCTGAGTGTGCGCAACGACGAAGGAGAAATGGTGCCTTTTGCATCGTTTGCCACTATCAGACAGACCCTTGGAGAACCGTCTGTTAGCCGTTACAATATGTATGAAACAGCTTCTATAACAGCAAATCTGGCCGAGGGAGCAAGTTCTTCGTCTGGTATTAAAGCCATGGAAGAAATTATGGATAAAACAATAGGCAGGTCTTTCGGCTATGCATGGACCGGGGAGGCATTACAAGAAACACAAGCCGGTACAACGATAACCACTACCCTATTGTTTGCGTTCATCATCACGATTCTTGTTCTTGCTGCACAATACGAGTCTTGGACAGATCCTATAGCTGTGGTTATAACTACTCCTACGGCAATATTAGGCACTGTCTTAGGGTGTATATTTTTGAATCAAAGTATAAGTATATATACTCAGATAGGTATAATTCTACTTATAGGCATGGCTGCAAAAAATGCTATACTGATTGTAGAATATGCCATGGACTATCGAAAACAAGGCCAAGCAATACGCGTGGCTGCCCAAGATGCCGGCGATGTCCGCTTCAGACCGATCATGATGACAGCTTTAGCATTTGTATTCGGGGTAATGCCTATGATTTTTGCAACAGGAGCAGGAGCGGCAAGCCGTGTCTCTCTCGGTACTGCGGTTGTATTTGGCATGGCTGTCAATGCAGTAATAGGGACACTGTTTGTGCCAAATTTCTGGGAACTTCTCCAACGATTCCAAGAGAAATATCTCAAGGGTATTTTCACCAATACGAAAGGTGCCTCGCAAGTTTCCAAAAACAGCCAGAACCCCAATAAACAGGAACAATAGGAGATTCTGAAGCGTTATAATAATACAAAACCCTTCAAAAGGTTAATCTTAAATCACCTCATCTAAAACCCAATGAAACGGGGAGTGTGCCTCCAAAAGGTATGCTCCCCCTTATTTCACATGTAATTTCTTATTATTCATCTTATTTTTTATCAAAATTCATTATTTACCGGAAAAAGAAATAACATATCATTATTTTTAGTTAACTTTACGGCACTATACGGGAAGCATAGATTTCCTCAACCCTTAAATATTAATACCAGCTTCAAAATAATGCTTTGGCTTTTACTTGCTAAGAATATGAAACATCCGGTTTCTATTTTGCCTGTAACTAAATATTTAATCGTTTTATTCCTGTTGTCTTTTATAATGGCGACAAGTTGTGTTCCGCAATCTGCAAAAAACTCTAAAGAGATTGAACTTTTGGACTCTTTGCTAACAGAATTGGAGAACCTTGAGAAAGCAAAAATTTTAAAGCTTGATGAGCTTACCCTCAAGAGCCAAAGAGTTGTTTCGCCAACCGAGAAATACCTTATAAACAAACTCCTTTTTGAAGAATACTATACCTACCAATCGGATTCGGCGATGAAATATATCAATGCAAATCTGGATATAGCAAGGAATAGCGGGAACAAGGAATGGGAAACAGGTTGCAAAATAGACAAAGCGGAGCTTTTAGCTGCGACCGGTCTGCTTTCGGAATCTGTAAAATTATTATCAGGAATAGATAGTTCAACATTGGGCAACGAAATGTTGGTTGACTATTATGGCAAACATATTTTCCTTTATAGCCACATGGGTAACTATACAGGGGGAAATGTCAATGATTTTTACATTAAAGAACGAGCCTATAAGGATTCTATAATGGAAGTGATTCCCCACCACCATCCAGAATACCTGTGGTATAAAGGATGGGATGTGCTGGGCACCGAGCAATCAAGCGACAGCATTATTGAAGCTCTCAAAACAAAGCTTCAAAATTCCAATTTCAACACCCACCAAGATGCTAAAGATTTTTACATCCTTGCAAAACTTTATCAAGACAAGGGTGATATGAATAATGCGACCAAATATATGGCAATATCTGCAATAGCTGATGTCAAAACGGTTAATTCCGAAATAGCATCTCTTGAAGACTTGGCTAAAATAATGTTTGCTTCTGGCGATATAGACCGCGCCTATTCATACATAAATTATAGTCTTAACAAGGCAATAAACTATCCCAACCGCGTAAAAGCCTATAGTATTTCGGAGATTATGGATGCCATAAACAAGGCATATCAAGAGCGCAACCAAAAACAACAGCAACGCACTCGCGTTTTCCTTATACTGGTATGTTTTTTAGCGCTAATTCTCATAGTTGCGCTTTCTATGAATTTTATCCAGAATATCAAATTGAAGAGACAGGGCAGAATATTGTATAGCACAAACAGAAACCTTAACGAAAAATTGGAAGAACTATCCCAAGCACAACAACAACTCAACCTTGCAAACACACAACTCATAGAACTCAACGACAACCTAAGGCAGAAAAATGAGGAACTGAACGAAGCCAACTATGTAAAGGAAGAATATATTGGATATGTTTTCACCATTTGCTCAAGTTATATAAGCAAAATGGAGTCGCTTAAACGAAACATTTATCTCAAGGCTGTGGCTAAGCGTTATAAGGGACTTGAAGAGGAAACTGCCAATTTAGATATGAAAGACGAACTTAAAGAGTTTTACAAATCTTTTGACTCTATTTTCTTACACATTTACCCCAACTTTGTCGACGATTTCAACACTTTACTCCAAGAGGACAAACGAATTTATCCGAAAGAAGGCGAATTGCTCAATACCGAACTAAGAATATACGCGTTGGTGCGTCTCGGAATAACTGACAGTGTCAAAATTGCAGAATTCCTACATTGCTCTGTACAGACTGTATACAACAACCGCTTTAAGGTTCGAAACAAAGCCATTATATCTAAAAAGGATTTTGCAGAAAGCGTAAGAACCTTAGGAAAATACGTTGACAGAACCTCGTGACAATCTTTTTGACATTGTGAAATGTTTACTTTTTGCCTTTATTTATTAAAATATATCACACTATAAATCAACACTTTAAGATTTATAATTTTTTACTTTAGGTCTTTACTTGATGGTACAAGGTATCAAAAATATTGATAACTTTGTTCAGCTGTTTTTTTGAAAAAACCTTGAAATTTCACGGCTGAAAAAATCGCCTTTGAAACCATGAAAATTACATAACCCATAAATCACATATTAAATGAAAGCAAAATGTAGTTTATTAAAGTTGGCTCTCATTTCGGTTATGGTTTTGACCGTTGGACTGCAAGCTTTGGCAGCAGATTTCAATGTCTCAGGAACCGTGATTGATGATACACAAGAGCCTCTGATCGGTGTAAGCATTGTTGCCAAGGGTCATCCCGGAATAGGCACTACAACAGACATTGACGGTAATTTCAACATTAAAGTTCCCGAAGGATCTACCTTGGTGTTCTCCTATATAGGATACGACACTCAGGAGCTAAAAGCCGAGCCAAAAATGGATGTAATTCTTGCATCAGCGAACACAAACCTTGACGAAGTGGTTGTCATTGGCTACGGAGCTGTAAAACGAAAAGACTTGACCACCGCAGTTTCCACCATTGATGAAAAAGCGTTGGCAAACCGCCCGATAGTTTCTGCCGCCCAGGCAATCCAAGGTAAAGCTGCCGGTGTATCTGTACAGCAACCTACGGGCGCACCCGGTGCAGGTATGACCGTGCGCGTACGTGGTACAACATCTTTCAATGGCTCTAACGAACCTCTTTATGTCGTAGATGGTGTGCCTGTAGATAACGTGAATTTCCTTTCGCCCAGCGACATCGAAAACATGCAGATTCTCAAAGATGCGTCTTCTGCTGCTATCTATGGTTCTCGAGGTGCAAACGGCGTGGTAATCATAACTACAAAACAAGGAAAATCCGACAACGCCAAAATCTCACTTAACGTACAGGCCGGATTCTCTCATGTTGCAAAGAAAATGGATGTTCTCAATGCAGCCCAATATAAAGACCTTATGGACGAAATAGGGTTGGTAAAACTTCCCGACGGGCTCACAGACCAAACAGACTGGTTTGATGAGACTTACCGTACCGGTAACACACAAACATACCAATTGTCTATTTCTCAAAGCGCCGAAAAGATAAGCTATTTCTTATCAGGGGGCTATCAACGCGACCAAGGTATTTTGCAAAGCTCATTCTTCCAACGTTATAATTTCCGCGCTAATGTAGACGGCAAAATACGCCCATGGTTGACGGCTAAAGCAAATATAGTTTACTCAGACTATTCATCCAACGGTGGCGGTGCCATGGGTACCGTAGGTAATCGTGGCGGTGTAATCCTTTCTGTTATCAACACCCCAACTTACGCCCCTATCTGGGATCCTGAAAAACCAGAACGTTACTATAATAATTTTTATGGTTTGAATATGCAAAGCCCGCTTGAAAACGAAGCTCGCCAAGCAGCAAACCGTAATAGAGAAAACCGACTTATAGCTTCTGGTGAACTTTTCTTTGATATAGTAAAAGGTCTCACATTCTCAAGCAAATTTACATTGGACAGACGTCAAGGTTGGAACACATCTTTCCTTGATCCTGAAACCACTACCCGTGGTCGTGAACAAGGCGGAAGTGCCTCCGACAATCGAAACATAAACACGGTTCTTACATGGGATAATGTAGCGAACTATAATATTACGGTAAAGAAAAACACTTTCGGTATAATGGCCGGTACATCTTGGACAGATTCTAACTATTCCAACAGCTGGATGAATGCCCAATATTTCCGCAACGGCAAAATACAGACCCTCAATGCCGGCAACAAGATTGCATGGGACAACACAGGCACAAGTGCATCGCAATGGGGTATTTTCTCATACATAGGACGCCTATCCTACAATTATGATTCAAAATATCTCTTGACAGCCAACCTCCGCTACGACGGTTCTTCCAAGCTACATCCCGACCACCGCTGGAAAGCATTCCCTTCTGTATCTGCTGCTTGGCGTATATCCCAAGAAAACTGGCTGCAAGACATTTCGTGGATTTATGACCTGAAAATCCGTGGTGGTTGGGGTAAAACAGGTAACCAAGACGGTGTTGGCGACTACGCTTACCTACAACGATATAATATCCACCGTGTCCCCTGGTTTGAGGACGGAAATGCAACCGCTGTCCCCACGATTTCACAAGCAAACTTGAGGACTCGTGACCTGACATGGGAAACTACTACTCAAACAGGCGTAGGTATTGACTTGGCTGTACTCAACAACCGTATTGAATTCAGCGCAGACTGGTACTACAAAAAGACTACAGACATGCTTATGTGGGTGTCACTACCATCGGGGTCGGCAGCTGCTTCAAGCATACAACGTAACGAAGGTGAAATGACAAACAAAGGTTTTGAATTCAGTATCACCTCCCGAAACTTTACTGGGGATTTTTCTTGGACTACAAGCCTCAACATGTCGTTCAACAAGAACAAACTAACAAACCTTGAACTCCAAAAAGTTTATCTTGACGCAGTGACAAGCGAAACAGTAAACGAAGCAGTTGTACGCAACGAACCTGGTCGCTCTTTGGGAGGATTCTATGGTTATGTAGCCAATGGTGTTGACCCTGAAACAGGTCTTATGATTTACGAAGATCTCAACGGTGACGGCCGCATATCTTCTTCCGACCGCACCTTCATCGGCGATCCCAACCCCGATTTCACTTTCGGTATGACAAATACATTCTCATATAAGGGTTTCAATTTGAGTATATTCCTCCAAGGATCTTACGGAAATGATATCTTCAATGCCTCACGCATGGAGACAGAAGGTATGTACGACGGCAAGAACCAAACTACCGAAGTCCTCAACCGTTGGCGAATCCCAGGCCAGATTACTGACATGCCTAAAGCTGGATGGAATATGCGAAACTCTACATATTTCGTTGAAAACGGTAGCTACCTCCGAGTAAAAGATATCTCTCTATCTTACGATTTTACCGGTAAATGGATGAAAAAATTGGGTATAACCAAGCTACAGCCTTATTTTACCGCAACAAACCTCATTACATTTACAAGCTACTCTGGTATGGACCCTGAAGTTAACCAATGGGGCAATAGCGGTGCTGTCCAAGGCATAGATTGGGGCACCTATCCTCACTGCAAAAGCTACGTGTTCGGAATCAATATAGACTTTTAATACCTGCAAAACATGAAACTAAAATATATATTCAATATACTTGCCTTGTCGTTGATGACAGCTTCGTGCGGACTTGACTACGAACCTGTGAGCGACTATTCCGATGTAACGGAAGGCGAAATCGAAAATCCCGAAGAAGAAATCATCTATCAGAATCGAGCAGATGCAGAAAGTGCTCTCACTGCACTATACGAAGATATCCGCGGAAACCAAAATTACTTGCAGCTTGACTACCTTCTAATTGGAGACGTTCATAGCGATAACGCCTATGCCGGCACTACCGGCTCTGAAGTTGTAGATCCTGCCACAAATGATCTCAACGGCACCACATTGTGTGTGAATCGCGACTGGGATTATTATATGCTCCAAGCTGCTAAATGTACTAAGTTTATAGTGGGTATTGCGTCTGTTGGAGACGGAAGCCTTACCGACGCAGAAATCAACACCATGCGTGCTCAAGCCGAAATATTCCGTGCTTTTATATGGTTCCGTATGGTACGCATGTGGGGGAATATTCCTATCATCACGACTGTTCCTAAAGACATTACGTCGGAAAACATTCAAGAATCCTACGAAAGCTATTTCCCTGCTCAAAATACAGAATCCGAAGCATACGAATATATTCTCAAAGACCTTGAAGATGCTTACCGCTATGCTCCCGAAGGCAACGGAGATAAAACACGCTTCAGCAAAGATGTAGCCCGCGCTCTCTTGGCAAAAGTATATGCAGAAAAACCGGTAAGAGACTACTCCAAGGTTATTCAATATGTTGATGAATTAACGGCTCGTGGATATGCACTCTGCCCTGAATATGGAGACTTGTTCAACATCGACGGCGCTGTTAAAGATGGTTTCACTGCTACTCCACTATACTCCAACACAGTAGAATCAATTCTTGAAATCCACTATCCAGTCGGTTCAGGCAACTGGGCATCGTGGATGTATGGCCGTACCCTTGAAGACTGGGACTACTCTTTCTCTTGGGCCAAATGGATTACACCATCTCGCGATCTAATTTCTGCTTTTGATAAAATTGGAGACAATAAACGCAAGGAACAATGCGTTGTATATTACGACTGCGCTTGGAGCAACTATTATCCATCCGATAATTACGCGTTCATGTATAAAGTCCGTTCAGGCTATGCAAACATCTATTTCTTACGCTATGACGACTTGCTTCTTCTCAAAGCAGAGGCTTTGATCAACGGAACAAATCCTGATCTCGCAGGTGCTGCAGATATTATAGACCAAATCCGCACTCGTGCCGGCGTCGCTAAGTTGACAGCTGCCGAGAAGAGTAATAAGGACAATCTTTTCAAAGCATACGTCAATGAACGTCGCCTTGAACTTGCCTGCGAAGGAGAACGTTGGTACGATTTAGTACGCCTTGACCTTGTTGAAGAAGCAATGGCAGCAGCACAACGCTCCGACAGCGGACGACTTCCCTTAGCAGTTCCCTATACGGCAAATTCCTACCTACTACCGATTCCTCAAAATGTTTTGGACACGAACCCGAATGTTGTCCAAAATCCGGGATACTAAGACACAATCTATTAAACATATATGAAAAATTACAAAGTGAATTTAGCAACAATTTTAGCCGCATGCGCAATTATGGCTTCTTGCGGCGACAATAACGATGAACCCAAGCCCGATACTCCTGTAGTACCAGATCAGCCTCAAACTGGTGACGTAAGGGTTCTAACAACTACTGCCAACAGAGCTAAAGACCTCACTCAATCGTGGGTAGAATTCAGCAAGGCAGACAATATGTCTCCTTCTACGATCCGAATCAAACCAGATCAAACCTTCCAGACAATTGATGGTTTTGGTGCGGCAATAACCGGGTCTACTGCCTACAATCTGCTCAAGATGAATGCCGACGACCGTGCAAAATTCCTCAAAGAGACATTTTCACCATCTGAAGGCTATGGGATGAGCTATGTGCGTATTCCAATTGGAGCATCCGACTTTTCGCTAAGCGACTATACTTTATGTGATACAGAAGGTATTGAGAATTTTGCCCTCACCGACGAAGAAACAAAATATATAATCCCGGTGATGAAAGAAATCCTTGCCATAAATCCCGACGTAAAAGTTATGTCTGCGCCCTGGACGGCACCCAGATGGATGAAAGTCAATAACCTTACCGAACTTAAGCCTCATAACTCATGGACAGGGGGTCAACTCAATCCTAAATATTACCAAGATTATGCCACTTATTTCGTGAAATGGATTAAAGCGTTCGAAAATGAAGGCATAAAAATATATGGAATGACTCCGCAAAACGAGCCATTGAACCGCGGCAACTCCGCTTCCATGTATATGGGTTGGGAAGAACAGCGTGATTTCGTGAAAAATGCTCTCGGGCCAAAATTTGACCAAGAAGGTATTAAAACGAAAATTTACGCTTTTGACCACAATTATAATTACGATAATATTGCAGACCAGCAAAGCTACCCTACCAAAATCTATGCCGACAAGGATGCCGCAAAATATTTTGCAGGAGCGGCATACCACAACTATGGAGGGAACATGGATGAACTAAAAAACATCCATGCTGCTAATCCTGAAAAAGAACTTGTGTTTACTGAATCGACTGCAGGTGATTGGAATGACGGGTCAAACCTACAAAAGCGCCTCGTCGATGATATGGAACAGATAACTCTCGGTCCGGTTAACCGTTGGTGTCGCGGTTCAATTATCTGGAATCTCATGCTTGACTCCAAACGGGGGCCATACCGTCCTGGCGGTTGCTCTACAGGTTTCGGAGCTGTAGACATTGCCGATGATTATAAAACAATCAAACGCAACTCGTTCTACTACATCATGGCTCATATAGCTGTAGCAGCAAAACCCGATGCTGTACGTATAGGGACCGACGGATTCACCACCAATGGTCTAACTTACACCGCCTTTAAGAATACAGACGGTTCGTTCGCATTGGTTTTGAGCAACAATAAGTCGGAAGACATTAAAGCAACTGTAGACGATGGTGTGCATCATTTCAGCGTCACCGTCCCTGCAAATGGCATCGTTTCCACTTCCTGGAAATAAAATACATTAAACAAACATTCAACCTAAGGAAATTTTAAAACATGAAATATACAGGATTATTCACCATTTTGCTCGCATCAGCAGCCATGTTTGGCGCCTGCAGCGATGATGATGTAAAAGCCCCAGGTAATCCAACAATGGAGGTTACCGGAAACCTTGAACAGGCATATTTCGGCGATAGCCTTAAAGTTACCATCAAGGCTACAGACACACAGGTACCTCTCTCCACCATCCACGCCGAACTTTATTTCGGCGATGAGATGGTGACCGAGGAAATTATTCGTACCAAAGTGAGCGGTGCAGATTATGAAGCAAAAATCAACGTACCTTACTACGCCAACATCCCAGACGGTAAAGCTACTTTGCGTCTCACCTTGCAAAATATTAATTTCACCACCACGGAGCAAATCTACAATGTTAACATCGCTCATCCAGATTATCCTTCGCTCACTTTCCGCGCAGAGAACGGTGAAGAATACATAATGGAAAAAACCGCTACTAACGAGTATTCCATGACTCAACGTTTCCCGGCTGAGATGCGTGGTGTAATAGTAGCTCCTGCCTATGGAGAAAACGGAAATGAAATTATTTTTGGCTACGAAAACAGCGAAATCAAACCTGGAGCAGAAGGCATGATACCTTTCTCAAACTCAGTTCCGGGACGCTACACCATTACTTTCAACACTTTCAGTTTTGAAGGTTCTCCTTTTGTGGTAATGACGCTCAACGGAGATCGCCTTGAAGCCATAGATGAAACTTCTTTCCAGATTGATATGAATCTCGCAAAAGGCGACATCCTTACTCCCGAAGGATTCCCCAATTTCAACGACTGGTGGATTAATCCAGACTATTTCACCAAAAATTCCGATGGATCTTTAAGCTTCAACGCTTACGATGGCAATTACCGCATAATTGCCGATACACGCTCGCAATATTTCCGTGTATATAAGCTTTTGGGCACAGAACCAGCAACACTAAACGAAGACGGTACCGGTGCTCTGTGGGTTATTGGTGCGGGTGTTGGCCATCCTTCATTATCAAATGAAGTTGGCTGGACCACAGAAAAAGCTCTCTGCATGGCTCCTGTTGGCGAAAAAACATACCAAATAACACTTGTTGGCGGTAAAACTGTAAATGTAAATGATATCAATTTCAAATTTTTCGGTCAAATGGGCTGGGGAGTTGAATTGACCGGCAATGATCTCGTTTCAAAATCCGACCTCATTGGTGTTGGCACAGGCGATAATGGCCACGACAACGGCAATCTGTTCCTCTACGATGGAGTTGTCCTCCAAGACAACGGCGTATATGTCATTACTGTAGATCTTACCCAAGGTATCCACGATGCTATAATGACAGTCAACTACAACGGAGAACAACAATTTGAAGAAAAGCCCATATATCTCAACGAACAAAAAATGAGCACATCAGATAATGTGCTTTATTCTACCGTTATTGAGCTGACTCAAAATTCAAAAATAGCATTTAAGGAATTCTCCGCTCTTGATGAAATTTATGTGGATCCTGATTATTTCTATTTTGATGAAGACGCCTTTGACATTACGTTCTTACCAGTAGACGGATACTACAACGTGTCATTGGATAAGCTCAACGCTACTCTTACTGCAAAACGCGTTAATGCCGACGGGTCTGATATGACTCTCCAAGCAAATGGCAGCGGCGCATTGTGGCTTATGGGCTGGGGCGTGGGTTCTCCCAACCTTGATTATCAGTTTGGATGGGATCCCGGAAAGGCTTATTGCTTGGCCGAAATCAAACCTGGAATATTCCAATTCACAGGAAATGCAGGTCCTGAACACGGTTCTTCTACCGGAGATCGTTTCCGATTCGATTACCTCTCTTTCAAATTCTTCCACCAGAATGGATGGGGCGGTGAATTTGGCGAAGGTGCGCTCGCAATGGAAGGCTCGACCAATACATTGCTTAAAAATACAGGCAACTTTGAACTTGCCGACGGAGTAAATCTTGAAAACGAAGCAAAATATAGGATTACAGTGGATTTATCGGCAGGCATAGAAAACGGTAAAATCAAAATGGAAAAACTTTGATAACATCTGGCCTTTTGTAAGATAAATAAAGATACAAAAGAAAAGCAGGAACTCCGGTTATTACTACTGGAGTTCCTATATACTTAAAAAACAAACATAAAAAACTTTTTTTGTATACTAAAACATCGTAACTTAACGTTACTATGTTATACATATTCAATATACCTTTAACCGAATTTAAGGAACCTATATAACCAACCCTCATATTCATGAAAACAATCATAACAGCCATTGCTTTGACAGGAGCTTCTGCTTTAGGAATGACGGCTGCTGTGCCCGATTACTTAAACGATAATCTTCCCATTGAACAACGGGTGGAAGACGCATTGTCTCGAATGACACTGCGAGAAAAAATAAATATCATACATGCTCAATCTAAATTTTCAGCCCCTGGTGTACCCCGTCTTGGCATACCCGAAATATGGTGTACCGATGGCCCTTTAGGCGTTCGTCCTGAAGTACTTTGGGATGAATGGGAACAGGCGGAATGGACCAACGATTCTTGCACAGCCTTCCCCTCGCTCACAGCATTGGCAGCCACTTGGAATACGGATATGGCTCAACTATATGGCCAAAGCATCGGCGAAGAGGCTCGATTCAGAAACAAGAGCGTATTGTTGGGGCCAGGTGTAAATATTTACCGAACACCACTCAACGGCAGAAATTTTGAATACATGGGAGAAGATCCATATCTGGCTTCTAAAATGGTAGTACCTTATGTCAACGGCGTCCAGAGCAATGGCGTTGCTGTATGTGTAAAACATTTTGCTCTCAACAACAACGAAATCAACCGTCATACATCCAACCCCATTGTAGACGATCGCACTTTATACGAAATCTATCTGCCGGCTTTCCGTGCTGCAGCGCAAGAAGGCAACGCATGGACATTCATGGGTGGCTACAATCTCTTCCGTGGCGAACATGCAAGCTACAACCCAATCCTTATGAATGACATTTTAAAAGGTGAATGGGGCTGGGATGGTGCCGTAATTTCTGATTGGGGTGCAGTTCACGATACACGTACTGCAGTTTCTGGAGGTCTTGACATGGAATTTGGCTCTTGGACCAATGGTTTAACCAACGGTACCTCAAACGCATACGACAATTATTATCTGGCTACCCCATATCTAAAGGGTATCCAAGACGGAACTTATACCACAACAGAACTTGACGACAAAGTGCGCCGAGTACTCCGCCTCACCTTCCGTACGGTTATGGACCGGAATCGCCCGTTTGGCTCGCTAAACTCAGACGAACATGTTGCGGCATGTCGTGAAATCGGGCAAGAAGGTGTTGTTCTCCTTCAGAATCGCAACGACTTGCTTCCATTGCAACTTGATAAAGTGAAGAAAATAGCGGTTTTGGGAGAAAATGCCATTAAGATGATGACCGTCGGTGGCGGTTCTTCTTCGCTCAAAGCACGCTACGAAATCACTCCTCTTGAAGGTTTGAAAAAACGTATTGGCGACAAAGCAGAAATAGTATATGCCCGTGCCTATGTAGGAGACCCCACAGGAGAATACAACGGTGTTATTACCGGTCAGGATCTATCCGACCCACGTAGTCCTGAAGAACTTCGTGACGAAGCTCTTAAAGTTGCAAAAGATGCCGATGTAGTACTTTTCTTCGGCGGTCTTAATAAAAGCAACCACCAAGATTGCGAGGATACAGACAGAGAATCACTTGACCTCCCATACAATCAGAACGAACTTATCGAAGCCATAGCAGCTGTTAACCCCAACACCGTTGTTGTAAACATCAGCGGTACGGGAGTTGCTATGCCATGGGCTAATAAAGTATCGTCAATCCTTCAAGCTTGGTATTTAGGCAATGAAACCGGTAATACTCTTGCATCTATTCTTACCGGAGACGTAAATCCGAGCGGAAAACTGCCTTATACATATTATGCCACTTTGGACCAATGCGGAGCACATAAATTGGGCGAATATCCAGGTCACCCATCTATAGATAAACTTGGTAATGAAGTTATGGATATGCCCTATAATGAAGGAATATATGTGGGCTACCGTTTTATCGACAAAAATAAACTTAAACCTACATTCCCATTCGGTCATGGATTAAGCTATACCAAATTTGAATATGGTAAAGCTACGATTGACAAAAAAGAAGGCAGTGCCGATGATACTTTTACAGTAACCGTACCGGTTACCAATATTGGCCAACGCCAAGGCAAAGAAATCGTGCAGCTATACATCTCAGATGTTAAATCTTCAATAGACCGTCCTGTAAAAGAACTCAAAGGCTTCAAGAAAATAGATCTTCAACCAGGCCAAACAGAAGAAGTTAGCTTTGAAATCAATAAAGATGCTTTGAGTTATTTTGACGCCGACAAACACGCATGGGTATACGAACCAGGCGATTTTCAAGCCCTTATCGGAGCTTCTTCTGGCGATATTCGCACAAAAATTCCGTTCAAAATCACCAAATAAATTGTAACTAACAATACAAAAAGAGGGGATGCAGTTCATTTTTCCGCATCCCCTCTTTTTGTATATAAATCAGTCTTCAATTAAAAATCTATAGGCTTTCTCATATTTCTTTTGCCTACAAATATCTACAGAAGAAACTACCTTTAGTCGTGACATATCCATGTTATCTTCAAGATCATGGATTTTAACCGCTCTACCTATAGGGTTTCTTTTTACTCTGGCAACGAAAGTATCGTAGTCTTCCCCGTTTCTTTTAGTAACCGCTAAAATAGCATCCACTATATATGCAGGAAAACCCTCATTTCTAAGATACTCTACAGTTATGTGGGTATCCTCAATCGTATCATGCAATAAACCCACAATCTTCTCGCTAACGGTATTACATCGTTCTGCAACCCTAACTGGATGCAAATAATATGGCAACCCCGCCTTATCTGTCTGACCGGAATGAGCTTCTTTGCAAATTTCCAAAGCTTTGCTCAAAAGCATCTCATCGATACCCACGTCAAACTTTCTTAAAACCTAAAATCTCATCTATTTCAGCAAATTCTTCATTAGAGAATGGGAGAGAGTCCAAGGCTGCTAAATTGTCGTCAAGTTGAGCTACCGAACTTACACCAACTATAACTGATGTGAGGTATTCTTTAGATAAGAGCCACGATACCGCCATTTGAGCCAAAGACTGATTTCTCAGTGACGCTATCCCATCAAGACGCTTAGCCTTCTCCAACCAATCCGCGGTAATGTCTTCCTTATGAAGGAATCCTCCAGGTCTATACACCCTTGAGTCTACTGGAATACCATTAAGATACCTGTTTGTGAGTAAACCTTGAGCCAAAGGAGAGAATGCCACAAATCCCATGCCTGTTTTAGCCAACATTTCCGCATGCCCAATTTCAATATTCCGGCATGACATATTATATCTATCTTGATATACAAGGCAATGCACATGCTGCTCTGCCATCATCCGACAAGCCTCTTCGGCTTTATCAACAGGATATTTTGATAAACCCACATATAGTGCCTTTCCCTGTTTCACAATATCTATTAACGTCTGCACCGTTTCTTCAAGAGGTGTTTCAGGGCAATAGCGATGACTGTAAAATATATCAAAATACTCCAAGCCAGTACGTTTCAAACTTTGATTAAGACTGGCCATGAGGTATTTTCGTGAACTGCCATCTCCATAAGGGCCATCCCACATAAGATGACCGGCTTTAGAAGTAACGATGATTTCATCGCGGTGGCTCATCAAACCGCGCCTCAATATTTTGCCAAAATTAGCTTCTGCGCTTCCTGGCGAAGGGCCATAATTATTGGCTAAATCAAAATGAGTTATACCTTTATCAAAAGCATGGTGCACAATGCTCTCTGCCACAGAGAAATCTGCTGTATCTCCAAAATTATGCCATAGTCCAAGAGATAATTCCGGCAACTGCAAACCGCTCTTACCACAAAATCTATACTTCATATCAACTAATTTTATTATTGTGCAAATATAATAAAATTAATTAAATTATAGCTACTCAATTATTTAAATAAATACGTTCTACTTCTGAAACCTGTTCTATTACATTAAATATTCTTATAAAAACATTGGCTACAACCATTGATAGTTGTAGCCAATGTTTTTTCACACTCTAATCAGAAATACATTCTAATCATAGCTATGTGATTATCATATCTCAATGCTATCTTTGATTGTTTTTACAATGTAACTGACATCTTCGTCGGAGACGTATGGTCCTGCAGGCAGACAAATGCCGACTTTGAAAAGGTCTTCGCTGATACCGTTTACATAAGCCGGTGCGTTGCGGTATACGGGCTGCTTGTGCATGGGTTTCCAGAGGGGACGCGCTTCTACGTTGGCGGCATCGAGAGCCATGCGCAATGCTTCGACGTTGGCGTTGGGCTGACAGTCGGTAACGGCGGTCTTCGCGGCATGTGTTACGCCGGCGGCTCCGCCTACTGCGCCGGTTATCACATGCTTGTAGGCGTCCTGCTGGCCTTTGATTTTCAAATCGGGGTCGAGAGTTGCTGTACAGAGCCAAAAGTTGGAGTCATATTCCGAAGACGGGTTGGTATGCATTCGGATGCCTCCGACATCTTTGAGTAGCTCGCAGTAAAGTTCCTGTACGTGTTTGTGGTGCGCTATATGGTCGTCGATTATTGTCATCTGGCCGCGTCCGATGCCGGCACATATATTGCTCATGCGGTAATTGTAGCCGATATGCTCGTGCTGGTAGTAGGGATACGATTCGCGGGCCTGGGTGGCATAGAAAAGTATTTCTTTGGCATCGGCTTCGTTGCCGCAGATCAGTGCCCCCCCACCCGAGGTAGTGATCATTTTGTTGCCGTTGAAACTGAGGACACCGTATTTGCCGAAAGTGCCGAGGACCTGCCCGTTGTAGCGGCTGCCGAGGCCTTCGGCGGCATCTTCTATAACCGGGATGCCGTAGCGGCCGGCAATTTCCATGATACGGTCTATCTTATAGGGCATGCCGTAGAGTGCTACGGGGACTATGGCCTTGGGCTTGCGGCCCGTCTTGGCTATGCGGTCTTTTATGGCTTCTTCAAGCAGGTCTGGATCCATATTCCACGAATCCTTTTCCGAATCCACGAAAACCGGTGTCGCACCGAGGTAAGTTATCGGATGGCTCGAAGCACAGAACGTGAACGTCTGCACGAGCACCTCGTCGCCTTGGCCTACGCCGCATGCCAAAAGGGCAAGATGCACAGCCGCGGTGCCGGCCGATAGCCCCACCACTTTTTTGTCCAACGGGCCGGCACCTATGCGTTTGTTGACAAAGCTTTCAAGGTCTTTCTCAAACCCATTCACATTCGGGCCCATTGGCACCACCCAATTAGTATCGAAAGCCTCTTTTATAAAATCCTGTTCCTTGCCGCTCATATGAGCCAGGCAAAGATAAATACGTTCTCTCATATAGATGTATTATTTATATATTTGCGAATGTCTTTAATGCCAAGTCTACATGTGTTCTCAATTCCGCGTCAGAGATTGGTTCGTCGGTGTAGTTGGGGTTCGAATGATGGTAACGCTTGCTGTAATCGTTCAGCAACGTCAAATCCTGGACCATGGGTTGCAACCTGTAAAGCGCGGACGCTTCGTCGCTGTCCCGCACCATCCCGATGAAATCCCCGAGCCATTGGTCGTCTTTGACGATCATGAAATATTTTATCCGGAATATCCCTTCAAGCACAGGGCGGATGAGTGTTGCGATGCTGCGCCGCTCCCTGTCGTCGAAACATCCATGGCCGACGTAGTTTTGAAGCGTGAGCAAATCTTTCTGGAAGCCTACCATTGTTTCATACTTGATGTCTTGATGGCAAAGACAGCTGGTCCGGTTGATGAATTCAATTTTCAGCATGGTCAGGTCTTTGCTGAATTGACCGGCGAACTTGCTTACAAAATTTATGTCGTGGCTCAACAGGAAGAATTGCCGGGATCTTTTTGCGATACCGCCCAGCAGCATGATTGTCGCCAATCTACGCCTGCTGTCGAAACTTGAAATGGGATCGTCGAATACTATTATATTATCGGATATGTCGCTAAGGGATTCTATATACGCCAAAAAGAACGACAAGGACAACGCGCTTTTATCCCCCTCGCTAAGCGTATGTCGTAAAGGGATTTCTCGGATCTCTTTAGTGCGCAATGCATGCCCTCTCACGTAGAGGTCATACACCATATGATTAGATGCCTTGTGAAGCTTGTCTACCCGAAGGTCGGGGCTGAAATAACTCAAGTTGCGGTTAATTTTCTCTGCGAAAGATACCGATGCCAGGGCTATAGATTCATTAAGCGTCACGGTCTTTTCCTCTATTTCCCTGATCAGTTTTTCCCTATTGCCCAGTTGGCTGTCCAGTGTTTTATTAAGAGAGATCAAAGCTGCCGCCGTACGGCATCTTTTAATTTTGGAGCGTGTATTATATATGTAATCCGACATTTTGCTCCTTTTATGCCGCAATTCGCTTATTTCGCCGATCAGCGTTATACCGTTTGGGATTATGTCGTAAAACAAACCGGGTTCTTCGTATGTACCCAGGAATATCGAGTAAACATTTTGTTCCGCAAAATAACTGTCGAACACCCTGATTTTGGGGAGCAGTCTGTCCCATCTTTTATTATTGAACCGGTGTATTATATTATCGGTATAAATCAAAGCCACTTCAGGATCTCCGTTACCTCCGAGCGATTTCCTTTTGGTGACAAGATCGCACTCGTTGCCGGATAATGATTTGAAAATCTGGGTAAGGGTCGTTTTCCCTGAACCGTTTTCTGCATAAATTGTGTTTACTTTCGAGAAAGTCCCGTTCCAAAGGTCCTTGTTTAAAGGACCTTTATAATCGATAAAGTTGCCGCAATTTTTTATTGATATAAACTTACGCAGCATATCTTAAATCAGTGATAACTATGTGTTTTCTTTTATGACCCGGCATGGGTTTCCGTAGGCGACAACATTGTCGGGTATATCTTTTACCACGACAGAACCGGCGCCGATCATACAGTTCTTCCCAATCTTGACTCCTTGCTTGACGACCGAGCCGGCTCCCACCCAAGTACATTCGCCGACCTTGACATTTCCGCTTAAGGTCGCACCCGGAGCGATATGGACAAAGTCGCCGATTCGGCATTCATGGTCTATCGAAGATTTAGTATTGATTATGCAATGCCGGCCAATGTTGACGTCTGAATTTATAATTGCCCCGGGCATCACTACTGTGCCCTCGCTAATCACGACTGAGTTAGAGATAATTGTTTTTGGGTGAACTGCAGTTGCATACTCAACATCGTAACGTCTCGATATTAGCTTGCGGGCACTGCATGAACCTATACTGATGATCAGCGGTCCTTTTGGAATTGCGATATTGGCTTTGTAGACGTTATGCCCATGAATATTAGAGCAATTAGGTTCATCATCATACAGTACTCCTACTTCATGTCCCTGCGCTTCAATTATATCAATTATCACTTTGGCGTGTCCGCTGGCCCCGAAAAGATTAATTGTTCCCATTGAAAGGTTCCATTGTCGCTGATGTCGCAGAGTTGATATCCTCGCGGCCAACGACCTTTTTTATTGTTGTGATTATGACTTTGCAATCGGTCAGGAACGAAATATGGTCAACATACCATACGTCAAGTTCAAATTTCTTATCCCATGAAATAGCATTGCGCCCATGACATTGTGCCCAACCTGTAATTCCAGGTCTAACCTCATGCCGACGAGCTTGTTCCGCTGAATAGAGAGGCAGATACTGGACCAACAACGGACGAGGGCCAATGAGGGACATGTCGCCTTTGAATACATTCCAAAGTTGGGGGAGCTCGTCGATAGACGTTGAGCGGACGAATTTACCGACCTTTGTAAGACGTTCCGCATCAGGCAGCAAATTCCCTTCTGCATCTTTTTCGTCTGTCATGGTCTTATACTTGACCACTTTGAAAATCTTACCATCTTTGCCTGGCCGTTCCTGGAAGAAAAATGCACCGGCGCCCTTGTTGGCAAAATGCAGCCATACCGTGATAGCTGCAAGAGGTACAGAGAGCAACAGCAATGCGCAGCCAGAAGCACTTATATCTATGGCTCTTTTAAAAAAGTTCCTATATAAGTTCATAATCATTCTATTTCCATTTGATTCAATAAGGTCTGAGAACAAAATCTAAGCAATCTTATTATTTTTTATTAAACAGCTCTTCATCATACATTTTTATTATTTGAGGCCACATGACGGTATAGTCAAAATTATTGAGAACAAACTCCCTACCACCATTGCCTAAATAATCTCTCAAATTAACATCCAACATTTCCCCAAGTCGACTTGCTATACTTTCCGCCGTTATTTCTATATAACGTCCTGTCTTATTTTCAAGAATTGAATCAATGCATCCATGAGAGCGAGAAACAAGTATTGGGATACCCATTGATGAAGCTTCAATCACACACATTCCAAAACCTTCCCTATAAGATGGAAATACAAAAACATCCATCAAAGAATATAAGGCTGGGAGTTGTGCCTTTTCTTGATTTCCTGTAGCAATTATATCTACATTATCAATAATTTCACGCTTTATATTGTCGGCTAATATATCGCGTTGGTCATATGGCCCGACAAGCAATAGTTTAGGTTTTATTTCGGGATGCTTTGTTTTAAACAATTTGAATCCTTCTACCAACTCTTCAATCCCTTTATCCCTGCAAAGTCTGCCGCAAAAACCTACTACAAAGTCCGATTCGCCTATTAAATTGCGACGAATATTGGAGATTTCTGCGTCGGTTATACTTTGTGGACTAAAAACCCCAATAGCATCTATTCCTCCACATGTGCCATTTCCTATCACAATTTGTTTTCTGTTTCTATTTAGCCTATCAGCAATGGCCAATTTGCTCAAAGAGGGACTAACGTTTACTATCTTTGTGGCTAAAGCAGATGTAAACTGCTCTACAATCTTGAAAACTGAACGTTTAATTCCAGTTGCCGTAGTATAAATAAGCCCATGCCGATAGTATATCCTATTGTTTATTCTTGAAAATTTGGCGGCCATCATTGCAACAAGCGCACCCTTTGGTGTATGCCCAAATACTGCATCAAATTTCTCTCTTTTTATTAGATCTATCAAAGCTTTAGTAGATATTAAATCTGCTTTTAGATCTACGCGACGAGCAATATTTATTTGATGAAATGTAATTTTATTACGCTGGCAGAATTCTTCGCTCGGTATAGTTGCTGATGCCAAATGTATCTCATAACCAGCCGCTGCCAGACAAGCAAATTGTCCATCAAAAAAAGATTCGGCAGTCATAGCTAATGTAAATACATGAAGTATTTTCATAGCGATTGCTTTATTATTCCTTGAAATATAGATATGATTTGGGGTTGAATCTTCTCTCGGGTATGATTTTCAATTCCACATAGATATGCCTTACGAGCATAATTGTCTATGAGTTTGGGGTGATCAACAATTTGTTGCAATTGTGGAAGGATTTTTTCATAGGAATTAACGCAAAAAGCAGCGTCTTTTTCCTTAAGATATTTATAACCGGTATGTTCCTCCCAACAAACAGCCATAATGGCGCAAGTAGATGCCATTAAATCAATAATCTTAGTGGAGAATGAAACTCTTGTTCGCAAACGGTTTACACGATCAAACGACTCAACGTGCAACGCAATGTCCGCATTACGATATACGTCCTTAAGCTCCGCAGGAGATACAGCCCCTTTAATAAAGATATAATTTTCTTCAGACAACTCTTTCCGCTGTTTATCTGTTATTTTTTCTTGCGTATACACATCGAGAACCATCCTCACACTATCACAATTAATAATTTTCAACGCCTTCCCTATTTCAGCAAGCGATTTCCAACGGTTACAATACAACCTACCTGCATAAACCAATCTGATTGGGCCATTATTTGTCAATTTAGGATTATATTGTATTGGAAATACTCCACATTTATACAATGTTGATGTTGGAATGCCGTATTGTGCCGTGTACTCAGAACATTGATCTTGAGAGAATGTAAAATAATGTTTGAAAAGCTTGATGTGTTTTGCAAATGCATAGTGGAAGATAAAACGATTTATCCAGTAGAGCGGAGACAACGAGTATTCTCTAAACGAAGCCTCATCATCTGCCGTAAATCCAACAAAAGGAGCTTTTGTCATCCTTGAAACTGTTTTTTCCAATCGCATTAATTTCCATGTCGAAAGTCGTGGGCAGAAGACAATGTCTGGATTAAAATCGTTGATAAATTTCTGTAATGCAGTTTTATTATACCGTCCTATTGACCAGATAAGTTCTCGTGCCAATCTAACCGGCGTTCCAGAAATTTTCTTCATGAAAGAGTAGAATGGTGACAAAGAAATATAGCTTGCCGCTTGTGGATGGCTTTGCATTTCCTCTACAGACATCGTGAAGGGATGCCCTGCCCTACTACCAAATATAGATTTGGCCATCATTGAATCCGTAAGTTGAAAGTAAAGTTTACACATCTTATTAAACGGTTTCCCTGGCAAACAGCCTATCTGCGCAAGCTCAACATCTGGCATGTCGTTAAACCAATTTTCAAGCACATTATTCCCAAAAACTCGATCGTTCCAAATCTCATCCGTTATCAACAAAATTTTCATACTTTAAGCCTTATAAAGTCTTTTTACGAATCTTGATGCAAACATTGGAATTACATAAAAGGCCTGAAATACAATTTGAAGCTTAAGCGGCATTGCTATGGCCTTAAGTGATTTTGAACGATAATTTTCATCGAATAGAGTTTTTATCTCTGTTCTCTCTTCTTCAATAAGTTGTTCATTTGAATAAAGAATTAGCAAACTTTTCATCAATTGAATACGCGAAATAGCTTCTAAATCCCTATCTCCAGATTCATCAAAGAAAGAAATACGTTCCCTATAAGCATTAAAATAATTCAAGTTAGGCTTCCTTTGCTGGTTGGCCATGATACTTGATGGATTCACGGTATAATAATAATACGGTGTATTGGTAACTGCTATCTTTCGTGAATTATAATAGAATTTCCATGTAGTGAAATCATCTTCGTTTATCAATCCCTCAGGAAACCTGATGTCGCCAATTACATTTCGCTTATATAATTTGCCACATGTAATTATTTTTGCTGCAAATGAAGTGAAAATTGAGTGGTTGTCATAGTCTAAAAAAGAGGCTTCTAATATTTCAGGGAATACAACATCTGTTCCTCTCAAGAAATCACATTGTACTATGTCTGTATTGGTCTGCTCAGCATATTCGGTCAACTTCTCAAGAGCATTGCAATGAAGAAAATCATCACTATCTAAAAAAAAAACATATTTACCACCAGAAATATCTATCCCCGCATTTCTTGCAGAAGATAATCCGCCATTAGGCTTATGGATAACTTTAAAACGAGGATCTCTTGCTACATAGTCTTCACAAATCTCACCACTGCTATCCGGGCTACCGTCATCAACCAGAATTGCCTCCCAATTTTTATATGTCTGGTTAATAAGACTATTAAGACAATTTTTAAGATATTTCTCAACCTTATAAACAGGTACAATAACCGAAACTAACGGTTGCATATATGAATCCATTATTATATTTTGAAAATACGTGTACGAAGCAGATAAAATCCTATTGAGGCAAAAGCTGTTGATACTACGAATAAGAGGAAGGACAGGTCTATATCAGAATTAGATATAATGACCAATGCTTTAAAATGAACTAAATAGATATCAAAAGTTATGGCTCCTAATACCGCAGGGAACTTGACGACAGGTCTGAATCTCGAGAAAACAAGTAGGATCACACCTATAGTAGCATAATCCGCTAATGAATGGAAAATATTAGCAAGTGCTCTGGGATGATACGAAAATACAACTGATAAAAGCACAAAACTTATAATCAGAGGAATAAAAGACCAATTAAAAATTTTATAATATTTATCCTGATAGAATGCAGCTATGACACCTACAGTAAATAAGGGAATCCCAGACATTGAGTTTAGACCAAAAGCCCCATTACTAAAGTAACTTATAACACATGTCGCAACAGTCAATATCCATAGCAAAACGAATGCGATTTGGACTTTCTTTATAGACAAGAAATATGCAAATACATAGAACGATATATATAAAAGGATCAACGATCTAACGAACCAGAGTACAGGATCTTTGTAGTCAACAAATAAATCGTTGACTATCAGCAAAATACCCCCCCCAGAAATTACACCGCCAATATCGCTGAAATCTATAATATTACCAGATGATGGTAGGTTATATGCTATTGGCAGCCATATTAAAGTTACCAATAAAACAGGTAAATATACTTTTAGGAATCTTTTCCGGAAAAATTGAGGAAATGAAAGATGATTATTCTGTTCGCTCTTCATCAACCCATAGCCCGACAAAAAGA
>CAJTUG010000009.1:7776-7991 GCA_910579605.1 uncultured Muribaculaceae bacterium | reverse complement strand
CGATATTTCCTCCTTGCGACCTTATAATTGTCTCTATGAAATTTAAGGCTTCTCCGTTCCCTGCTTTAATATTGCAATAATGAGCGATCATTACAAGAATAGCAGAAAAAACTTTAAGAATATTGGACAGCTCTTTAGATAATTGAAACGACATGATAATGAATTATGGAAAATCATGGTTGGACAACACCAATCTTCAACTCGTATGTTTCTCA
>CAJTUG010000009.1:0-7741 GCA_910579605.1 uncultured Muribaculaceae bacterium | reverse complement strand
AGCAATGACACACATGAACAACCAACCGGTAGACCCGAATATCCCTTTACTATATAGAAATACCCCGGCAATAATAAAGCAACTATATAGCATTAAATTACTTATGCGAGAATTAGAATATGGGAGGTACATCTTAAGTGTTGTCCAAATAATCATAAAAAATGGGATAAATGCAAACAGCCCCATTGAACCTAAAATATCAAGCACATGTGAGTGTCTTCCCACCTCATCTGTTCCTATTCCAAAAATTGGATTCTGCAAAAAACTATTTCTTGATAAATCATGTCTTTCAGCCCTAACTTCTAAAGTTTCTCCAGTCATTGAGCCTGAACTAAGAGAATTACTTATATCTCTAAGTTTTAATTCCACAGCAGTCCCCTGAAAATGGGGCAACAAAGAATCAACTATGGTCAGTAACAGTCCCGAATAATAGACAACAGCAAACAACAATAATCCTAACGACAAGAGTATTATCGTTTTATTGGAAGATTTCTTTTGAATTATAAATACATATAATATGAAAATTGAAGAAACGCCTATAGATGTAGAGACTTCTGTCTTTAATATTATAAAATAGGTGAGTGCTAATATTATTGCAAATATTACACGCCATTTAGTACGGCCAAGCTTTATTGCCAAACAGATGCCAGGTAACAACAACACATAAGAATGCATTAAAGTGTAGTCTGGTAGTCCTGGTCTATGTAATTCAGATTCAGAGAACAACCCGTCTCTTAGGATATTTGATGAAATACTTAATAAAGGGAGAATATATATATAGGAAATCAAAAGTATTATAAGAGATCCTATCCCAATAATTTTGAATAAATTCTCTTTCTTAGACCTACATAAAATAGAAGCAATCATAAGACTTGGTATAACCCAAGCACCTTGGATCAAAATTCTGCTACTTGCAGGTAACGTGAAATTACTAACCCCATTTACATGAATATAACGCCCAGCTAATGTATAAACTAAAAGAATCAACAGGTAAATAAATAACCAAAACATCGGTTTATTGAATAGAGACTTAGGATAAAGACTCACCAACAAAACAGTGGTTCCAACACATATAGTTTGTACATCTAATGGGACATAATAACTGAACAATGGGAAAACGCAATATAATATGTATATGTATGAAACAATAATGAAAAAAAATTCACGCTTGCTCAAAGTCTTGAATATACCGATACTCATACTGCGTCGATCTTCCATGTGGGGATGTAGCCTATTTCAGGATTCTTTGTCACAACATGATTTGAAGCAAAACGTTTATTGTACCAATGAACTTTATCACCTAAATAAAAGAAGATTCCAAACCGTTGTTTTGGGAATTTCATTGCAATCCTACCGCTCACTTCAGCCACTATCCTATAACAGAACCTTCGGGAATGCTTAGCCACTATGAAATAGTGATTCCCACGTCTAATATGCCTGAGATTTCGCCCTTCAATCCACCATTCTGCAAAATCATCATCCATTGCATACGGATGTTCTTGATTATATTTGTGGTAGGTGGTAAATAAATTCATATGATAGTCATGAATGAGCGTCCAACCCATCTTAAGATAACCTCTGTATGAGTTCTGGTTTGGGAAATTATAGATTATAGCATCCTCCGGAATCATTGAAATAGCCCTCTTTGTCATCTCAGGAAAAATACCTTTACCACGACATACCTCTAACACGCAGGTATCTCCAGGTTGATAAGCCTCTTGCTCATTTATATCATTTCGCCACAACGCTCTGGCAGCACAGGGCTTTCCGTCAATATAGACCACAACCAAAACCGATCTACCATATATATTATTTATGAATTTTCTTGAAAATTCCGCCTCAGTAAAATCGTATTTAAACACTGTTGAGCACATTTCTCGGAAATCCTGTATAAATTTCCGGTCTAAATTGTCAGACCAACGACAGTCGTATTCAATTATGCTATCCATTTTTTAATTTTTAATAATACCGACCAAATGTTGAAATAACCTTTAAGTTTAGACTTGAAGATACCCATAGACTCTTCATTTTTTATTCCACATCGTCCAAAAAACACTCGCCCATCCTTAGTATAGCTATACATCAGATCAGAAGTATATATGCGCATATATGGAGTATTCTCAATGAGATACCTATTGGATGATTCTGTATACGCACCATACGGATAGCAGAAATCCAGAGGCGTATAACCTAATTCTTGTTCAAAAATCTCATTCGCTTTGTCAAATTCAAGAGATGGATCAATCAAAGAGATATCAGAAGCATTAACATGGTTATAGGTATGAATACCAAAGCCTACAAATCCTTCTTCGTGCATCTTTCTTACTTGAGCCCATGTCAAAAAATCAGGGTTATTACCTATTTCCTTTATTGCAAGATAAATATTATACTTAAGGCCAAGCGATTTCATAAAATCATATATCTCATTACAATTGGAAGCCCAACCGTCGTCAAAAGCAATTACCAATGATTTTGAATTATAGCACAAGTGAGCTTCATCATTTAAGTCATCAAAACGCAATGTCTTGTAACCATTATTTGCTATATATAGCATCTGTTGCTTAAAGATCTCAACATTCGTCTTTTGGAACGAATCTCCTGCGCCTTTAACAATATCGTGATAATAAATTACATTTACTATCTTGTTTTTATAATGGCACAATCTTCCGATAGCGGGAATTGCTTGAGAATAAACTATTTTTTTTAGAGCATTCATTTTTATTTTATTTATTCCAAATCCCTGTAGCCGTACGGCTCACAATCTTATTATATTGAATTGTATAAAGTACATTATTAGGCAACGTATTAATAATTATTATTGCAAGCATTATGCCGCACGTCCCCAAAGTACTTACTAATAGAATAGCGACAGGTATATAAGCTATAATTTTGAAAACAGACGAAACCATTGCAACATTCATTTTTCCTACACCACTTATAAAACTGCTATATGGAGTTGTCCAAATATTCAAGACAAAGTAAATGGTCATGAATATCCGCAACAACCAAGAAATATAAAGTTTATCACCTATCCATAATTTAAAAACTATGGGAGAAATAAGTAATATCACTATTGATAATAATGACAAGCCTACAGACACCTTCCTTATTTTCTTCATTATACCTTTCATCCACCCATAGTCTTCTTTGATATATGCATCGGTAACAGCTGCTGTCAATGGCATCATCATGAGTGTATTAAAAATTACAATTGCTCCAAAATAAGTAAATGCAGTATTGTATGAAGCAGCTTCAGCAGGATCTACATAATGAGAAATCAAAAAAGCCGCACTTTGATATACGACAAGATTAGAAATCTGGCTTACAAAGAATTTGAGTCCTAATGAATAAATATCTTTTAAGCAATTATTCCTGTAGGAGGAAATTGATGGTCTTACCGCTCTATAACCTTTTGCATATAATATTACATTACTTATTAGCAACACAATTAGTATCGGAACTGTCATTCCAATACACGCATACAACAATGAATTGCTGGAAAAACATTTGAAAAATAAAATCACTATCAAAGTAACAGCGTTGGCTATTGGTTTAAATACAGATGACAGCGCAGCTTTTTGATATGCCTGTAGAACATAAGTAAGAAGTTCCAACACAAACTGTGATCCAAAAACCAACAACACAATTATCAAACTTATGATTAATTCTTTGTTTGATACATTAGTAGCATTCAACAAAGTGCTCCAATCAAGTAAACAGATTATAGGTATCGAAAACAATATGATAATACCCATAATCACAGACAAAGAAATATAAGCCGTACTTACTAATTCTTTGCCTTGCTTAAAGTCTTTGCCAGAAATCGCCGCTGTCAGTTTGTAACGCAAGCCTGTCCCAAGGCCAAAATCAAAATTATGGGTCCAATAAACTATTGATACAATCGTAACATATAGTCCATAATTCTCCGCACTAAGATACGAAAGTAAAATAGGCACCTTAGCAAAATCAATGCCCATTGATAATACCTTAATTATCAATGATGCTATAGCATTTTTCTTAACAACTTGAGTTCGTTTGTCTCCAGAATTGACAAATGATCTCGACTTGTCAATCAATGATTTAATCATTAATAGCGCTGTTTAAAATGGATATGGAACGTTCTGTTTCTAATGTCAACCTTGACCCTACGACCGAATAATCTATTATTCCGTTTTTGAAAACTTGTGGAATTTGGTTAACATCGGTTACTATATTCCCAAGGTTATAGCGTTCTATTAAATCCTGCAATCGCGATTTCCTCTGCCCATCTTTCATATAAGCGATAAACGGCCTTTGGTATTTCATGGAAAACATGATTCCATGAAATGAATCTGTATATACAAATGAAGCGTGATAAAATAAATTAACCCAATCTATTGGCGTTGCTTCTTCCAACATAATATCCGAGATAGATTGTGCCGCAACAGAAACAGAAGGAATGCATACACTTACAACAGATATATCACCCATATTTTGTTTAATCAATTGTATTGCATTCCTGTTTGAGCCAGATATTTCACCAGATAATATATAGGTGAGTATATATGGTTTCCCTATAGGGTTAGTTCCTATAAATTCTGAGTAATTATGCAGGCAAGAGGGATCTACCACCAAATCCGGGGTTATGTTGATTAATCCACGCACATAATTAGAAGTATTATTATCCCTTACAGTTATTTTATCAAAACCGTTTAGAAGCCTTTTCAATTTATGACTTCTACTTGCAGGCGCTTGTTCCAATATCGTACACGCCGCATAGGCAATCTTCTTCCCAGAATATTCCCAATCAAAATAATAGGCTAATTTATTTGTATAAACATCATTCCATATCTGGTCGCTTCCTACTATCACAACATCAAAATCTGAGCAGATTCGAGATATATCGTTTTCATCTGTAAGTGATGTGTAGGATAACTGATTTGTTTTAAAATCCTTGAAATTCTGAAGGTATTTTTCCGTAAGAGGACGCTTAGGCAATTTGTTTTGTGCAGGCTTAGACTCAGACTTTAGCCTTCTTTCCATCTTTGACACAATACTGCCTATAGAATTTACTCCAGAATTTCGGTAATTAATAATCTCAACGTCGTGACCAAGCTTTTCAAGATGCTTCAATAAACCATAGGATTGAAGTACACCTCCATAATTTTGGGCGTAATTCATGGTCAAAACACCTATTTTCATGATAATTTACGGTTTATAAATCCAAAACCTCGTCTAAAAAACTCGGCAATAGGATTAGGTTTCATTTTCTTACATATTATTTCGATTGCTTCTAACCCACGATCAGAATATAGACGCCAGAACTTATCAATAGGATATTTCTCTCTTGTGCTATGGCTGTATGCTATATTTAGATTCTGTGAACAATCCAGGTTTTTTTTCTCAATTTCAAGATTATCCAAAAGTTTTAATCCCTTATCTGAATTTACATACAGAAGTGTTGTCCCTTTATTATCATTACATTTGGGAAGAAATTGGTTGATTGCCCAAAAATCAGCAAGTGAGAAATCACCCCCACTCCTCCCTCCTTTAGAAGGACAGTTGAAACACGAGGGACGTATAAACAAATTGTTAATAAACCCTTTTAAATAAAGATTTAATGAACATTTATCGTTTACCAGGACCTTATCTCCAGCCTGAATAAGCATTGAAAAATCTTTCCAACCGTATCTTTTATCTCTGAAATTTATGAATGAGATTTTATCTAATGTAATTTCATTCCTTTTAGTAATGTCCACAAGATAATCTCTCCAAATTTTTGGACTTGGCACCGCATGGCACACAACTTCCAACGTATACAAATTATCGTAATCTTTTCGTAAAAAACGCTTCAATCCCTCTATTTGGCAAGGCGTACCGGTAAAAAGTACAAGCCGTCCATCTTTCAAAAGCTCCTGAGCTTCCTTAAACGTATTTCCTATTATACTTTGGGAATATTTAGAACGGCGAAACTCGTTAATTCCTTCCTTTGTTTCTGTATATCCATGGATAATTTCCCAATTGTCATTAAAACGAGCACCAAAAACGACTCCTTCATTTGTAATAATATACTCAGCAATTGCTGTAAAGATACCTCCAGAGGAAGAACTAAACCTCACCTGTTGATCTTGATTTTTAGCAGAATATACTTTTACTGGCTTTTTGGCTGGGCTGTCGTTAAGGAAAGGACATACTTTCTCGCATAAATGACAATTTATACAAGTAGTAAGGTCTACGTTGGGATACAAAAAACCTTGCTCATCTTCGTTAAAAGAGATACACTTTACAGGACAAGCAACTACACAAGCTGCACATCCGCAGCACTTTGATTTATCCTTAATTTCAATCATAATATTGATTGATAGAGTTTTACAAATTCTTTATATCGGGATTGCATATCAAAATGTTTTTTAACAAATTCCCGGCATAAGTTTGCCTGATTTGGCAATTTCCTATCTCTAATGTCGTGAATTGCAGATAACAAAGCCTCTTCATTACCTACTACCACACTCGTGCTAACAAATCCATCTACAGTTTCTTTCGGCCCAGTCTGATCATATGTCACAACAGGAGTGCCACAAGCCTGAGCTTCAACATTTATAAGAGAAAGCGAATCTTCATGGGTAGTATTTGCAAATATATCTGCACAAGTATACAATGAAGCAAGCTCAGTTCTATCTTTGGTATAACCATAAAGGATTATGTTCGCCGGTAAGCTCTCAATATTTTGATTAGCCCCATATAGCATAAGTATTTCATCTTTACGCATATTCTCAGCAAACCAATTCAACGCCTTTTTATTAATTGGATCAAGCCATTTGCTCGCAGGACCTAAAATTACATATTTATCTTCTAAGTTTAATTTAAGGCGCAAAGACGATTCTGTTGGCTTAAAAACATCAAGATCCACCCCATTTCGGATATAGCTTATATTTGAATTCTTTAGAAATCCTTTAGAAGCTTCTTCGGCAATCCAACTTGAGACACCTACAATATACAATCTTGGAATAGCCTTTAAATATTTGGCTCTATCTGACAAAACTTTTGCGGATGGATCAAAAAAAATGGAAAAATTATCTTGGCCTCTTTTAGGGCAATTTCCACACTTATCTTGCCATTTTCTACATCCTGCTGTGGTATAATGAAAACACCCTCCGGTATAAAACCAACAATCATGCAGAGTGATTATAGTCGGAATATCTTTTGATGCCAAATAACTAAAGAGTAATCTTAGATTTATAAAATTACTATGCAAATTATGTATATGAACTATATGGGGATTGACAGAATCAATATACCCCAATAAACGCTTTGTTGCCTTAGAAGAGGCATATCCTTGCTTTCCTGTCAATCGAGTATATACTGCATGTAATTTATGGTCCGTAGAGTTTCCTATTACATAATAGTTCTTTGCATTACATACATTTACATCTGGTGACGCAACATAGCATTCAATCCCAGATCTTTCACACGTTGATACAATATCACGAACAATTGTGCCAGTGCTGCCATGACCATAAACAGCATTAATTTGAAGTACTTTCAAGGTACAACGTTTTTTATAGTTTAGAATTTACGCCAGACCATTTTGTTTACCACCCCTGTGTAGGACTGGATGAGCTTGACGATTTTTGTGGATACGCACTCGTCGGTGTAGTTGGGAACCGGGAGGCCGAGATGGCCGCGGCGGTTCATTTCTACGGCCACGTCTACGGCCTGGAGCAGGCTGTTCTCGTCTATGCCGGCGAGGATGAAATCGCCT
>CAJTUG010000008.1:11619-65542 GCA_910579605.1 uncultured Muribaculaceae bacterium | reverse complement strand
TTAGACAAACCCCGCCAATTCCGCTAAACCGCTGTATCCAACCCGATTAACGAATCTACAGCGCAGTTGAACAGTTTTGCCGCATTAAGCGTTTATATTAATTTTGCCATCCAACTAATTTAAGCCGACACTTGCACCGGAATGCCGGTTCTACGCACTATTTCGTCGGCAATACAGGTAAGCTCTTCTTTTGATATATGCTTGAGGGTCGTCTCGGGAGTTGGCCTGTCAATAGTATATATCATTATTTCCCTCGGGTTTATTGCACGATATGCCTTAATGAGGGCATCAATTTCATCTGCCGTGGTATTATCGATAACCTTACCTTTATGTTCACCCCTTGTAAACATTGTCTGTATTATTGCAGAATTTCCAAATTTCTGAAGTTGGGGTATTACATAGTCGGGGGTAAACGAAGCAGAGCCCGGTCTATCAAGCGCCCTCAACGTACTTTCCACCGCGCTATCAAGCTTAAGTATATTATTGTCTACCTTTGCCAATGCCTCGGCAACATCTTTACGGTGCAACTGTGTAGAATTAGTGAGAACGCTTATTTTCACATCAGGGAAATAAAAATTTCTCAAAGCGATGGTGTCTGCCACGATACCGGCAAAATCCGGATGCAAAGTAGGCTCTCCATTACCCGAAAAAGTAATTACGTCGAGCCTCTCACTTTTTTCTTTCATAGACCTGAGCTTATCTTCTAACAATGCTTTCACACTCTCGCGCTTGGCAAAACCTGTTGTCCCCGGCCCCTGTGCATTAAACCCAGCTTCGCAGTAGAGACAATCAAAAGAGCATATTTTACCATCGTTTGGGGTGAGATTTACGCCCAATGATGTTCCGAGACGGCGCGAATGAATTGGCCCAAAAATAGTTGAATGGAAAAGAACGGTTTGCATTTTATCGAAAGATTTTACGAGTGAAAACTTTTGAAACTTGGCCAAGTAGCCATCCGAGTACCACTACGGTAACCGCCACAGCTAAGATATCTGCCCAGGCTATCCTCACAGGATAAACACTAATGGTAAGTTCCCGAGGATCGGCAGCCAATTTGACAAGCCCGAATTCTTGCTGAACCCAGGCCAGAAACAATCCAAGCACAATCCCGGCTGCGCCACCTATTACAGTAATGAGCCAGCCTTCCCACATGAAAATTTTTGACACAAGATTCCTTGATGCACCAAGAAATCTAAGAGTCTTCATATTATCTTTTTTCTCTATAACCAAAAGAGACAAAGTCGAGACAATATTGAACGAGGCTATCAGCAGGATAAACACCAACATGAGGAAAGTAACCCATTTCTCAACTGAAATCATCCTGAAAGTATCTGCTTGCTGCTGAGCACGCGTCAAGACCTTGAAACCATCTGGCAACAGCTTTTCGACAGCCGCGACCGCATGATCTTGCGACACGCCTGGTGCTATGGCAAGCTCAAGTGCGGATGCCTCGCCTTTATCGTATACAAGCAACTCACGAGCTAAAAATATTGGCACGAAAACGAAATCGTTGTCGTACTCGGGTTGGTCCACTTGGAAAACACCCGACACGGCTACTCGCTCGCTCTTATAAGCCGCGGCAGGGTTTGCAGGATTCACCCGGCCTATTCTCCGCGGCACGTATACGGTTGCTCCAGCCACAGGCGAAGGCCTCAGACCAGTATGAAGAGCGACCCCGACACTCAGCTGCACAGCGGCCAAGGAATCGGGCAAGCCGTTAGACGACGACATATTCCCGTCGATAACAATTTCTTGCAAAGGCACGACCGCACTATAATCCTCAAAGTCAAAAGCTTTGATTTTCACAGGCATTTGCTCGCCCCCGTCGGCCACCAAAAGGGCTCTTTCTGTTATGGTTGGCGATGCTGCCACAATCTGCGGCAACGATTCCAGAGAGCATGCAAGCGAATCGGCGCCTTCAAAAGCCTTGCCTTCTATCGGCACAACTTTGACTTGGGGGTCAATCTTAGCCAGATGCATGTCGGCTAAATCTGCAAAACCGTTAAAAACCGACAACACTACGACAATAGCCATCGCGGCCACCGCCACACCGGCGACAGACACGATGGATATAACATTCACGGCCCTATGCGACTTAGGGGCCAAAAGATACCTGAGAGCTATCTTGAAAGCAAGCATCACTTGCCCAAAAGAGCGTCGATATTCTCAAGATAATCCAAAGAATCATCAAGGAAAAATTGCAGTTCCGGGATTTTACGGAGCTGGAAACGCACTTTCTCTCCCAATTCATATCGTATGGTTTTCTGCGAAGCCTTTATACTCTCCAATATCTCGGGAGCTTTCTCCGAAGGGAATACAGAAAGATATGCTTTTGCCACCGACAAATCGGGTGATACGCGCACACCGCTAACCGTCACGATAACGCTATGGGTTTTTGCAGTTTGTGCACGAAAAATTTCGCTAAGCTCTTTTTGGAGCAAGCGAGATATTTTAGCTTGACGAGTAGATTCCATAATGTTTGATGTTAGTATAGTAATTTAGTTATAAAACATCTATCTGGGCGCAAAGTTAGCAATTATAACTGAAAAAGGTCGCAAATAGCTTTGCTGCGAGGGAAATTTTTAGTATTTTTGCAGACTACTGCGCTTTAAACGCAGACAGCAAACGCAAACCATGGAACAGTACATAGTATCAGCGCGAAAATACCGTCCTACGACCTTTAAAAGCGTGGTAGGCCAACAGGCATTGGCAAGCACATTGAAAAATGCCATAGCCAGCGACCGCCTTGCCCATGCCTACCTCTTCTGCGGCAGCCGAGGAGTAGGCAAAACATCTTGCGCCCGTATTTTTGCCAAGACAATCAATTGCACCTCCCGTACTCCCGACGGCGAAGCGTGCAACCAGTGCGATTCCTGCAGGCAATTTAACGAAAACCGCTCGCTCAACATCATAGAACTCGACGCAGCAAGCCACAACGGCGTGGAAGACATAAAAAACATCATAGACCAAGTGATGGTGCCTCCTACCGAAGGCAAATACCGCGTGTTCATAATCGACGAGGTTCATATGCTCAGCAATTCGGCCTTCAATTCTTTCCTAAAAACCCTTGAAGAGCCGCCTTCTTATGTGATTTTCATTCTTGCCACCACAGAGAAGCACAAAATAATCCCTACGATCCTCTCCCGTTGCCAGATTTACGATTTCAACCGCATAAGCATCTCCGACATGGTTTCGCACATGCTTCATGTGGCTCAAAGCGAAGGCATAGAAGCAGACCCGGCAGCTCTCAACATCATAGCCCGGAAAGCCGACGGAGCCATGCGCGACGCACTGTCGATTTTCGACCAGGTTGCCGCCAGCGGCAACGGGACCATAAACTACCAAGCCACTGTAGAAAATCTCAATGTCTTAGACCACAGCTACTACACCCGTTTAGTGGAATCGTTTGTCAAGCAAGACGTTGCATCGGCATTGCTTATATATAAAGAAATCCGCGACAAAGGTTTCGACTCCCAGTTCTTCATCAACGGTTTGGGCATGTATTTCCGAGACCTCATGGTAGCATCCAATCCTGCGACATTAACATTACTTGATGTTCCCGACGACATAAAAAGCGAAATGGCCCAACGTGCCGCAGGTTTGCATCCCACATTCCTCTACCGAGCCATGGATTTGTGTAACGATGCAGATTTCAATTTCCGCCAAGCATCCAACAAACAATTCCTAATAGAGCTGACACTCATAAAACTATGCCAACTGCTCAGCCCCTCGTCCGATGAAAGCGGAAGTGGCGAGGGGCAATTGAAACCGCTCGCAGCGAGTCCAGATACCCGAAACCCACAATCGTCTTCCACAACCAACACCTCGTCGCAACCAACATCTGGCCAACACCCTACCCCACGCCAGACAATTGCCACCGCACATGCTGCGCCACATAACCCGACGCCAACAGCCCATACCACACAGGCTTATGTGCCTGGAGGCTTGTCGCTGAAAAGGAATACCGCAACCACGCCGAAACCCCAGGTTGAGGCCATGCCAATCCCCCAGCCACAAATCCAAGCACCCTCGCAACAAAATGAGGATAAGCGACAGAAAAGTTTCGGAGACAATGATTTCAGCCAAGCATGGCGCTCGCTTATTGCCAGCCTCGCAGGAGAACCAATTTTAGCAAACACCCTCTCCAACGCATCGCCAGAAAGAACCGGATCTCAAAGCATTGTCATACACACGTCAAAAGGTATGCAAGCAGAAAAAATACGCGACGAACTGAAAAGGATAAGCGCATTCCTGTGCAACGAACTTGAAAACGACTGCATAACCTTTGAGGTCGACGAAACAGAAAAAGAACTCGAGCCTGCCTTCTGGCAAGAAAATAAAGTATTGGAATACATGATTGAAAAGCATCCGCAGCTTGTTGAGATGATGAAAAAATACAAAATGCGCCTGCAATAAAAAAATTCTAAATTTCAAGGAAAGACCATGCGGATAGTAATAAAAATAGGCAGTAATGTGCTTACACGCCGCACCGACGGAATGTTGGACGTGACACGTCTGAGCTCTCTCACAGACCAAGTTGCAGAGTTGCATCGTCATGGCCACGAGATAATACTCGTAAGCTCGGGAGCTGTAGCTTCCGGCCGCGGCGAGTTACGCGACATTCCAGGTACAGAACAATTGGATCAGGTATCGGCTCGGCAGCTTTTCAGTGCTGTAGGCCAAGCAAAACTCATAAACCGATATTATGAACTGTTTCGCGACCATGGGCTCCATTGTG
The DNA here is from genome assembly GCA_910579605.1 of uncultured Muribaculaceae bacterium. Taxonomy (GTDB): domain Bacteria; phylum Bacteroidota; class Bacteroidia; order Bacteroidales; family Muribaculaceae; genus CAG-873. The sequence continues at coordinate 60,804 of CAJTUG010000008.1, read as the reverse complement.
GACAGGTACTTGCCACCAAAGAAAATTTTGCTTGCCGCAGAAACTACCTCAACCAACAGCATTGCATCAGTGCCATGCTTCTCCATGGTGTAATACCAATTGTAAACGAAAACGACACCGTTTCGGTAACAGAGCTCATGTTTACCGACAACGACGAGCTATCAGGACTTATAGCCACAATGATGAATGCCGATTGCCTCATAATCCTGAGCAATATTGACGGCCTCTTCACAGGCGATCCTCAAGACAGTTCTTCGCGGCTGATAGAAAAAGTTGGAATCCACGATGACCCATCCTGTTTTGTAACAGAAGGAAAATCGGCGCAAGGCCGTGGCGGAATGAACAGCAAATGCCGTATAGCCCGACGCGTTGCCGCCGAAGGGATAGAAGTTATCATAGCCAACGGCAAACGCGAAAACGTGCTCTTGTCGCTCTTCGGTATAGACGGAGCCGAATGCGTACCCCACACAATATTCATCCCGTCGGCTCAAACTGCTTCCGGCATTAAAAAATGGATAGCCCACAGCGATGCATTTGCCAAAGGACACTTACATGTGAACCACGGTGCCGCCGAGGCCTTGAGGAATGGAGGCAACAGCCTTCTGCCTATAGGAGTTACGTCGGTAGAAGGAGATTTTGAACGCGACGATATCGTTAAGGTATCAGCCCCCGACGGCTCCACAGTAGGTTGGGGACGTGTTATGACCGACTCCAACGAAGCGAGCCTCTTGGCGGGCCGCTCAGGAGAGAAACCACTTATCCATGCCGATTATCTTTACATCGACGACTATGCGGTTTTCCGAGATTGAAGGCGTTTGCCCCAACAAGCCCATAGAAATACAATAATAAAAACCATAAATGAACCAACCAAGCATTTTCACGCCACTGCGCAAAGCTGCTGCCACCCTTGCCGAATTGGAATCCGACAAGATAAATTGCACCTTAGAAGCTGTGGCACAAGCAATAGAGAATAGAAGCGCCGAGCTCCTTGAAGCAAATGCCGATGATTGCAGCCGCATGGACACAAGCAATCCCATGTACGACCGCCTCAAACTCACGCCTGAGCGCATTTCCGACATATGCAGCGGAATCCGTACCGTTGCTTCGTTGCCGTCGCCCTTAGGCGTTGTCTTAGACAGTTCCACACGTCCTAACGGCCTACTCATACGCCGTGTATCTGTGCCATTCGGAGTTATCGGTTCTATCTTTGAATCGCGACCCAATGTAGCATTTGATGTTTTTGCATTATGTTTTAAAGCCGGGAGCGCTTGCGTCCTCAAAGGAGGGCACGAAGCAGCATCCACCAATGCTAAAGCTGTAGAAATAATAAAAGACACCCTCACAAGCCAAGGCATCAGCTCCGATAGCATTATGCTTTTAGGCAACGACCATGCTGATACTTTGCAAATGCTCCAGGCCCGTGGCGAAATAGACCTCGTTATACCGCGGGGGAGTCGCCGTCTCATAGACTTTGTTCGCGACCACGCCCGTGTACCCGTTATAGAGACAGGTGCAGGAGTATGTCATGCATATCTGCACGAATCGGGCGATATCGCCACTGCTCGCGATATTATCTACAATGCCAAAACACGGCGAGTGAGCGTATGCAATGCCTTGGATTGCCTATTGGTAGACCGTTCTCGTCTGGACAGTCTTCCGGCCATATGCTACCACTTAGCAGACAAACACGTTGAAATCCATGCCGATCCCGAAGCGTTTGCCGCCCTCAACGGTGCATATCCTTATCTTGTAGAAGCCACAGAAGAAGACTATGGCAAAGAATGGCTTGATTTCAAACTTACCATCCGCACTGTAGCTGATATAGACGAAGCAATAGCCTATATAGCAGCCAACGGTTCCGGACACAGCGAGTGCATATTGGCCGAAAACCGCGAGGCAAGCGAAAAATTCCTGACACACATAGACGCAGCATGCGTCTATGCCAATGTTTCCACGGCCTTTACCGACGGAGGCCAATTTGGCTTTGGAGCAGAGATAGGAATTTCCACGCAGAAACTCCATGCCAGGGGACCTATGGCTCTGCGCGAACTCACGACCTACAAATATCTAATTACCGGCGCAGGCCAAACTCGCCCTTAAAAAACAGTAAAATAAATTTAACCTCATAATCAACCAGTGGAATTTAAAGCAATTTTCAAACTGTTGGCTGCACCATTACTCCTTGGCACAGCCTTTGCGGCCGACGGAGCCGCGCCTTCGGGCTATTACCAACAAGCAGAAAACAAATCGGGTAAAAACTTGCTTGTAGCATTAAAAGGAGTCATCTCGGCCCATACCACAGTATCCTACAAAGGTCTACCCGACCTATATAAAACCACCGATGCCACCGCAAACGGAAAAGTTTGGGATATGTATTCTACAAAGGAATGGAATTTCGGTGAAACTTGCGGCAATTATAAGAATATCGGCGATTGCTGGAACAGAGAGCACTCTTTTCCCAAAAGCTGGTTCGACGATAAATCGCCCATGTATTCCGATGCTTTCCACATTTACCCCACCGACGGCAAAGTAAACGGGCAACGCAGCAATTTTCCTTACGGCGAATGTGCCAACGGCACATATGTAGCTACCCACAACGGAATCCGCGCTTTGGGGAAATTAGGCAGTTGCACTTTCCCGGGATATTCCGGAAAAGTATTTGAGCCCGACGACGAATACAAAGGTGATTTTGCCCGTTCTTATTTTTATATGGCTGCCTGCTATAACGACCGTATCTCCACATGGTCTTCGCCTATGCTCTCGGGCAATAATTACCCGGCGTTCACCACTTGGGCAGTGAATCTGTTGCTCAAATGGCATCGTCAGGATCCGGTGAGTGAGAAAGAAATCAAACGCAACGATGCCGTGTATGCCCGCCAGAAAAACCGCAATCCATTTATAGATTATCCAGAATTGGCAGAGCATATATGGGGCGACAAGCAATCTGTTGCATGGACCACGACAGGTTCGGCAGAAACTTTGATCAACAAACCAGCCAACGGCTCATCTATAGATATGGGCACAGCAGGCGTAGGGTTTCCTTTGACACAAAGCGTGGCCGTGCGCACTACCAATGCCACAACAGACGTTACATTGGCTACTACATCGAACGTATTTACAGTTACACCAACAAAACTCTCAGCCTCGCAAGCAAATGCAGGAGCCAATGTAGAAATAACATTCAAGGCAGCCTCTGCCGGCCAATATTCCTCTACCCTCGTCGTGACAGCAGGAAAAGTAAAATCCACCGCTAGCCTCACTTGCAACGCAGTGAGCGGGCTTCCGGCAGGTCCAGCCAAATATATAAGTCCCGGTAGCTTTACAGCCACATGGACATATGTAGGAGATGCCGACGCTCAAGGCAACTACACACTATCGGTTTCCGACAGTGAAGGGTTATTAGACGGTTACCCACGCAAAGTCAAAGCACAGACAGGCGAATATTTGGTAGATGGCCTTGAAGCCACAACCAAGTATACATATATAGTTGAATCAGAACAACTACAATCTCAAGCTGTTGAGGTTGTCACTGCCGAAGCTGTACCAATGATTGAATTTACATTCGACGGCGATTTATATTTCACAAGCTCACCCGGAGAACCTTCTATTGCTGCCGAAATCTTTGTAGATTGGGAAAATATCAACGATAATATAAGCATAAGCGTAGGCACTCCGTTTGAATTATCGACAGATAAAAGCAATTGGGGTTCAACTATAACCCTGGCTCAAGACGAAGACCGCATCTACCTTCGCCTCAATTCCCAAACAGAAGGCACGTTCCGCGCATCTTTGATTGCCAAGGCAGGCAACTACACCTCCGAAAGCGTGATTGTAGAAGGAGCTGCTATTTCTGCACCCGAGTTCTTTGAGGATTTTGAAGCCGAAGGCGAGGGATCATATAACCCTTATACATATTATGGAGATGCCTGTGTTTGGAATTTCAATGATGTGGGCATATGGCCAAACGCAGCTTCCGACAAGCCCTACAGCGGAGAGCAAGCTCTGCGTTTCGGCAAAAACGCCAATTCGTATATTGAAATGGCCGAAGACCGCCTTCAAGGTATAGGGATAGTAACTTTCTACGCCAAAGGGTTCAATACCGACAGCGACGCTACACTGGATCTGCAAGTATCAACCGATGGAGGAATTACCTACACCACCGCAGCAACAGTTACCGTAAAAAGCTCTTCTACATACTCTGAATATAAAGCTGCAGTCAACCGCCAAGGCAAAGTACGCCTGCGCATACAGCAGACAACCGGCAAACGTTTTATTTTCGACGCCTTGAGTATAAGCAATTCTTCGTCGGGAGTAGACGAACCATTGGCCGACCGCCACATGTGGGATGCCTTTGCCACAAATGGCATGGGTATTATCGAGGTGCTTTCAGCCCAAGGTATTGATGCCGCTGTTTATGCCGTAGACGGCCGCACAATCTTTATAGGACACCTTGAAAATGGCCGTCACGAATTGCCTCTTGAAGCAGGCTACACATTGTGTCCAGCGGTGATTTCTCACGCACCATAGTAGTACGTTGAAAACAATATTATAATATCGTATAATGAACCTCCCAGCATATACCATTGCCATAAGGACTCTCGGGAAAAGCGGCGACACCTTTGTGACAGAAATTAAATCCATTCTGGCACAGACTCATGCTCCCGTATCTATTAACGCATATATCCCCGACGGGTACTCACGCCCTGAGTTTGAAGGATCAGAACACATCACATGGATTTCATCGCCCAAAGGCATGGTTACCCAGCGGTCTCTTGATTTTGACGAAATAACGACCGACTACATTCTCTTTCTTGACGATGACCTCCAACTGGCTCCGGATACAGTGGAAAAAATGATGTCGGCTTTGGTGGAAAATCAAGCCGACTGCATAACTGCCAATGTGTTTGAGAACCATAAGGGAAGCCTTGCATGGAAACTCAAAGCTATAGCAGACGGCACGAATCCGGCAATGAATACGCCATGGGCATTCAGGATACGTAAAAGCGGATTTTATTCTTATTGCAACAATCCATCTGAAATAATGGAGACGCAATCGGGTGCGGGAGCTTGCTGTCTCATAAAAAAGAGTGCATATAAAAATATGCACTTTGAAGACGAAAGATGGTTGGAAGCTATTGGCTATTGTTTTGGGGATGACCAAATGTTTCATTATAAGTTGCACTCCAACGGATGGAAGATCTTAACCCATTTCTCTACAGGCATTGTTCATTTAGACGCCAAGACATCTCACGAGAAAGACAAAAGCAAGCAATTCCGCAATAAAAATTTCTTGCGTTATCTGCTTTGGCACAGAAGTATATATTTGCCGGCTAAAACTCGTATGGAACGGTTGTGGGTCTCGGCTTGCTTCTGGGGTATGGTGGCACGTCTCAGTCTGTTTGATATCGCCATGGGCTTTGCGGCACGTGATTTTTACCGTCTGGCAAACCGCATTCCCGGTGTCCTTAAAGGCAGACGCATGTCAAAAACAGACTCCTACCGTGCTATTCCCCCATTTGACCTCTACAAAAACACAGATAGCAGAATAAGATAAATCCTCTATTAGATAATTAAGCGGGAGGCGGATACAAAAAATATCCGCCTCCCGTTTAATTATCTATACCATGGTATTATCTTTGAGCATTTATCACATAGAAAGAGAACAGAAAAGGGACAAAACGCGTTCTTTTAAGTAAATGAGGAGATATATTTAAAACAAATACAAAGATGACCGACAGATTAAGTTACGAAGAGAAGAAAGAACTTCCAGATTCGGTATTCGGATTACCCGAACGCCGCGAATACCCAATGCCAGATGCAGCTCATGTTCGCGCAGCCGAGGCTTATTTCCGTTATTGTCCGGAAGAACTCAAGCCAAAATTAGCCCGTGCAATATTATCTCGAGCTAAGGAATATGGCGTAAATGTCGAATCACCTACAGTTTTAAGTTATGCCAAATAGGCTTTGAAACCGAATAGGTCGGAATCAAATACCATATGATTCTTGCGGCTCTGCAGCCAAAAGCAGCTCTTCTTCGTCGCGAGGCAATTCTTGAGGGCGTCGGATAGCATCTAAGAGAGCTGAGAGAGTTGCTTGTCGCACCTTGCTACCCAATTGGCACGTCCATAGATGAATAACCTTCCAACCCATTGCATTCAAAGCCTGAAAATTAGCGGCGTCACGACGACGATTTCTCATAATCTTTTGACTCCAAAATCCAGTATTTGTGGAGGGCATATGCCCTTGGCGACAACCTTGATGCCCGTGCCAAAAACATCCGTTGATGAAAATTACTGTTTTATATTTAGGCAGGACAACATCGGGTGTTCCAGGCAGGTTTTTGACATGTATTCTAAAGCGCAAGCCATTGGCGTGCAAAAAACTGCGAACCATAATTTCGGGGCGCGTATTCTTGCCGCGAATAGCAGCCATACAATTATGGCGCTGCTCAGGTGTCATCCGGTCTGTCATTCAACAAATTCAAGGCACTAACTCCGACCAAGTCAAACGTGCAGCAACCACACGGTTTCCATCGCGAGACAGCTCGCAATCGTTGGCACTATTATTTTCTGCGGAAACAAGCAATTTAATGGTTTCTCCAAAATGACATTCTTGATGGAAAAGCAAATCCAAACGGCGCACCATCATCTTATCGTAGCGATCTAATGGCCAATGGTTAAGAATAAGATCAAGATAACGAACTGTATTCACGTGTCGGTTAAAATCTATATCACAATACTTAAAAGTATATTCTTCTGTCTCGGCGGCTGCAGAGACAGGGGCAATTCTTGCAACTTTTTCTATAGGGCATGGGCTATCGGCTATAGGAAAAGCCTCTCGTTCAAACGCAGAAATGTCTGCCACGGTACGCGTTTCGAAATTCATTGGCACCCAGACAGTACGAGCATAACCGATGACTTGCCCTTTGCAATCTGTAAATACAAAGTTGCGCTCACTGAAATGGCGGTTATAAGTCTCAATCCATGTAGTAACGGTATAATGCTCGTTAATTACCGGATAGTGCGACATCTCAATACACAACCTGCTCAACACCCAACCCAAATTCTTGGTAATTAGGGTGTCGTAGCCAATTCCAAGAAGGTTTGCATGCTCTGTCGCCACTTCTATAATTCGTTCTGTTACTAAAGTTATAGGCATGCGACCTGTTGCATTGCTTTCTCCGGCAGAAAGGATATAGCTGTGGCTAAGTTCGTTATGTTTAGTCATGTCTGTTTTCTTTTTAGTGCTTAAACCATCGTGGGGCATCCCCCCGTGATAGTATAACAACAAATTTAGCCAAAATCCTTGTTTCGACAAAAAAATTATTTTTAGTATCAAGAATTTTATAACACGCAGACATTTTGCACAGCTCTCAACTTATGCGTATATGTGACTGCGTCCTATATACTCACGCTCGGCCATGACAAAATAAATTTTGCATGGCTCTCAACTTATGCGTATATTTGCAAAGCAAAATATGGTATATTATGCCTAAAAAAAACCATAACACTCAACAATTAAACTTAGATATATTCTCCGATTTATCTATTCTCGGAGGGAAGAAATCGTATATAAGTCTCTTTAGCAGTGCGGGAGTAGGCTGTTATGGTTTTGACAAAAACGTATACGAATGTATCGCTACCAACGAGCTTCTGCCAGAACGTCTTGCCATACAACGAGCCAATAAAAAATGCCGTTATGAAAATGGCTATGTATGCGGAGATATCAAAGAAGAAGAGACCAAGGCACAACTATTTGCAGCCATAGACTATTGGAAACGCCACCATGCGCTTTCTCAGGTAGATGTGGTCTTTGCCACCCCTCCCTGCCAGGGGATGTCTACAGCCAACTACAAGAAAACGGAACATGAGCAAAGCCGCAATTCTCTTGTTGTAGAAGCTATTAAGTTAATAACGGAAATAAAGCCAAAGGTTTTCGTATTTGAGAACGTGAGAGCATTTCTCACTACCATATGTACTGATCTTTCCGGCCAAGATATGACCATAAGAGAAAGCATATGGAAAAACTTGGGACAAGAATACCATATCTACACCAAAGTAATCAATTTCAAGGACTATGGAGTCCCCTCGAGTAGGCCTCGCACGATAGTCATCGGTACCCTTCGCTCGCTTAAAAACGTTTCGCCGCTTAATCTCTTTCCATCACGACAAAATGAAATAAGCCTGCGACAAGCTATAGGGTCCTTTCCTCGTCTTTCATTTTCTCAAAAAGATTCCAAAGATTTTCTCCATTTTGCCCGTCCGTTTCCCGAGCATATGCTTGCATGGATAGAGAATCTTGCAGAAGGCCAAAGCGCATTTGAGCAAGAAGCTTGCAGGCAACCCCACAGAATAGGGCCAAACGGCGAAATAGAAATTCTAAAAGGCTCGTACATGGGCAATAAATACCGGCGGCTTATGTGGGACAGGCCTTGCTCTTGTATAGCCACCCGCAACGACCAATTAGCCAGCCAAGATACAATCCACCCGAGCGATAATCGCGTTTTAAGCATCAGAGAGCTGATGCGCCTCATGACCATACCCGATTCTTTCCGTTGGACTCCGACAGATGTGGATATCACACCACAAAACTCCGGTGCTTACCTTAAACGCAACGAATTGAATATAAGGAGGTGCATAGGCGAGGCTGTGCCTACAGAAATAATACGGCAGATATCTTCAAAAATTTCCGATCTTCTGGACTACGAGAATTTTGTAGGGAATTACGCGGCAAAACGTCAAGCCGAATACTTGTGCGACGATAAACTTTGCTCAAATTTCTACATCTATACTTTCCTGAAAGAAAAATCGCTCACCGATGCAAAGTCTTCGGGTTCGTTTTATACACCACAGAGTGTTGTTTTCGATGCTATAAAAGACATAAAGCCGGTCGATGGTATTGTCCGCATACTTGAGCCGGCAGCAGGATTGGGAGCTTTCCTCCCGCAGATTTGCTCTTTGTTTTCCAATTCGGAAAAAATAATTATAGATGCCGTTGAAATATCGGAGGACACCATATCCACACTCCGAGAGGCTTTATCACGTATAGACTTAGGCACAAATGTCGAGATAAATCTCATTTGCGAAGATTTTATGCGATTTGTACCCCAGTACCGATATAACCTTGTGGTTTCCAACCCTCCATATGGGAAAATAATCAGAAAGGCAAAATATGATGAAGCAGGGATTTATAAAACAAAAAATCTTTTTGCCCTTTTCATGGCAAAATTCAAGGACTATGCCGACGATATCTCATGCATTATACCAAAGAATTTTGCCATAGCATCGGAATATTTTCCTGTGAGGAAGCTTTATGAAGATTTGCCCATTGTGAGTATATGCGATTATGGTGTAAAGTACTTTAAAGACGTTTTCATTGAAATACTTTCTATCCATTTTTCAAAAAGCTACAAGGGCACCGTTTCTGTAACAAATTATTTATCGGGCATGAAGACAGAACATGCCCAAGGCTATATCTATCACCATAGATTATGGTTGCTATATCGTTCAAAATGGTTTGACGAGTACATTGGCAAACTAAATTTAGATTGTTTCGACTTCATTAGAGACCGGCAAATAACGAACAGCCACCTCAAGGCTGCCGGTAAAGTATGGGTGGTAAAATCCAAGAATATACTTGATGACGGTTCTGTAGTACATATTCCGGGATATGACAGATATATAGATAACCTCTCAAAATTCCATATAGGTGAATACTACGGGACAGAGGCGATAATCATGCCAAATTTCACCTATAACACCCGTGCCGCCATCTTGCCTCCCAACAGTATTCCAAATGGAAGTATTGCTATTCTTATTCCAAAAAAGGATATAGACATGGAGGTGTTAAAAATATATTCAACTCCCGAGTTCAGGGAATACTATGCCATAGTAAAAAGCTATTCTAAATTTACAATAAATATAGACAATTCATCTATCTATTACATTGGAGTACCTAATGGACAACTTTAATAAAGCACTTTGCGAAACCATCTTGCAGAAATGCCGCAATTTATCTCTTGAGAACCAGCAAGACAAGAAAGACGGGCGTTTTCTGGCAGATAAATCTTATGCTTTCGACACCATGTTCTTTGTATGCCGATATATTAATTTCTTTAGATTCGGCGACACGTTTATTCGCGACCACCGCGAAAGGGAAAATAACTATATTGCCGATTTATTCAGTCTTGGGAATAATACGTCTCAAGTTAAAAATTATTTTACAGAAGCCTTGGCCTTGCTGAGATTCCTTGGTGCAGTGGAATACTCGGATAACAACTACAAAATTGTAGATGATGAGATAATCGATATTTTCAGTTCAAGCTTCGAAAATTCATATATTTTCCTTTATTTGCTTTCATATTCTGTTCTCAAGCATCACCAGCTTTGGGACTTGTATACCGATTTTTGTTTGTGTCCCGAAGACCAAAAGCAGGCAGCCTACGATAATTTCAGGACAGAATATATCAAAGCCGATATCCGAGTTAAAGATCCCGCAAAATATTGGGCGTTTTTCACACCCAAATATCCGATGGTAGTACTCAACTATGCCAACGGCCAAAACATGATAAGCAGGACAGGGAAAGTAAAGTCTCAGACCGTTAAACGAACAGATATCTCTCTCAATACAGAAGGCACACGAAACAATTTAGATATTCCTAAAAAGAACGACTACTTGGCAGAGATGTCGGAATCCTATATCATAGAGAGCTTACGTCCATACCTGGTAACTCCTCCTGAAGAGAAAAATGTAGAATATTCCGACACAATTTCTATAGATATTGCCGATACCAAATTGAAAATGATTGCGCAACGCTATAATATACCTGTCAAGCATAAATCTCAAACCGATAAATACCGCTACTCCAAAGGTGCTAAAACAAGAACAGTTCAGGGCGAATTCCGTGGCGGCCTATTCCGCAAAACACCTCACGTATGCCCTGTATGCGGTTTTTCATACAAAGATTTCCTCATTGCAAGCCATATAAAGCCATATGCAATGTGCGATGACACTTATGATGCCATGAATCCTCACAATGGCTTGCTCCTATGCCCTATATGCGATAAACTGTTCGAATCGGCAAATTTGATGACTATAGACTCTGCTACGGGTACTGTGGTTTTGGACGAATCTATCTCGGGCGAAAAAGATTTCGAGAGAATAAAAGGCAGAATTATAGATTTCGCATATATAGACTGCGAACGCAAGCATTACCTGAGGTGGCATAATGAGTTTTACAATCAAAAACACAATAAAAATCAAGAATAGTTAAGAATCTGATTGCAATTTTGGTAATATCACAGAATATTATTAATTTTGCGGCGTAATGGTATTCCTGGCTGCAGAGGCAGATTTTTAAAGGAATTGAAAAGGGAATCCGGTGAAAGTCCGGAACAGTACCCGCTGCTGTAAGTTCCATCTATAGGTTTAGATGCACCATGTCATTGGCTTTGCCGAGAAGACGCATAGAAACCGGAACGAGTCAGAAGACCTGCCATTCGCATTTTTCACACCACGTGCCTGCGGGATTATGGGCTGCGAACATATGATTTGCAATTTTCCAAGGTCTCTTTTTGAGACCATACGCATATCCCGTAGACTCACCTTGGTGGCGGCTACGGGATTTTTTTGGCCGTAAAACATTGTCCCACTTTTATTGCCAATCTTAAATGAAACTTGCCAATCTTATTATTCTGACAGCGGTACCTCTTGCATCATTTGCTACTGAACATACCGATTCTATCCATCTCGCCGAGGTGGTGGTCACTGCTCAGCGTCCTGCCGAAGAAATAATACCTGCACAAACTCTAAGCGGCAAGGAACTTAAGCGCCTCAACAGCAACAGCGTGGCCGATGCATTGCGCTATTTCTCGGGGGTGCAAGTAAAAGACTACGGCGGTGTTGGCGGAATAAAAACGGTAAACATCCGCTCTATGGGCACAAACCATACCGGCGTTGTCTACGACGGAATAGAGCTTGGCAATGCCCAAAACGGCCAGATAGACCTCGGCCAATTCTCGCTCGACAATATGGAAGCTCTTTCTCTCTATAATGGTCAGAAAAGCGAAATACTCCAACCGGCTAAGGATTTCGGCTCGGCCGGGAGTATCTATATGCGTACACGCCAACCTAAGTTTGATCAAGGCAAGAATTATAATGTCCGAGCGGTAATGAGAACCGGTTCTTTCGATTTGATAAATCCGTCGGCTCTTGTAGAGGTTAAACTGAGCGACAAGGTAAACGCATCTCTCAGCACAGAGTGGGTCAACTCAAGCGGTAAATACAAGTTCCGCTACCGACGGGTAAACCCGGCCGGAGAATTAGCCTACGACACTACAGCCGTGCGTCAAAACGGCGACATCAACGCAACGCGTATCGAGCTGAACGTTAACGGCATGATCCGCAACGGTTCTTGGAGCGCAAAAGCATATAACTACAATTCCGAAAGAGGCATACCCGGTGCTATTGTCAACAATGTGTGGCGTCGTGGAGAAAGGGTATGGGATAACAACTCTTTCGTACAAGGACGATATACGGGATATTTCGGACGTTTTACCTCTTTGAACAATGTTAAATATGCATTCTACCGCACTCACTACGTCAATAACGACGACAAGCAAATAAAAATAGATAATTTATACAAACAGAAAGAAATATACTTTTCAAGCGCCAACGAATATGAAATAGACAGCAGGTGGAAAGTGTCTATGAGTTACGACTTTATGTGGAACACACTAAACTCAGACATGTATGGCTTTGCCAAACCCGACCGAATAAGCAATTTCCTGTCGGCCGCTACGGCAATAGATTTAGGTCGCTTTAAAGCTCAAGCTTCGGCTTTAGGCACTTTCATACACGACCATTTGCACGGACAGCAATCTCCGCCAGACAAGAAAGTATTTACGCCTGCTGTATATATAAGCATAAACCCTCTCAGGAACACCGATTTTGCAGCCAGAGCATTCTATAAACGATCGTTCCGCATGCCTACGTTCAACGATTTATACTATGCCGACATGGGCAACTCTCAATTGTCGCCCGAGCGAGTAACACAGTATAATATAGGGCTAATATACTCTCATTCGGGCAATGGATTCATAAACGCAGCCCGCATAAGCGCCGACGCATATTATAATAAGGTCAAAGACAAAATCGTCGCATATCCAAAAGGACAACAGTTCAGATGGACTATGCTCAATCTGGGAGTAGTTGATATTAAAGGTGTAGATATAAGCGCCTTGGCCACCATTGAACCGGCAAATAACTTGTTGGTAACAGTACGAGGACAATATACCTACCAGAAAGCTATAGACGTTACAAATCCAGCCGACAACTATTACCGCCACCAAATACCATATATTCCCCATCATTCAGGTTCTGCGGTGCTAAATCTCGAGTGGCGTGGTTGGAATTTGAACTATTCATGGATATATGTTGGCTCGCGTTATAACCAACAAGAGAATATACGCTACAACTATACACAACCGTGGTATACATCGGATATCTCCATTGGCAAAGATTTCAGAATAGACAAAGTGGGAATAAGAGCTTTGGCAGAGATAAATAATCTTTTAAATCAAGACTACGACGTTATCCTCAATTATCCCATGCCCAAACGCAACTACCGCTTCTCCCTAACAGTTGAAATATGAAAATAACTCCACTACATATTTTTTTCTTAATTATTCTGCCACTCCTATTGGCCTCCACAAGCTGTCGCGAAGACGAGCTTGTGGTGCCTACGGAGTACGACATAATAGGAGATACTCATCAAGCGGAGAGTAGTATACGAGGATTCTACCTCGTGAACGAAGGAAATATGGGGAGCAACAAATGCACATTGGATTTTTGCGATTTTGCCACAGGACTATATGCCCGCAATTTTTATGCAGAGCGAAATCCCGATGAAATAAAAGAACTCGGGGACGTTGGAAACGACATAGGTATCTACGGCAGCAAACTTTATGTAGTAGTAAACTGCTCCCACAAAGTAGAAGTTATGGATGCATATACGGGTAAAAAAATCACTCAGATAAACATTCCAAATTGCCGCTACATCCGTTTTCATCGTGGAAAAGCATACGTGAGCTCATATGTTGGCCCTGTTCTTATAGACCCTGCCGCCCCAAAAGGTGCAGTATACCAAATAGACACGCTCAGTCTCAAAGCCACAGCCAAAGTGAGTGTAGGATACCAACCCGAGGAAATGGAAATTGTAGACGACTATATGTATGTTGCAAATTCCGGAGGATACCGAGCGCCAAAATACGATAATACCGTATCTGTAATACAGATGATAGATTTCAAACAGGTCCAACAAATACCTGTGGGGATAAATCTGCATCGCCTCAAAAAAGACCGCTACGGCAAGCTATGGGTAAGCTCCCGTGGAGATTACCAAACCCGACCCTCGCGCCTATATGTAATGGAAAAGAAAAAAGGTTATAACCAGATGACCGTTACAGACACGATACCTGTGGCATGCTCCAATATGGCATTTTTTGGCGACTCATTATATTACTATGCCACAGAATGGAATAATTTCACTGCGTCCAACACTATAAGCTATGGCATTATAGACATACGCACAAAAGAAATTGTTTCCTGCAATTTTATTACCGACGGTACCGACAATGAAATAATTATCCCCTATGGTATCGCCATTCACCCCGAAACAGGCGACATCTACGTTACCGATGCTAAAAACTATGTATCTTCCGGCACTCTATATTGTTTTGACCGCAAAGGCCGTAAAAAATGGAGTGTACGCACAGGCGATATCCCTGCTCATATAGCTTTTCTCTCCAAATGAATAAATTATTTATTGTAATATTATTAGCGGCCACCATCTGTTCTTGCTCCGACGATATTCCCACTGTTAATCTGGGCATAGACGACAACTACCGCATTGCCCGTATGCAGAAGCTTCCTCTCCATCCGGCACTGTCGGGGAAGGAATATCGCTGGACTGTCAACGGAAAAGAAATGTCTGATTCAAGGGATTATATTTTCATATCACCAGACGAAGGAGTATACGACGTATGTATAGAGATAATAGACCCGGACACACCTTTTGAATTTTCATTTACAGTAACAGTAATGCACGAGGAGGTGGAATATAGCCCCTATATAAGCCGTGTCTATGAATACTGCCCCGCGCCGGGGCAATTCGTAAACGAAATGCCGAGATATGAAGACGGAGATACTTACGATGACATATTGAAAAAGGCCGAAGAATCTATTTCTGGCACAAACGACGTGATGATAAGCCTTGGAGGATTTGGCGGATACGTCACATTCGGTTTTGACCATACTGTTGTTGACCGACCCGGACAGGCCGATCTTAGAATATGGGGCAATTGTTTCTATGAACTCACCGACCCGTCCAAACGCGGCGGTTCGGCAGAGCCGGGTATAGTAATGGTAAGCTTTGATTCCAATTGCAACGGTCTGCCCGACGACCAATGGTACGAATTGGCTGGAAGCGAATACGACTCGTCCGCAACCATCAGAAACTATTCCATAACTTATAGCCGACCCGACGAAAACGCCCAACCCGTGGCCGACAACACCGGCATGCTCAGCGATATATACTATATCCCATGGACCGACAATCAAGGACAAGCAGGCTATATGCCAAAAAATATCTTCCACAACCAGGATTATTTCCCCAAGTGGATAGACGCAGAGAGCATTTCATTTCAAGGATCATGTCTGGCACCAAACGCCAAAGACCTGAGTGGGAACGGCTCATACTATGTGCTTTATAGTTACGACTGGGGATATGTAGACAACCACCCCAACGACTACTCCGACCTCAACTCTTTTGATATTGCAAATGCCCGCGATTCTCAAGGACGGAGCGTGAAACTCCCAGGAGTGGATTTCGTGAGAGTATACACAGGAATAAACCAATATTGCGGTTGGCTCGGCGAGACATCCACCGAGATCTGCCGTGCCCAAGACCTCTCAATTTCTCCGGCTCCTCTCGTGCCCGAGGACCCTATATCTCAGCAATCATCAATATTTCAACAATCATTAAACTAATCTCTCATGAAAAAACAACTGTTGTATATACTCCTCTTGCTCGCCTTGACTTCCAAGGCTGCAATACCGGTAGATTTCAACAAGATTGATCACTGGACCGGCCAAGGGGATTGCCGCGCCGCCCTGGTAATTACCCGCGGACTCGACCCAGAAAAAGATATCTCTTACGTGTGGGGGTATCGATTTGATATTACCGAAAACGAAGACGGTTCCAAAAACTACCCGACATCAGAAGACATGTTCAAAGCCATTTGCTCAGACAACGATAACCTTTTGCTACTCACACAATTTACCGGCCAATATGGTGCTACTGTTTGCGGTATAGGTATAGACAATGTGGCCGAGCTTCTGGAATACCTCTATTTCGATTTCGACATGGCCAAAAACTATGAATATATCAATTTCGATTACTACAATACCAGCACCCTCTTCGGCCAAAAAGAAGCCCCTGGCGACAATACGCCAAAAATAATGCAGCAAGCTATAAATGGCGCCGCACAGACCCACTATATCCAGCATCCCCTCGATTATTATGCCTACGGCTATCCAGCATACGACTATGATTGCTGGAAAATCAACGAAAAAAGAGTCGACGACTTATTCTGGCATGCCGGATGGTATGAAGGATACTGGAGCTACTGGACCGGCAAAGCAGGAGGAGAATGGAGTTATAGCGGCACTGGATACACCGGCCGCAAACTATCCGACGGTGCCGTAGATGGATGGACGTACACCATTTTCGACAAACCAGGAGTTGGCGGTTTCGGCGAAGGCTCAACACCAACCGAAAACGAAAATATGCTCTTCTACGTCCCCGGGAAAACTACTGCCGTGACAGAAGCTGAAATCAAAGAGGATTTACCCACTCTTTGGTATTCCGTTTCTGGCACACATGTAGCAACTACGACAAAAAATCATAAACCCTCCCTTGCACCGGGTATCTACATTACCAAGAAAGGAAATAAGACACAGAAAATTGCCATTAAATAATTTCTAATCTGCCATTCCGGCTATCAAAGATTATTGACCCACTTACAGGTCAGTACACTTTTTACATACATTCAAGAAAAAATCAAAAACAATCAATAATCTATTAACCAATAATTTATGAATAAATCGGCTAAATATCTCGTCGGTACGTTTGTCTCCTTGCTCGCATCAGGACAGATCTGGGCGTTTGATTTCAATACCAACGGGATCTACTACAACAAACTTTCCGATTCAACCGTTGAAGTAACCTATGGCGGCAACGACACGGAATATGGTAAAGACTACAGCGGCGACATTGTCATTCCCGAAAGTGTTGAAAACGACAAGCAGGTGTACACCGTTGTGCGCATCGGCGACAACGCTTTCCGCGGTGTCTTCAACAATGCAAATAATGGCTCTTTAACATCGGTTGTAATTCCCAACACCGTCAAGGAAATTGGTAGCCGGGCATTTGAGTATCGTGCTTCGCTTACATCCGTGACACTTCCCGACCAGCTTGAGACCATGGGACGAGAAGCATTCCTTCTATGCTCTGCTCTCAAAAAAATTGAAATTCCCGCAAGCCTCAAAACAATTCCATTCGGAGCTTTCAACTCCTGCAGCAAAATGGAATATGCAATACTCCACGAAGGTCTTGAAATAATAGAATCTCAAGCATTTGCAAATTGCAACTGGTTGGAATTCAAAAACGAAGACAAAGAAAAATTTGACTCTGTCCCCAATACTGTCACATCTATCGGAACCAACGTTTTCACAAACTGTAAATATATCTACAACTTTACCGTTGGTAATAACGTGGTATGGGACGAACCGACCGGGTGGTGCGGATTTGACGGTTGCTCACGCCTGGAAAGCGTAGAACTCTCAGACGGTATCACAAGTATCGACAATTATTGTTTCCGCGACACTCAGATTTCTGAATTCACAATCAAAGGCTCCGTTACAAAAATTACAATGGCCGCCTTCACAAACAATCCAAAGCTCGACAAACTCCGCTTTGAGCCATCAACCTCAGGCACAAATCTTTACTGTTGGGCACAAGATTTCCAAAATAAAATTACAAACGGAGGCACACGCGAACTCACAACTTTGGAAATCGGACGCGAATTCACATATTTCCCATTCTCCAATCTGACAGGGCTCAAGGTAGTGACCGTTTTGGGTGATAAAGTTCTCGAAACCCCTTCTTTCTCAGCCGAGGTATACGAAAACGCTGTCCTCAACGTGCCTGCAGGCATGAAAGCTCAATTCCAGGCTCATGAGCAATGGGGCAAATTCAAAAATATCGTTGACCCGGCAGAACCAAACGAACCATGGCTCAAAGATGTTACTTTCAACTGTGTGGCCGAAGACGGAGTAATCTATATCCACCCCCGTCGCATTGCCGGTTTATTCCCCTATTTCGAACCTGCCGATGCCGCTACATGTAGCAACGTTTCATGGACTCTCGCCAACGCAGGAACGTCCAAAGAAGATATGATAGCAAGCCTCTACACCGTAAACTACTGGAACCCCGATCATGTAAGATTCCCCGAACTTCAAGGCTACCGCTTAGGCGAATGTACTCTCACAGTTACTGTTAAAGATCCAAAGAGAATAGAAGAAGATTTCGTCAAAAACTTTACTGTCAAGGTTGTGGAGGATACCGAGATATCTTCCGATGAAAATTATGAAGAAGGTACGATTATTCTCAACGAAGAATGGTACGGACACACAAACGGCTCCATCAACTACCTCACAGCCAACAACGATATCATCTATCAAGCATATTCCCGCGAAAATCCCGGATATTCATTCGGCGCAACATCTCAGCATGGCACAATATGGAACGGATACCTCATGGTAGCATCTAAACAAGCAGCCGATGGCGGTGATCCTCTCCCCGGTGGCGGTCGTTTTGTAATTGCCGACGCAAAGACTCTCAAACGCCTTGGTTCTATTGACGCTCTCGCTTGGAACGGACACAGCGGCGATGGTCGCGCTGTTGTTGGTGCCACCGAAAACAAAGCATATGTATCTACATCCAATGGAATCTTCGTCATAGACATCACCAATCCAGAAGCACCTGAAATAACAGGCCTCATAGGCGCCAAAGGCGACAATGAAGACGAAGCCGACCTCTATAACGGACAAATCGGCGACATGATACACGCCGGTCGTTATGTATTTGCCATTAAGCAAAGCTATGGCATTCTCGTTGTTGATCCCGAGACCGACGAGCTCGTAAAACGAATTGAAGACACCAACGTGCAAGGTATTACCCAAACAGCCGACGGACGCGTATGGTATGCTACCGCTGCAAATGGCTGCGCCGTTCTCCAAGACATCGATCCAAACACTCTCAAAGCTGGGGAAGGTCGCACTCTACCAAAATCCCTCGATCTTATAACATGCTCATGGAACGCCTGGCGTTCAACAGCTTTCTACGGAAACCCCATAGACAACAGAATACTCTTCGTTACCGGCAAAGCCGGAATTATGGGCGGACCCAAAGGAGGATATTACCTCTACGACGTAGATACTGATCCTGCCGACCTCCAGCCCATCTTCACCCTTACAGACGTGACCGGAGAAACAGAATTCGGCGAAACAGTAAACCTCATGACCTACGGTACACCCCGCTTCGACCCACGAAACAACAGAATCATAGTTATGGCCGGACGAGAAGGCGCATCCAGCGGCGGATACCGTGACCATTGGATTCTACTGGTCGATGCAACAAGCGGTGAAATTACCAAAAACATCAAATTGGAACCATACTACTGGTTCCAGTCTCTCCCCATCTTCCCCGATAAGCATGGTGTGGAATTCAGCATTGACGAAATTACAATAGACGTAAAAGATGGCCTCTCTCAAATAGACCTACGCGACATCGCCACAGACCGCGACAGCTACGACTGCAACATTGCCTTCAACCTTGAGGAAATACCTCAGACTCGCGCCGCTTCTTACCCTGTGGCAAATGTGACTCACAACAATGGAATACTAACTATTGAGCCTCTCGGTTCCGGTAACCTCAACCTAAACCTCACAGCCACCTCAAACGGCAAAACTACCGCCAAGACACTCAACCTCCATGTTGACGATACCACAGGCGTCACAAACATAAATTCCGATGCCAAAATCTATTCCTCCGGCTCGCGCCTCTACATTTGCGGTATGGAAGGCGTAGACTTTGTTATCGTAGACGCAAGCGGAAAAGAATGTCTTTCATTCACTGCCGATTCCCAAAGCTACATCCTTGATTTCGGGGTTCAAAGCGGAATCTATATCGTTAAAGGCTCAAACGGAACAAGCGCCAAAATTGCTATCAGATGAATTTGTGTAAGCTCTTTATATCATGCCTTCCGGTACTCGCATCTTTCGGTGCGAGTGCCGGAAATTTTGATTATACAAAAGGCATAATCTTTGTTAACGAAGACTGGTACGGCCACCAGAACTCCACCATCAACATCCTCTTCCCCGACGCTACCGACGGAAACTATTGGCAATACAGAGCCTTCCAGGAAGAAAATCCGGGCCACGAATTAGGCTGCACAAACCAATATGGCGCAATATGGGACGGACGTCTCTTCCTAATTGCTAAACAAGAAAAAGATCCTGGCGCAAGTATTACCGGCGGACGTATAACCGTGGCCGACGGTAAAAGCCTCAAAATGCTGTTCCAATCCACAATAATAGATCCCTCGGGAGCTCAATGCGACGGACGTGGCTTTGTAGGCGTAGACAAACATAAAGGATACATTTCCTCAAGTAACGGAATCTGGATATTTGACCTTGACTCCTATACAGTAACCGGACAGGTCTCCGGCTCAGGCAACCCCAACGCTGACGGCGACAGTCCGGTCACCGATCCTACCGGTAGCCTCTACCACGGCCAGACAGGTACAATGGTAGAAGCTCAAGGCAAAATATTCGCCGCCCACCAACAATATGGAATCCTTGTCATAGATCCCGCTCAAGACAAAGTAGAAAACACAATATCAATGGATATCGTAAAGCCAGGAGCCGGAGTGGGTAGCATAGTCAAATCCAAAGACGGTTCTCTTTGGGCTTCTGTAGCACCTAACACCCAAGGGATGGGTATGGCTCTGCCATACATCGTAAAAATCGACCCCACGACACTTAAAACAAAAGTAATACCAATAGAAGAGCCAATGTATGCACCTCTCAACTCCTGGTATGCATGGACTCCCGACGCATTCGTTGCTTCAACCGTAAACAACTGTCTATACTGGAAAGGAGGGTCAAACCGATGGTTCTCAGGAAGCAAAATCTATAAATTTGATATCTCTACCGAGACAACTTCTCTATTTATAGACCTTGACGCCGACAACGAAGATTGGAAACTCTACGGTTGCTCAATTGGTGTCCACCCGATTACCGACGAAATCTACATGTCGTTATACCACGAATTCGGAAAACCCACATACATTACACGACGTTATGCTAACGATGGCTCCGTGATACGCGACTACGATATGATAATGAACTATTGGTTCCCATCCCTACCACTCTTCCCCGAAGCTCACGACTGGAGCGCCATCACAGAAACCGATACTCCCGACACCGATCTCTACATGCAAGACAACCGCCTATATACCATAGGATTCGCAAACTCCACAATAGATATCTACACTCTTTCAGGCATTAAAACCAGAAGCATAGTGCCTCAATACCAAGCAGAAAGTTTCAACCTTGATCTAACCCCAGGAATATACTTAGCCCGCACAAACACCATGACAAAGAAAATCGTAATACGCTGAGCTATTGAGATACATTGAGATACCACCGCTGCCGTCAATCAAAAATAATGGGAAAAGGGTTTGGCAAAGCAAAAAAAAATACCTATCTTTGCACTCGCAAACCCATGCCCGGGTGGCGGAATGGTAGACGCGCTCGTTTCAGGTGCGAGTGCTGCGAGGCGTGCAGGTTCGAGTCCTGTTCCGGGCACAACGCAAAATCGCAAGCAGTTAAATAGTAACTACTTGCGATTTTTCTTATACGATTTTTACCGGCAAATTGTCAACAACTCCCGAAAAATCAACGATAAATGCCAATCATGCCCTTGCAACTTTTTTCGTTATTAGCCCTTATATGTCGCAGTTTTTAGTTAAATTTGCCGGATGAAAGAAAAGGCTTGTTTTGGCCTTGTCGGCAACTATATGATAGAACGAATAATTATAATAGATAGCGTAGATCCAGTTTGCTTTTATGGCGTAAACAACGCCAATATGCAGCTTATAAAAAATTTATATCCAAAAATCCGTATCTCTGCCCGGGGCGCGGTAATCCGTGTGATTGGCGAAGAAAAAGAAACTTTGGATTTTGAAGAAAAAATAAAAGAAATGTGTTCCTATGCCGAGGAATACAATAATCTGCCAGAGGAAGTTATAATAGATATAGTCAAAGGCGAGGCTCCTAAAGAGCTCAAACGCGACAACGTGATAATATATGGCATGAACGGCAAGCCCATAAGCGGCCGAACTCCCAACCAACAGCTTCTCGTAGAAACCTTTGCTAAAAACGATTTGACATTTGCGCTCGGTCCTGCCGGCACAGGTAAAACTTATATAGCCATAGCATTGGCAGTTCGGGCATTGAAAAATCGCGAAGTAAGAAAAATCATCCTCTCGCGCCCGGCCGTTGAAGCAGGCGAAAAATTAGGGTTCCTGCCCGGCGACATGAAAGATAAAATAGACCCTTATCTCCAACCTCTCTACGATGCGTTGGAAGACATGATACCGGCCGTCAAGCTCAAGGAATATATGGAAAGCAAGGTAATCCAGATAGCTCCTTTGGCATTTATGCGCGGTCGTACGCTCAACGATGCCATCATAGTGCTCGACGAAGCCCAGAACACCACAACTCACCAGATAAAGATGTTCTTGACACGCCTTGGCATGAACGCCAAAATGATCGTGACAGGCGACGTAACCCAAATAGACTTGCCTAAATCCACTCGTTCGGGCCTTATACAGGCATTAACCGTTCTCAAAGACGTACCAGGCATAGGCAAAGTAGAATTTGGCAAGAAAGATATAGTGAGGCATCATCTTGTGCAACGCATTGTTGAGGCATACGAAAAACATGACGCTGCCGAAAAGGCCGATAAAAATATAAACGAAGATATTACAAACCCCGACATAAATTGAGCAATGACACTCACAAGCACCGATTTCAAATTCCCGCGCCAGACCTCGGTATACCACGGCAAAGTACGCGATGTCTATACCATAGACAATAACATCCTCCTTTTAGTGGCAACAGACCGTATCTCGGCCTTCGATGTAATACTCCCCAAAGGAATACCATACAAAGGACAGGTTCTCAACCAAATTGCATCGTATTTCCTTGATGCGACTTCCGAAGCTGTTCCCAACTGGAAATTGGCAGAAGTAGATCCAATGGCAACAGCAGGAGTATGCTGCGAGAGTGTTAAGGTAGAGATGATAATAAGAGGATATCTCGCCGGAAGTGCATGGCGCGAATATGCTGCTGGAGCACGTGAAATTTGCGGCGTAAAACTACCCGACGGTTTGCGTGAAAATGAAAAACTCCCAGAACCGATCATAACACCAACCACAAAAGCCGACGAAGGTCACGACGAGAATATTAGCGGACAAGAAATTGTTGCCCGCGGCTTGGTATCTGCTCAAGATTATGCTTTGATGGAGCAATACACCCGTACTCTTTTTGAAATAGGGCAGAAGATGGCCAACGAAAAAGGACTTATCCTTGTGGACACCAAATATGAGTTTGGAAAATACGACGGCAAAATATTGCTTATAGACGAAATCCACACTCCAGATTCATCTCGCTATTTCTATCTCGATACTTATCAGGAACTCTTTGAAGCCGGGAAACCTCAGCGCCAGCTTTCCAAGGAATTCGTACGCCAATGGCTAATGGAAAACGGTTTTATGGGCCGAGAAGGAGAAAAAGTGCCCGAAATGACCGACGAAATATGCGAAAACATAAGCAACCGCTATATAGAACTTTACGAGAAACTCACCGGCAAGAAATTTGTACCGGCACCCGAGAGCAATTCCGCCGACCGTATTGCCAAAAATGTATTGGATTTTTTGGCAAATCTTGACTGATAATAACTATCTGGTCTTTAGAGTGAACTACTCTTAAGCAATGACCTAAGGATTGATGGAAAAAGTTGAAAAAATAGATCCCTACCACGATGGACGGAGCAAGGAAGAACAAGTTGAAAGCATGTTTGATTCCATTGCTCCGGCCTACGATTTCATGAATTCTGCCATGACTATGGGCTTGCACCGCCTGTGGTTGAAGCGCCTCGTCGCCGGAGTTTGTGGAAACAGAGTGATAGATCTTGCCACAGGTACAGGCGATGTTGCCATAGCAATAGCCAAAGCGCGCCCAGGCACAAAAATAACCGGTCTCGATCTCTCCGAGGGAATGCTTGCCAAGGCAAGGGAAAAGGCCGGGAAAAACGGAATGGACATAAGCTTTGCGCAGTGCGATTGTATTGCTACCGGATTGCCCCAAGGTTGCGCCGACGATGTCACCGTTGCTTATGGAGTAAGGAATTATGCCGATATACTTGCCGGCCTTAAAGAGATGCATCGGTTGCTCTGTCCCGAAGGGAAAGTCCATATCCTTGAACTATCTGTACCCACCAATCCTTTCGTGCGCCCATTATATAATTTTTACACCAAATTTATCATTCCGGTAGCCGGAAGGATTATGAGCCGCGACGTGAGGGCATACTCTTATTTACCGGAGAGTATAGCCGCCGCCCCGCAAGGCAAAAAAATGGCCTCATTACTGCAATCAGCCGGGTTTACCGACCCGATAGTGAGACCATTCACATTTGGTGTGTGCACTCTTTATACGGCAACCAAGAAATGCTGAAACAAAGCCGGATAAATCCGGCCGTTATGCTAAAATCTTTTGTACCGACTATGAACCGACTGTCTGGAATACTTTTGTTTTGTGCAGCTGCCATTGCAGGCAGTTCTGCATCTAATGCGCAAGCTATGTTTTTTGAATCGGCGCGAGTAGACAATAATAACGTTAACACTTCCGAAAGCGCTATTATTACCCCAACAGATTCCGCTTCACAAATAATATATCCATGGGACTATCTGACTATCGACGATTATCTATCGGCAGTCCCCGAACGTGAATACGGCGTAAATATCAGCCAAAAGAAATTACCAGATATCATTTTTTTACCGGCTGTTTACGACTATCACCACGATGTAGAAGAATTTGATTTGACAAAGCCCGATTTCTCGGGCGATCCCGTCATGAGATGGATAGAAGAAGCCAACGTAGAAGCCCGCAAAGTTAATCTTATAAAAAATTATCTTTTCTACAAAACCCCGGAAGTCGTTTACTGGAACATAGAAAACCTACCGGAACCGCCAAAGCAATTCATCGCAGAAGTGGATCCATCTACACATACCATCGAAATACGTGAGGTAAAACCCATAGCAGAACGACTTGAGGGAGTAGAAGCAGCCCCTATCAAGCCAAAGCATTGGCTCAAAACTTTCGATGCATCACTACAGTTTTCTCAAGCATATGTATCCCCCAACTGGTACCAGGGTGGAAACAACAACTTGAATATGCTGGCAAATATATTATACAACGTAAAGTTGAACCCAGTGTATCATCCCAACTTACTTTTTGAAACCACAATGCAATATAAGTTGGGCATGAACAATGCTCCCGACGATTCCATACATGCCTACAATATAAGCGACGATTTATTCCAACTCACTTCCACTTTTGGTTTAAAAGCAGCAAAACGTTGGTACTATTCGGTTAACGCCTTGTTCAAGACACAGCTTCTCAATTCCTATAAAACCAACAGCAACGAAATGCGATCGGCTTTCATGTCGCCAGGAGAACTGAATATAGGTTTAGGTATGACCTATAACTATGTGAATCCAAAAAAAACTGTAACTTTCGATGCTTCGATAGCACCTTTGTCGTATAACCTCAAAACATTTATCAATGCAGATGTAGACCCTGAGAAAACAACGACAAACAAGTTCGGTTCAAGTGCTGAATTCAAATTTTTCTGGCGATTGTGCAGCAACATAACATTCAACAGCCGGCTCTTTGCTTTTACCGACTACAGCAATGCCTATGCCGATTGGGAAAATACTTTGCGTTTTGAAATAAATCGTTTCTTGACAACACAGATATATGCCCATGCACGCTACGACACGGCTACACCTAAATGCGAAGACCCCGACTGGAAGAAACTCCAAATAAAAGAAATACTTTCTATAGGTTTCGCCTATAAATTCAGCAGCTTATGATAAAGTTGTTGCCGATTTTCATTGCGATGTTAACGATTTGTTTTCCGGCAGCTGGCGGAGAATGGTTCACAATTGTGCAAGAAAAAAAGGCAACAATAAATCCCTGCGGCATATGGCAGATGACCGACGGAGGAGCTATTATCCGTATCTCCCCGTCGGCTAAAACAGGACATTATGAACTGAGCGTCCTGGAATCTCCAGATTTGTCTATAGAAGCAGGTAAAGTTTGCGGAATCCTCGTAGCCACGGCCATACCAAATACTTTCGACGCAAAACTCATATCCGATTTGAAAGGAAATACTCGCCAAAACAAGTATAAGCAAGACAAAAATTTTATTTTTGAGTTTAACGAAGATTCATTTACCCTCAAGCCCTACAGGCAAAACATAAATGTAAATATCCTGAAATGGGTGCCATACCTTTTCAGGATGTCTCTGAAAGAAAACGATACCCGTCCTACAAATATCGACGGTGGAAGACGCCTTTTGCCGCGCCCAACCTCGCAAATAGTAGAGTTATGAGAGAAGCACTCGTCATTATCCTGATGCTTTACGCTATTGCCACATGGGGACAAAAAACCACTCGGCGAGGTATAAAACCTATAGAGCCCATAGAGCAACCGAAAAAAAAACAAATAGACGCGAATCTGTTTGATACAATATCCTGCCCCGACTCCTCTGTGGTAGCATTACGTGGCTACGATAAACCTTTGCGAAGCCGCCGCGAAACGTTTTTTGCCATTAACAACAGCCCCGACCGTATCGGGCGAATATCCTTCACTATATGCTACTATGACATGAACGGGCGCATGCTGCACAGGCAATCCCGGAATATAGCCGCAGATATTCCCCCGGGAGAAACAAGGCAAATAAACTTTAAATCTTGGGACTTGCAGAATATATTCTATTATTCAGGATCTGCCCAACCAAAAACAGAAAATGCTTCGCCGTATACCATAAAAATAGAAATCGATACCATTTTTAATTATTGTCCAAAACCAATAAACCCCTGAAATCGTTTTTTCCTTAGCCATCACATTATAAATAGGGATAAACAAATACCATCATGGCTCTACAAGTATAATATCCCGAATAAGATAAAAACAAAAATATG
Source organism: uncultured Muribaculaceae bacterium (assembly GCA_910579605.1). Lineage (GTDB taxonomy): Bacteria > Bacteroidota > Bacteroidia > Bacteroidales > Muribaculaceae > CAG-873. The sequence goes on along the minus strand of CAJTUG010000008.1, from coordinate 33,349 downwards.
AAAAGAATAATCTCCATATTATCGGCAGCCTTCTTGTTATCACTTTTCTGCACGGCTTCTGTAAAGCAAAAAGAAGACTTCTCAAGGAAACTGCAAATATTCAATTCCATAGTCAAGGAATTGCAGACAAATTATGTAGACACCTTGAAAGCAGGCGAAATAATGGATAGAACCATCGACGCCCTCCTCTACCAAATAGACCCATACACAGAGTATTACCCATCGTCAAACCAAGACGAGATACTTTCGATCTCCTCCGGACAATATGCCGGTATAGGCTCTTTTATAGTAAAAAGAGGCAACAAAGTGCTGATTTCAGAACCTCAGTGGAACTCTCCGGCTCGCAAATCGGGCCTCAAAGCAGGCGACGTAATACTAAAAGTCAATTCCGATACCGTTCTCCCAAATACGGAGATAGGCGATGTGAGCAAACGTCTGAGAGGTCAAGCCGGAACCGAAGTCGTAGTTAAAGTAAAGCGTCCTTACGTAGAAGATTCTTTGCTTACATTTAATATAATCCGAGATAATATCAAAGTAGAACCAATGCCCTATTTCGGCATAGACAGCACAGGGATAGGCTATATACGCCTCACCACATTCAACGAAAGTTCAGCACGCCGTGTCAAACATGCCGTCACCGAACTCATGCGCGACCCCGAACTCAAAGGCATTGTCTTAGATTTGAGAAACAACGGTGGAGGCCTCCTTGAGAGCGCAGTGCAGATTGTGGGTAATTTCGTAAAAAAAGGAACTGAAGTATTGAGAACACGTGGCAGGAATCCAAAAGACGAAAAAATATATAAAACCACACAGAATCCCATAGCTCCGGAAATACCATTGGCAGTGCTCGTAGACAACGGAACCGCTTCGGCTTCGGAAATTGTATCCGGGGCTCTACAAGATTTAGATCGCGCGGTTATTATCGGCGACCGCACTTTCGGCAAAGGTCTTGTACAGACAACACGCCCTCTGCCTTTCGGTGACATTCTCAAAATAACCACAGGCCGTTATTACATCCCATCTGGCCGTCTTATACAGGTTTTAGACTATTCTCACCGAAATCCCGATGGGTCTCCTGCGCGTGTCCCCGACAGCCTCACACATGAATTCAAGACGCGTATAGGCCGCACCGTGCGCGACGGAGGCGGAATTGCACCCGACATAATTGTAGAACGAAAAGAAGCCAACAGATTGTTGTATAATATCCTGTCGGATTTTTGGGCTTTTGATTTCGCCAACAAATTTGCTGCCGAGCACCCCGATTCTCTTGATGCCGAAACATTTGTCGTAACCGACGAAATATTCCAAAATTTCAAAGAAAGCATAGATCCACAGCGTTTCAAATACGACAAGCAATGTGAATCAGGGCTTGAAATACTCCGCCAAGCAGCTAAAACAGAAGGATATATGACAGATTCCGTATCGGCTCAATTCGACATATTGGCGGCTTTGCTCAAACATGATTTAGAAAACGATCTGGATATAAACCGATCGGCGATAGAAGACATTATAGACGAAGAAATTTCTCAGCGTTATTTCTCCGATAGCGCTCGGGTAAAACGCTCACTCCGAAAAGACGACGATTACGAAGCCGCAAAAAAAGTGCTGTTAGACCCCAAACGCTACTCTGAAATACTGTCCAAGTAACCATAAACCGAAATGGACCTAAGAGAATTATGCGGGCTGCTTACAGGAACGGCAAGAAAAAAAGCCCTCAGTAGTCTTATTTCACATCGCCGTGCCATTGTCGACGGAGTAGCCGGTTCGTCGGCTGCAGTAATGCTTGTATCCTTGCCTAAACAGAAAAACCCTATAATAGTAGTAGGTGATAATTTAGACGACGCCGGTTACCTCTATTATGATTTATCCAGACTCATAGGCGAAGAAAACGTAGGAATGTTACCCTCGGGCTTCAAGCGCGACATCAAATATGGACAGCCTGATGCCCCAAGCCAAATCCTGCGAACCGAGACACTTAACGCGTTGGCTGCAGGCCAGCTCAAATATGTGGTGACCTATCCCGAAGCCATTGCAGAGTGTGTGGCATCACGACAGGAACTGGATAAGCATACACTCACATTAGCGACAGAAATGAGCATCTCTATGGACAACATAGAAGAGTGGCTCAAAGAGAAAGGCTTCAAAAAGGTAGACTACGTTTTTGAACCAGGTCAATTTGCTGTGCGAGGTTCCATTCTCGATATTTTCGGATATTCGGCAGAGCTGCCATTGAGAATAGACTTTTTCGGCGACGAGATAGACTCTATACGGTCATTCAACGTAGAGACACAACTATCCGAAAGCAAGCACTCTTCCGTTTCCATAACGGCAAACGTAAGCCACAGAGGCCACCTAAAATCAATCCTCGATTTCATAGACGCCGATACTCTCATAGCCATACGAAACAAAGAATACACCATTGAGCGTATACGGGCAATTGCCACCACTGAAGTTTCTGCTTTCACCCTTATTTCTGAAGAAGGAGATGCAGATGCTTTGGAATTGGTAATCAATCCCGACGATTTCGAGAAAAAATTAGAAGATTTCCGACTACTTGTATTTAGAGCCGGTCAACCCGACGAACGCAAAACAGCCACGAAAGCCTCTATGGATTTCGATTGTTCGCCTCAAGGTATTTACCACAAGAATTTCGACATTATTGCAGATTCATTCAGCCGGTTTAAAGCAGAAGGCTATCGCCTCCTCATCCTATCAGATAACCCGCGACAATTCGATCGCCTCCGCGATATTTTTGCCGACCGTGGCGACAACATCAGCTTTGAATCTGTAGACGGGACTCTCCACGAAGGATTCGTGGATCACCAGACAAAAATATGCGTCTTCACAGATCACCAGATATTTGACCGTTTCCACAAATACACCCTCAAAAGCGACCGTGCCCGCTCCGGCAAAATGGCCCTGTCGCTAAAAGAATTAGGACAGATAGAACCGGGCGACTACATTGTCCATACAGATCATGGTGTGGGTGTTTTCGCCGGTTTGTTGCGCACAAATGTAGGGGGAAAGATGCAAGAAGTCATCAAACTCGTATACAAAAACAACGATATATTGTTTGTATCGATTCACTCCCTGCACAAACTTGCAAAATATAGAGGTAAAGAAGGCGTACCGCCAAAGATAACGCGCCTCGGATCCGGTTCTTGGCAGAAGATGAAAGACCGCACCAAAAGCAAGCTCAAAGATATTGCTCGCGATCTGATTAAACTATATGCTGCCCGACGAGACGAAAAAGGGTTTGCCTTCTCCCCCGACAGCTATATGCAGCATGAACTTGAAGCTTCTTTTATATACGAAGACACCCCCGACCAAGTTACCGCCACACAAGCAGTAAAATCAGATATGGAGTCGGCTCGTCCAATGGATCGACTTGTATGCGGCGATGTCGGATTCGGAAAAACAGAAATTGCTATACGAGCAGCATTCAAAGCAGCAATCGACGGAAAACAAACCGCCGTCCTCGTGCCAACAACCGTTTTGGCCTATCAGCACTACCATACTTTTGCCGAAAGGCTCAAAGAATTCCCGGTTAGGGTAGAATATCTTTCCCGTGCACGTTCTGCCAAAGACACAAAAGAAATTATATCAGACTTGGAAGCCGGCAAAATAGATATTCTTATAGGCACACACAAACTAATCAGCAAATCGGTAAAATTCAAAGATTTAGGATTGCTTATAGTCGACGAAGAGCAGAAATTCGGGGTTGCCGTCAAAGAAAAGCTAAAGCAACTCAAAGTAAATGTAGATACTCTCACAATGAGCGCCACGCCAATACCCAGAACTCTACAATTCTCGCTTATGGGTGCCCGAGACCTGTCTACAATAGCAACACCGCCACCAAACCGATATCCTATTTTGACCTCGGTCAATGCCTTGAGCGACGATATAGTAGGCGAAGCCATTAATTTCGAGCTTGCACGAGGGGGACAAGTCTTTTTTATAAATCACCGCATAGAAGGACTATACGACCTCGAAAACATGATAAAACGCGTTGTCCCCGACGCCCGCACAATTGTTGCCCACGGTCAAATGCCTCCCGAAAAATTGGAAAAAGCCATAAACGAATTTGCTGCCAGAGACTACGATGTCCTATTGGCGACAACTATCGTTGAGAGCGGCATAGACATGCCAAACGTCAATACAATCATAATCAATAATGCCCAAAATTTCGGATTGAGCGAACTGCACCAGTTACGTGGACGAGTAGGACGGTCATCGCGTAAAGCTTTCTGCTACCTAACCGTACCGGCAGAAAAACCACTGACCCCAGAAGCTCGCCGACGCCTGCAAGCCATAGAAAGTTTCTCCGATTTAGGTTCCGGAATCCATATTGCAATGCAAGACCTCGATATAAGAGGCGCCGGAAATCTCTTAGGGGCTGAACAGAGCGGATTCATAGCCGATTTGGGGTATGAAACATATCAACGGATACTCAAAGAAGCTGTTGTAGAACTGCGCACAGAGGAATTCCCCGAACTTGCGGCCGACCAAGAAGCCGAAGAATTGGTTGCCGATTGCGTTATAGAATCGGATTTGGAACTCCTCATACCGGCTTATTACGTTGCACAAGAATCGGAGCGCATAGCACTCTACAAAGAACTCGACAGCATAGAACGCGAAGACCAACTCAAAGCCTTTGAAGAACGTCTACAAGACCGTTTCGGACGTATACCCGACTCGGCCAGAGAACTACTGCGCGTACCGCGCCTGAGAAGACATGCTCGTGCATTAGGTATTGAAAAGGTATCGCTGAAACAAGGAAATATGTATCTTTATTTTGTCGATGAGACAAACAAAGCCTACTACCAATCGCCAATGTTTGGACGACTGCTGGCTTACCTGCAGATGAACCCGACAAGGGTAGAAATCCGTGAGCGCAACGGAAAACGCAGTTTTTCCGTAAAAAGAGTGCCATCGGTGAGCAGTGCCGACGATATTTTGAACTCCATACTCAAACTCGATTCAGTATAAAAAAAGGCTCATAAACGATTAAAATCTATTCTTATGAAAAAGAAAACAATTTGGGACATGGGTCGCGTAGACCTTCAAGCCTTTAAAGAACAAAAAAAGATGGACGTAGTTGTCGTGTTAGACAATGTACGTTCGCTCAATAATATAGGTTCTATATTCCGAACGGCCGATGGCTTTTCGGCTCAAGGAGTAGTGCTCTGCGGAATTTCTGCCGTGCCGCCTTCACCAGAAATACATAAGACAGCTTTAGGAGCAGAAGATTCTGTAGATTGGGAATATTTCGAATCCACACAAGCTGCAGTAGAACAACTGCGCCATCGCGGATACACAATCGCCTGCCTTGAGCAAGTAGAAAACAGCGTAGCTTTAGAAAAGCTTACCGTTGAACCAAACCGAAAATATGCTCTTGTCGTCGGAAACGAAGTTGAAGGAGTTCAACAAGAAATCGTAGATATGGCCGATTTCTGTATAGAAATACCCCAGAACGGAACAAAACATTCGCTCAACGTTTCTGTGAGTACAGCCGTCGCACTATGGGAATTCTTCAAAGTTTTTATTTCAAATAAGTGAACATAAGACAAAAATAAGCTTTATTATGGTGCTAATGAGTCTTTTTTTTGTAATTTTGCATCATATTTTTGAAACATGGGCATACTCGAACTTTTAAACACCCGTCACCAAGCAGAACTCAAGGAACTCAACTACCATATCTCCAAACAATTAGAGAACGACAACTCCTTGATGAGCAAAGTGGTGTCCACGCATTTGCGCACCAAAGGAAAACAGCTGAGACCTCTGTTGGTGCTTGTATGCGCAAAAATGTTCGCGCCCTTGACCCAAAAAGCTTATGCCGCAGCAGCAGCTGTAGAGCTTCTGCACAACGCGTCTCTCATACACGATGATGTCGTAGACAACTCTCCAACTCGGCGCGGAAACCCTACCATAAATGCCGTTTGGGACAATCATATAGCCGTTTTAGTTGGCGATTTCTTCACATCGTCGGCTATGAAAGAGGCCTTGTCTACAGGAGATATACGCATCGTAGACTCCCTTTGCAGCCTCGGCCGAACACTTTCGCTCGGAGAAATAGACCAGATTCACAACGCCAGGGAGCACCATCTCTCAGAAGATAATTACTATAAAGTAATAGACTACAAAACCGCTTCCCTATTTGTTTCAAGTGCTGAAATGGGATGCCTTGCATCTGGTGTAGACGACCATCGGAAAGATGCTTTATCAAAATATGCATTACTATTCGGACGTTGTTTCCAGATACGCGACGATATTTTTGATTATTACTCTTCAGAACTTGTTGGAAAACCTACAGGAAATGATTTAAGAGAAGGCAAAATATCTCTTCCGCTATTATACGCTCTCAGAAAATCCGATGCCCCGAATCACGCCGAAATTCTTGCAATGGTAGAACAAGACGGCCTTTCAGACCAACAGATAGAAATAATCCAGGATTTCGCTCGTAAAAACGGCGGTATAGACTATTCTTTTGCCGTTATGGAAGATTTGCGCACAAAAGCGATGCAAGAACTTGATAAACTACCCGATTGCACAGAAGTGAGAGAACTTAGGGAACTCTTCGATTTTGTGATAACACGTAAATACTGATTGTAAAATGCGCATCCATTGTGGCGGAATGAAATCCATTATCTGGGTTATTTTGGCTGTCGTAATGGCAGCTTGCGCAAGCATGGGGCGACCCGAAGGCGGAGCTCGCGACGAAAATCCTCCGGTATTCGTAAAATCAGATCCCGCTCCAGGTGAAACAAACGTCTCTAAAACAAGAATTACGGCATATTTCGACGAAAATATTCAGCTTGAAGATGCTTTTACCAAAGTCGTCGTATCCCCGGCTCAAAATACACCTCCACAAATTAGCGCCAATGGACGACGGCTTACTGTAGATTTCCGCGACACCCTCATTCCCGACGTTACTTACACGATAGACTTTGCCGATGCTATCAAAGACCTTAACGAAGGTAATATATTAGACGGATTTGCTCTCGATTTCTCGACAGGAAACCAGATAGACACTCTCCGCATATCCGGAATGGTACTCCAAGCCCGAAACCTTGAACCGGCGCAAGGAATGTTGGTAGGTGTATATTCAAACCTCTCCGACACCGCAATAAGCACTTTACCGTTGGAACGCATTGCCCGTACAAACCAATACGGCCAATTCACTATCAGAAATCTAAAGCCCGGAGCCTATAAAATTTTTGCCGTAAATGATATGAATCGCGATTACCATTGGGACAGATCAGAAGATGTGGCTTTTTTCGATTCTATCATAGTACCGGAAATAGAAACAATAACTATCACCGATACACTCTATGCCTCCGACCGATCAGATTCTCTCGTGCAAAGAACCGGATTAAAATATCTTCCTAACGACATACTACTTTCGTGGTTCAATCAAAATTACAAAGCCCACTACCTTAAAGACTACAAACGCGAAGACCGCAGAAAGATATCACTAAAATTTGGCGCTCCGCTCGATTCGCTCCCGCAAGTAAAAATTGTAGACGGTGCCGATTCCATAGGCGCAGACATTTCAAAATGGGCGCTTCTGAATGCAAACGAAACTTTAGATAGCCTCATATATTGGATAAAAGACCCCAACGTATTAGATGCAGACTCTCTACGTCTTTCCGTAAGATATCAGAAGAACGATTCCGTCGATAACCTCGTATGGACAACCGATACCCTACGTTTCTATTACCGAGATCTGGAAAAGAAAAAGAAAGACAAAAAGAAAAAAGACCAAGACAACGAACCCAAATTCTATATTGATTCCATTACCGGCGATACAACATTCCTGCCCCCTCCAGACATGGAATATCTCGAAATCAAAATAGAAAACGCAATTCAAGATGTTCACAAACCATTGGTTCTCGAGTTCTCAACTCCTCTTGAAAAACTCGATTCGGCCGATGTGAAAATATCTATACAAAAAGACACTCTCTGGATACCGTTAAAGACTCCTCATCTCATCCCCGACTCTACAGACCGGCTTATGCGACGTCGCATTAACATGAAATGGGAACCGGGCGAAAAGTATCGCATAGAAATAGACACCCTACGCGCAAACAGCATATACAACACTTGGAACAGACCTTTTGCTCAGGAATTCACAGTAAAACCATTGGAAGATTACTGCAACCTCAGCCTCACCATAGAAGGATTGGATAGCCTGCAAGCCGTAGTAGAATTACTATCGTCAAACGACGAAACAGTAGCCACTGCAATCAAGAGAGCAGACTCGCAAAAGGCCGATTTCAAATTCCTTGATCCCGGAACGTTTTATCTCCGTCTATTTATAGACTCAAACCTCAACGGTAAATGGGATACAGGAAACCTTACAGACTCAATACAACCCGAAGAAATATATTATTTTGCAAAAAAACTGGACTTGAAGAAAAACTGGGACATTGAGCAAACTTGGATTGTCGACGAGCTGCCGGTAGACCGCCAGAAACCATATGCCATAAAGAAAAATAAACCCAAGCTAAAACGTGGCGAAAAAGCTCCCGAAGAAGAATTAGAAAACGAAGAAGACGATTTCTACGACCCATTCGGTTCTGGCATAAACAATCGCCCTGGCTCAAACAACAACCGGCGTGGCGCCGGTGGCCTGCGCAAAGCCAACACTGGCTCACGCGCACGATAAAGCACGACAGCAATTGTCGGCCACACCTTGAAGCGGAATTTCAGGCATATCCTCAAAATCATATTCAAGGCTATCGTCTGGTATAAGGTCGTGAAGCATAAAAGAAAGTGAACAATAAAGAATATCTTGTTTCAAAAGTTCTTCTGGTGTCATAATCGTAAAGCATTAGAATTAAAATTAGTATTGCAAAAATATACTTGAACATGGGTAGCATAACGACACCTTAAAGTTAATAAACATTAATCAAATCCATGGACTTAAGGCATTTCAAAAATATCCACGCCCATAACATCATAGGACAGGAAATAATAACCAACCTCGACCCGGATATGGAAATAGATACTCCAATGGGAGATGCATGGTATAGCGTGGGAATACACCCATGGAATACGGCCGAAGCCAACGAAAACAATCTTCACCAAATCGCCATTCTTGCCCAAGACCCCAGAGTAGCAGCAATAGGCGAATGCGGAATAGATAAACTAAAAGGAGCTCAGATATCTAAACAGGAACATCTTTTCATTGCCCAAGCCAAAATTGCAGAAACTGTCGGGAAACCAGTCATAATACATTGCGTAAAAGCCTGGGACACAATTATACGACTCAAAAAGCAACTCTCACCATCTGTGCCTTGGATAATCCACGGGTTCCGTGGGAAAAAAGAATTAGCTCGACAACTTGTACTTGCAGGCTTCTATATCAGCATAGGATCTAAATATAACCCCGAAGCCATTGCCGAAATCCCGCCACAACGTCTCCTGCACGAAACAGATACCGATGAACCCCACCATATAGATCTATAAATTTAGTAAAAGTCAAAGTAATAGACATAAATATAATGAGGCCGCCTAAACTTGTTAGACGGCCTCACTATATTTATTAAACCTGATTAGCAGATGGTATTACATCATGCCTCCCATGCCTCCCATACCGGGAGCTGCCGGGGCAGGATTATCTTCTTTCTTATCGGCAATCACGCATTCGGTAGTCAAGAACATACCGGCAATAGACGCTGCATTTTCAAGAGCTACACGGGCAACCTTGGCCGGGTCTATAACACCGGCAGCCAAAAGATTTTCGTAGCTGTCTGTACGAGCATTGTAACCATAGTCGTCTTTACCTTCACGAACCTTTTGAACTACAACAGCTCCTTCAACACCTGCGTTAGCGGCAATCTGGCGGAGAGGCTCTTCAATGGCACGTTCTACAATGGCAATACCGGTCTGCTCGTCGTCGTTATCACCCTTAAGAGTCTTAAGGGAATCAAGGCAACGAATATAAGCCACACCGCCGCCGGGAATAATACCTTCGGCTATTGCAGCACGAGTTGCGCTCAATGCATCGTCCACACGGTCTTTCTTCTCCTTCATCTCAACCTCCGAAGGTGCACCTACATGGAGTACGGCAACACCGCCGGCCAATTTAGCAAGACGTTCCTGCAATTTCTCGCGGTCATAGTCGCTTGTAGTCTGCGCTATCTGAGCCTTAATTTGAGCTACACGTGCAGCAATGCGGTCTTTATCTCCGTCGCGGTTAACTATAGTGGTGTTTTCCTTATTTACAGTCACACGGTTGGCCTTACCCAAATCCTGCATAGTGGCATTAACAAGGTTCATGCCCTTTTCTTCAGAAATAACGGTACCGCCGGTGAGGATAGCAATATCTTCAAGCATTTCTTTGCGGCGATCGCCGAAACCGGGAGCTTTAACCGCACAAATCTTTAGAGAACCACGCAAACGGTTTACTACCAACGCGGCAAGTGCGTCTTGATCCACATCCTCTGCTATGATGAGAAGAGGACGTCCGCTCTGTGCTGTAGATTCCAAAATAGGAAGAATGTCCTTAAGATTGGAAATCTTCTTATCATAGAGTAAAATCAATGGGCTATCCATCACGCACTCCATCTTCTCGGTATCGGTAACGAAATAGGGCGAAATATAACCACGGTCAAACTGCATACCTTCTACAACCTCGATTGTAGTCTCAGTACCTTTAGCTTCGTCAACGGTAATTACACCTTCTTTCTTAACCTTTTCCATGGCTTCTGCAATAAGACGGCCAATGGTTTCATCATTATTGGCTGAGATACGGGCAACGTCTTCAATTTTCTTGAAATCATCGCCAACTTCCTGACTCATACCACGGATACCTTCGACAACGGCTGCAACAGCCTTGTCAATACCGCGTTTGAGATCCATTGGGTTAGCACCGGCTGTAACATTCTTGAGGCCAACTGCCACTATAGCCTGAGCCAAGACGGTAGCTGTTGTCGTACCGTCGCCGGCATCGTCTCCGGTTTTAGATGCGACTTCCTTAACAAGCTGTGCGCCCATGTTCTGGAAAGGTTCTTCAAGCTCTATTTCGCGTGCTACAGTCACACCGTCTTTTGTGATATGAGGAGCACCGAATTGCTTGCTTATAATAACATTGCGACCTTTAGGGCCGAGAGTTACCTTAACGGCATCGGCAAGAGCGTCGACACCCTTTTTAAGCTCTTCGCGAGCTTCTATGTTGAATTTTATATCTTTTGCCATAGTCGTAGATTATTTTTCAATTACTGCCAATACTTCATTTTGGCGCATGATGAGCACTTTATCGCCTTCAAATTCTATTTCGGTCCCGGCATATTTGCCATACAGAACCTCGTCGCCGGCTTTAAGTACCATTTCTTCATCTTTAGTACCATTACCTACGGCCAAAACCTGACCTTTCAATGGTTTTTCTTTGGCGGAATCGGGGATGATGATACCGCCCATAGTAACTTCTTCTGCTGCCGTGGGTTTGATTATCACACGGTCGGCAAGCGGTTTAAGAGTCATTGCTTTGTATTTTATGAGAGTTTATATTTTTTATTTTTACAATTGGTTATGGCAAATTTCAGGCCAAACATCTTTTGGCAGTCAAGTCTGACATTTTGTCATTTTCCAAGGGGATAAACGTAGCCATCATTCAATTTGTTTTACCGGCAAGGATAGAATTATACAAATCCTCATCTCGTATAACCCGCAAGGCCTCTTGGAAATCCTTGTTTATAGGCACGAGAGCCCGGAAATAAGAACCGTCATCGTGGATATCGCGGGCTATGATACCTTTAAGAATAGCCTTAATCATAGGCAAAGAACGCTCCCACTGCTCTTCTTTAAACTCTACACCGCTATCGCTTGCTGTGCCTATAAGCTTCTGCAACAACTCCTCAGGCACCTCAAAATTAGCATGGAAACTGTCGTCGTCAGGATAGGCTGCCGCTAAAGCAGATCGGTTGGCATCTACATAACCTATACTGACCTTATTAATGAGACCTTTTGCCACCAAATCACGGTAATAGGTACTATAGTATGAAGTATCGGCAGGAACAAAAACATCAGGGATAATGCCCCCTCCGCCATAAACAGGACGATGCGATTTTAGAGTATAGAAAAGCTGATCCTCCGATTTACGGATACTGTCGGCGCTCCAAAGTTCGCCGCTGTTGTAGCGGTTGAGCATATCAAGCACATACTCCTCGCCATGACCTTTGTCGTAATGCTTCTGTATGCACCGACCCGAAGGAGTATAATAGCGCGAAATAGTCAAGCGGATCATTGAGCCGTCGGGGAAAGGAAACGGTCGTTGAACCAAACCTTTGCCAAAAGTACGCCTACCGACAACAACACCGCGATCATTATCTTGCATGGCTCCCGAAAAAATCTCTGCCGCAGACGCCGAATATTGATCGGTAAGAACAACAACACGTCCATCAAAGTCTCCGGCCCGGTCTGTCGTATAAACCTGTTTGGGCGAACGACGGCCTTCTGTGCTCACCACAGGAGTTCCTAAAGGCAAAAACTCCCCGGCCATTTCAAACGCAGCCCCAAGATAACCGCCACCATTACTGCCAAGGTCAACTATGAGATTCTTCATACCCTTCTTGCGCAATTTCTTAATTGCATCACGAACCTCACGCGGAGTATCCTCGGCAAAACGAGTCACACGGATATAACCGGTTGTTGGATCAGCCATAAAAGTCTCGTCTACACTATAGAGAGGTATGTCGTCTCTCACAAGGTCAAAATCTATATACTCCTCGCCGCGTTTGACATTGAGCCTCACAGGAGATCCCTTAGGACCACGCAAATATTTCATAACCTTGGTATTAGGATATTTCTTACCTGCAATAACAGAGGTATCTGCCTTTACGATGCGGTCGCCCGGAAGGATACCAACACGCTCCGACGGCCCACCGGCTATAGTCTGGAGAACATACACCGTGTCTTCAAGCATATTGAATTGTATGCCTATGCCACTGAACTTGCCCTCAAGAGGCTCTGTAAATTCCTTAGTCTCGGTAGACGTTGAATATGCCGAGTGAGGATCTAATGTCTTGAGCATAGCGCGGATAGCCTCATCGGTTATAGTATCGGAATCTACATCCTCTACATAGTAATTATTTATAATAGCTTCGGCAACACGTAGTTTCTGGCTGTTGTCAAATTCTATCTGTGCATCAACGCCGAAAACAGCCATCAATGCCAAAAGCGGAAGAATAAGTTTCTTCATAATAATCTTGTGTGTCAATCGGTTTAAGGGAGAAAAGATGAAACATCTTGCCCATAGTTCCGGAGTTCGCGCACTATCGACGACGAGATTGCGGAATATTCGGGCCTACAGAATAATATAACGGATTCTATGCCGGAAAGTTTCATGTTTATATCGGCCATGTCTCGCTCATACTCATAGTCTTTCACCGAGCGAACCGCCCTAACTATTGCACAAGCGCCTAAACGTTGAGCCAATGAAACAGTAAGGTCATGGTAGGCAACTACCTCTACCCGTGGATTTCCTTTATATAATTCAACTATGGGCGAGAGCAACGCATCATTATCGCCGCTAAGTTTTTCCGCATTTATGCCGACAGCAATAACAATACGGTCGAAAATAGCAAGCGATCGCTCTACGATATCGGCATGACCGCGTGTAAACGGGTTGAAAGAACCCGGAAAAATTGCAATTCTATTCTTGGTCGATTCTTGTGTCATCTTCAACCACCAGGTTATCTATAATAAAATTCTGGCGTTCCATTGTGTTCTTGCCCATATAGAACTCCAAAACCTCGGGCACACCATCTTCTTTGCGTAGCGATACCCTGTCTATTCTCATATCTTCGCCGATAAAACCACGAAATTCTTCAGGCGAAATTTCTCCCAATCCTTTAAAACGGGTTATCTCGGCATACTCGCCAAATTTCTGTATAGCTGCTACACGCTCTTCGTCGGTATAGCAGTAGATTGTATCTTCGCTTTTTTCTTTCTTGTTGCTTCTGGCACTACGTTTACTGGTTTTCTTATTGCGTACTCGGAAAAGAGGGGTCTGCAAAACATACACATGACCCTTCTTTATCAAATCGGGGAAATAATTGAGGAAGAACGTGAGCATGAGCAAGCGAATATGCATACCGTCTACATCGGCATCGGTAGCAATTATCACCTTATTATAACGCAAATTATCAAGGTCTTCCTCTATATTCAAGGCAGCCATGAGAAGAGAAAATTCCTCGTTGGTATACAATTCTTTCTTCGAAGCTCCATAGGTGTTCAAAGGTTTTCCGCGAAGTTTGAATACCGCTTGGGTCTCTACATCCCTCACTTTCTCTATAGATCCGCCGGCACTGTCGCCCTCGGTGATGAAAATGCTGGATGCTTCTTTCTTTTCCTGGTTACCGCGTGCGTCGCTCAAATGGATACGGCAATCGTTTAGCTTACGGTTATACAAACTCACTTTCTTGGCCGTCTCACGAGCTTTTTTGGCCACTCCGGCCATAGCTTTACGATCTCGTTCGCTTTCCTGTACTTTCTTGAGTATTATTTCGGCAACATCGCGATCGCGGTGCAAGTAGTTATCAAGTTCTTTCTTTATAAAATCACCCACATATTTGGCTATAGAAGGTGAATCCTCATCAAGACTCATATTCCGTGAGCCAAGCCGAGTTTTTGTCTGAGATTCAAAAACTGGCTCTTGAATACGTATAGCCACTGCTGCAACCATTCCGTTGCGGATATCGGTATACTCGAAATTTCTGCCGAAAAAATCTTTCAGCGTTCTCGACACCGATTCTTTAAAAGCCGACAAGTGAGTACCTCCCTGTGTTGTGTGCTGCCCGTTGACAAAAGAATAGTATTCCTCGCCGTATTGGTTGTCTACATGAGTAATAACCACCTCTATATCCTTGCCTTTCAAGTGTATAAAAGGATAAAGCGGCGTTTGGGTCATATAATCGCTCAAAAGGTCGGTAAGGCCATGACGGCTGTGGTAGCGCTGACCATTGAAAATAATGGAAAGACCAGTATTGAGATATGTATAATTCTTAAGAAGAGGAACTATAAATTCGTCACGGTATTCGTAGTCTCGGAAAAATTCTTTAGAAGGGGTAAATTCCACCAATGTACCGTTGGATTCACCAGACGCCTCCATTTCTGTCTCTTCCAAGAGGTTTCCAAGCTCAAAAAGCGCTGAGTGAACACGACCGTCGCGAAAAGAACTTATTTTGAAACGTGTACTCAACGCATTAACAGCCTTTATACCTACCCCGTTGAGACCTATAGCTTTCTGGAAGATATCCGAATCAAATTTACCGCCGGTATTGATTTTAGAAGCCACGTCTACAAGCGAGCCGAAAGGTATACCACGCCCTTGGTCGCGAACGGTAACCCCTTCGGGTTGAACAGTAACGTTAATATATTTACCGTAGCCCATCATAAATTCATCCAAAGAGTTGTCTATCACCTCTTTGAGAAGAATATAAATACCATCATCAGGACTTGAGCCATCGCCTAATTTACCTATATACATACCCGGACGCCGTTGAATATGCACATTCCAATCGAGCGTTTTAATAGCATCCTCGTTATACTCTGCCGTTACAAGAGGGGTATCGTCGGGTGTGAAATCCAATATGTTTTCGTCGTCTGAGTTCATGGGTGTAAGGTATTAAGGTCGGTTAAAAATTTTCCGGGCTGTCTGGAGGTCTGTTACGCGGTCCACATCCACCACGGTTCCTAAGGGGAAGGCTTCTACAGAATATCCAGATCTTAAAAGAGAGCGTTGGAAATCGCGCAGACGACAATCATGGCGTTCCCGAGCCAAATGCTCGGCCTGCCTTCGTGCATGCACCGATAAACCGTATACACCGCCCGATACAACTCTCAACAGGGATGTTTCGCAAGAAGGATAATTATCGTGAAATCCGGTAACGGCTCCATCTGGAGATACAGTCAGGAATAGAGCCTTTTCATCGTCTAAAAAATCGGTCACCCCCATAAGGGCTCCAGTGTTGCTACTCTCAAATCTCGTCACAAAAGCCGCAAATTCAGTTTCCTGAAAAACAGAATCTACCGTCACTGCTATTATCTTTTCGCCCGGTGATATTGCCAAACTTCCGAGAGCCAAAGAAATAAGAGGCGACGTCGTAGACACAGGAACAATTCGCAATTGCCCAACATACGATTGTTTCTCATAGAGATAGTCAAAGACCATCTCCATAGTAAAATTCAATACCACCGTTA
This sequence comes from uncultured Muribaculaceae bacterium, assembly GCA_910579605.1. Taxonomy (GTDB): domain Bacteria; phylum Bacteroidota; class Bacteroidia; order Bacteroidales; family Muribaculaceae; genus CAG-873. The sequence continues at coordinate 17,140 of CAJTUG010000008.1, read as the reverse complement.
TACTTTCCGCACCAAGGGAATCAAAAATATCGATAAGCCGCCCTATCATAGGTTTTCCATCCAATTCCACCAATGGTTTAGGAATGGATACACCGTCGTTGGCCAAGCGGCTGCCGTTTCCCCCGGCAAGGATAAGATAATGCATTAATCTTCTTTCGTAAGGTCTATGGTAGGATCGGAATTCTTTTCTTTCTCGTAGTGCTGCTTGCGCAGTGGGCGACGATGTGCCTCGTCTTCACGGCGGCGATTACGGAATATATCCAAAGCCATATACAAAGCCGAGCGCATAGATTCGGCATCGGCCAAACCTTTACCGGCAATATCATAGCCCGTTCCATGGTCTGGCGAAGTGCGCACATAGGGCAAACCGGCAGTAAAATTCACGCCGGCATCCATGGCAAGAGCCTTAAACGGAGCCAAACCCTGATCGTGATACATAGCAAGGACACCATCAAATTTCTTGTAATTTTCGCTCCCGAAGAAGCCATCGGCGGCATAAGGACCAAAAGCCATTATTTTCTTTTCGCGGGCCTCGGCTATGGCTGGCGATATGATATCGGCTTCCTCTTTCCCCAAAAGACCGTTCTCCCCTGCATGAGGATTAAGCGACAATACAGCAATACGTGGAGCTAAAACACCGAAATCACGATGAAGTGAACGGTTGAAATCCATAATTTTCCCTAACACAGCTTCCTTTGTAATAGCAGACGGAACCTCGCTTATGGGCAAATGTGTTGTCACCAATGCCACACGCAATTCATCGGTGCAAAGTACCATCAAAGCCCTGCTGTCGGGATTTTCATCACTGCGGAAAGAAGCTTCCAAATATTCCGTATGACCGGGGAATTTGAAAGTAGGGCTTTGAATGCTGTGTTTATTGATAGGTGCAGTGAGCAAAACGTCTATATCGCCGGCACGCAAATCGGCCACTGCAGCTTCCAACGCCGCAAAAGCTGCGGCACCGGCAATTTCAGTTGCCTGCCCGGGTTCGATTTTAAGATCTTCGGGCACAACATTGATGATATTGAAAACACCGTCGTGCGCATCGGCTGCCGTATCTATTTTTTGGAGTTGGACAGGCTGCAACTCTCCGCTTTTGCGGTAAAAAGCCGCTGCCTTCGCCGAGCCATAGAGCACTATGGTGCACAAATCGGCTATCCGGGAGTCCTCAAGCATCTTGAGGATTACCTCATATCCTATTCCATTTGTATCACCGTGGGTGATACCCACTTTTATTTTTCTGTTCATTATTCTTCGCTTTTTTTATTCTTGTTGCCGGCAAGCATACCGCAAGCCGCCATAATATCTTCGCCTCGAGAAGCTCGGATTGTGGCGGTAATACCACGGCTGTTCAGCTCGTCGCGGAAACTCTCCATCGTTTGGCGGTCGGCCGGAGTACCTTCAAAGCCCGGTATGCGGTGGAAACGGATGAGATTCACACGAGCATCAGTTCCTCGGAGTACTCGGGCAAGTCCCTCTGCATGTTTGCTGTCGTCATTAATGCCGGCAAACATCGTATATTCCATAGACAGGCGGCGCTGATGCGCAAAATCGTAATTACGAAGAAGCTGCATCACCTCACGCAATGGATACACTTTCTCCACCGGCATAATCTTTTCCCGCTCTATAGCAAAAGGAGTATGGACACTTATTGCTATATGGACTTGCGTTTTGTCGAGCAGTTCCTTCAAACCGTCCAACTTACCTATTGTCGAAACCGTTATACGCCTCGGACTCCAAGCCATGCCCCACTCCTGAGTAAGGATTTCTATTGCAGACATTACGGCTTCAAGATTATCTGTAGGTTCACCCATTCCCATAAACACAATATTTGTGAGAGTATCGCTCTCGGGAATAGATAATATCTGGTTTATAATAGAACCGGCGTCAAGGTTTCCTTGAAAACCTCCACGGCCTGTCATACAGAAGCGACAATTCATCTTGCATCCGGCCTGCGACGAAACACACAATGTAGCCCTTTCTCGGTCGGGGATATAAACAGCTTCCACATCACGTCCGCCGGCACCGGAGAAAACATATTTCACAGTTCCGTCTTTACTCCTTGCTTCAGCCAATGGCAACTCGCGCCCTACAGTATATAATGCAGCGAGTTTCTGTCGTGCCTGCTTCGGAAGATCGGTCATGGAATCTATTTCCGTAGCACCGCGTTTATAGAGCCACGCTGCCATCTGCTTAGCAGCAAAAGGCCGCAAGCCCACTTGGGATGCGACCTCCCGGAGTTGTTCGAGCGTGAGTCCTAAAAGTTTCTTCATCAGTCGAAATATTGAGCCATAAACTTTATAGCCTTATGAGCCGGTACCCCACGATATAGTATAGAATATACGGCATCAAGGATAGGCATGGCTACTTCATAGTTTTTATTTATATCGTGGATGCATTTCGTGCCGTAATACCCCTCGGCAGTCTGCTCCATTTCCATGCGGGCAGCTTTAACAGAATAGCCCCGGCCTATCATAGAACCGAAATTATGGTTACGGCTAAAACGCGAATATGCCGTAACCAAAAGGTCGCCTAAGTAGACAGAGTCGCATATCTGACGCGGTCGGGGGCACACAGCATCTACAAATCTCTCCATTTCACGTATAGCGTTGGAAATAAGGATTGCACCGAAATTATCACCTGTTTTAAGCCCATGGATAATACCGGCAGCTATGGCATATACGTTTTTCAATACTGCAGCATATTCTATCCCGTTGACATCTGTAGAAGTAGTGGCATGCGTATGCTTACCTGTGATACAATCGCTGAACGCTTGAGCACGTTCCAGATTGGAGCACCCGATGGTGAGATACGACGGACGGTCTAAAGCCACTTCTTCTGCATGGCAAGGCCCTGAAATAACCAACGTATTTTCGCGGCTAACCCCGAAACGGTTCACCATATAGTCGGTTATAAGCTCGTTGGAATCCGGAACTATACCTTTTACCGCAGAAACAATGGCTTTGCTGCTTATATCCTCCGTTATTTTGTCTACATGGTCTTTAAAATAAGGCGAAGGCATAACCAGCAACAAGGTATCGGCCTGACGGCACACCTCGTTGATGTCGCTGGAAAAATATATGCGTTCTATTTCAAAATCCTGATCAGTGAGATAAGCCGGATTATGGCGAAGACGCTTAAAATCCTCTATGCGGTCGTCGCGACGCATATACCACCATATTGTCTCGCAATTCTGCATGAGCAGCTTTGCAAGAGCCGTAGCCCAACTGCCACCGCCCATCACGGCTATCTTGCCGGGAAAAATGCTTTGGTCCATGGCTATCGGCTTAAAGTTGCTTGGCCTTTTCTATCCACTGAGAAACTTCCTCGGCTGTAGGGTTCTTAAGGCCGAGTTTATGCTTTTTATTCAAGCCGCAAATATCTTGGAAAAGTTTTCCGGGATTCAACGGTACGAGAGCCGACACGGTGAGCACACCAGCCTTGTGAAGAACAGGAACCCATTCTTCGGCCACACCGACAGCGGCAAAAGCTTCTGCACCGTCGCGTTTTTCGGTCTTTTCGGGACGCATCTGGGGGAAAAGCAATACTTCCTGGATTGTGGTTTGGCCGGTCATGAGCATAACGAGTCGATCCATGCCGATACCCATACCCGATGTAGGAGGCATACCATATTCCAAAGCACGGATAAAATCCCCGTCAATAATCATGGCTTCATCGTCTCCCTTGGCACCTAAACGCATCTGCTCTACAAAACGTTCATATTGGTCTATAGGATCGTTGAGCTCCGAATAAGCATTGGCAAGCTCTTTACCGTTTACCATGAGTTCAAAACGTTCTGTAAGCTCGGGATTGCTGCGGTGACGCTTGGTAAGCGGCGACATCTCTATAGGATAGTCGGTTATGAAAGTAGGCTGGATATATGTACCCTCGCATTTTTCTCCGAAGATCTCGTCGATAAGCTTTCCCTTGCCCATCGTATCATCTACCTCGATACCGAGATTACGCGCCGCCTCGCGGAGCTGTTCCTCATCCATACCTGTTATGTCAACACCGGTATGAGTCTTGATTGCTTCTGCCATGGTTACACGAGGGAACGGAGCTTTGAAGCTTATCACATTATCACCCACCTTCACTTCTGTGGTTCCGTTAACATCGAGACATATCTTTTCAAGCATATGCTCGGTAAAGTTCATCATCCAGTTGTAGTCCTTATAGGCCACATAGATTTCCATACAGGTGAACTCTGGATTGTGGGTGCGGTCCATACCTTCATTGCGGAAATTCTTGGAAAATTCATATACACCCTCAAAACCTCCCACAATGAGACGCTTCAAATAAAGCTCATCGGCAATGCGGAGATAAAGAGGGATATCCAAAGCATTATGATGGGTAATGAACGGACGCGCCGATGCACCGCCGGGGATAGATTGGAGAATGGGTGTTTCAACTTCAATATATCCGGCATTGTTGAAATACTCGCGCATAGAGGTATATACTTTCGTGCGCTTGAGGAATATCTCTTTCACTCCGTCGTTGACAACCAAATCCACATAGCGGCGACGATAACGCAACTCAGGGTCATCAAAAGCATCGTAGGTCACACCGTCTTTAACTTTTACGATAGGCAACGGACGCAAGGATTTGCTCAACACTGTGAGTTCCTGTGCATGGATAGAAATTTCTCCTGTCTGGGTGCGGAAAACATAGCCTTTCACTCCAATGAAATCGCCTATATCAAGGAGTTTCTTAAATACTGTGTTATACAGCTCCTTGTCTTCTCCGGGGCAAATATCATCGCGGGATATATAAACCTGGATGCGGCCCTTGGAATCCTGCAATTCCACAAAAGAAGCCTTGCCCATGATACGACGGCCCATAATACGGCCTGCCACAGAAACCTCACGGCGCTCGCCCTCATCGCGGAAATTAGCCTTTATCTCGTCGCTATGGCCGCTGACGGTATATTCTGCAGCCGGATAAGGTTCGATACCCATTTGGCGCATCGTATTCATGCTGTTGCGCCTTATTATTTCCTGTTCACTCAGTTCAAGTGGATTCATATATGCTTATGTTTTATTAATTTTCTTTTTTTGCACAAAGCCTCTCCTCGGTAAATGCACACCAAGGGAAACTATTTGCAAAAATACAAAAAACAAGCCACAAATTAAAATTTAAATTTAATAATTGAAAATTTAAATTTTGTGGATGCACCCGATTCCAAGCAAACGTGTATGAGAGTATTTATGGATCCCAAAAGAAAATTTTAACAGCTTTCTTTATATCCCCGGTTTGGGAATATATTTCCCATGCTCTATCTTGATAAGATTTCTTCTGTCTATTTCTTCTGTCTATTATTGTGTGAAGATACCGCAGGAGGGCAACCTGCACATCCCCCTAAAAGATTCAACAAAAAGTGTCTTCATGCAGAAGATTGAAAAGTTTTGAAAAAAGTTCACTCTTTAAGTGATAAAAAATGCAAAAAAATTTGGCGGTTTAGAAAATTAGCAGTAAATTTGCACCGCTAAACCCGTTAAGGGGTGCAAGGAAACTGCTTCAATAG
>CAJTUG010000008.1:0-11492 GCA_910579605.1 uncultured Muribaculaceae bacterium | reverse complement strand
ATCAGAGGGTCGTTGGTTCGAGTCCATCTTGAAGCGCAAAAGAGGTCACTTTTCAGTGACCTCTAATTTTTTATATTTACACCAAATTATCCGTTGGAAACTATAGCTTTATAATAGCAGTCCATTGTCTGCCGGGCAAAAGATTCGGGCGAGAACCTACGTATATGTTGTTTGCCATATCTGGCTAACTTATCGTGGAAAACAGTATCGGTAGCAATACGTGTAGCCTCCCGAGCGAATGCATCGACATCGTCGGGATGAATATATACGGCACCATCACCACCGGCTTCTTCAAGACACGAACCGGTGCAAGCCACAACAGGTGTTCCCATGGCTAAAGACTCTACAACAGGCAGCCCGAAGCCTTCGTAGCGCGAGGTATACGACGATGCCACAGCTCCGGCATACAAGGCCGGCAAATCTGTAAAAGGAACTTTATATAACATTTGGACCCTATCACCGAGGCGGAGCGCACATACACGATCTACAAGTTTTCTTCCATAGGCACCTGCCAGACTCCCAACTATAAGCAAGGATATATCTTCTGGTATCGCAGGCAAAGCTTCAACGGCGAGCAACTGGTTTTTACGCGGTTGGATAGTGCCTACAGTAATAATATATTTCTGCGGCAAACCATATCTCTTTCTCGTCTCCATAATCTGCGCCGAAGTGGGCTTATTGGCAAAAATAGGATCTATGCCTTGATAAACTATATCGATTTTTTCAGGATCTATGCCCAAATCATTAATCAAATCGCGCTTCGTACACTCGCTGATAGCAATTACACGCGTGGCTATTTTTGCCGAGCGGCTATATTTGAAATCATACAACCTGCGGTCTATGGCAGCATAATCCTCACGGCAACGGCGCCATATGAGGTCGTGGATAGTAACGACCGACGGACAGACATTTTTTATTGTCAATGGCAATTCGTTGCTCAAGCCGTGGTATATGTCTATATTGTCGGACCGCAAATCTAAAGGCAAATCTATCGTTCTCCAAAAAGCACGTGTCAAGCCATTGTTCAACGACAGTTTAGGAACGACAAGCTCCACATTTTCACGCAAAAGAAGCGGTTCCAGCCTATCGTTCTCTTTCTTTACAGGTGAATACAGATTGAACGAACAATCTGTATATGCCGCCGACAACACATTGATGGCATAGCGGCTATAGTTGCCCAGACCGGTGTTGTTACAAACTGCCCTCTTGGCATCCAAACCTATTTTTAGTTTCATTTGTGCCATTGTTCAAAAGCTTTAATTGCCAGATAATAACTCATTTTTCCGAACCCCGAAACAGACCCTGCACATACAGGAGCGATAAGCGATTTATGGCGTATTTCCTCGCGTGCGAAGATGTTGGAAAGATGCACCTCCACCACAGGGGTTTCTATAGCCGATATGGCATCGGCTATGGCCAAAGAAGTGTGCGTATATGCGCCGGCATTGAGCACAATGCCGGTATTGGCCGCAAAGCCGTATTCATGGAGTAAATCTATAATCGCGCCCTCGCTGTTGCTTTGGAAATGAAAAATATCCAAAGAAGGAAAACACTCGCCGAGCTCAGCCATTATATCCTGCAGAGTTTCTTTGCCGTAGATTTCAGGCTCGCGTTTGCCGAGCAGATTCAAATTTGGTCCGTTGATTATTATTATTTTTTTCATCTTCTTGCTCCCTATTTACTTATAAAACGCATGGCTTTCAATTTCCATTCGGCCTCTATAAAGTAGATTGCGGATTCATATTTTTTATCGGCTGCCGCCTTGAGCCATTTATAAGCCTCCTTGATATTTTTCTTTACACCAAAACCGTAATAATACATGCGTCCTGTCTCATACATACAATTTAAATTTCCGGCTTCAGCACCTTTTTTATACCATGAAAAAGCTTCTGGATAATTTTTCCCGTAAAAATACATATTTCCGAGCCTCCACATACCTCTTGTTGTCCCGCTTTTCTTATACCATTCCACTGCTTTTTCTGCAGATTTCTCTACCCCGAACCCATCTTCATACATAAGGCCGAGCGCATCCATACAGTCACTCCTGCCTACGAAATAGTCGGGATTCTCTGCGCCATTTTTATACCAATAGAAAGCTTCTTTATAATTTTTAGGTACTCCTGTACCATTGAAATACAAATCGCCTAAAATTTTTATGGACAAGACTTGACCGCCTTCAGCGCTTTTTTTATACCAAATGAAGCTTTGCTCTTCATTTTTTTCCACGCCTTCGCCATTGGCATACATACGCCCGAGCATATTCATACACATGGTATCTCCGGTTTCCGCACCTTTTTTGAACCATGAAAGAGCTTCGGAGTAATTTTGCAAATCTCCTGTACCGAAAAAGCATATAAGCCCGGCATAATAGTAGCTGTCTTCATGCCCTTTTTCTATACTTTTCCTGAACCATGAATACGCTTCTCTGTCGTCGCGTCCTACGCCCTGCCCTCTATAGTACATAATTCCAAGTACATGCATACAGGGGGCATCTCCAGCTTCCGCTCCCTTTTTATACCAATCAAGAGCTTGCCTAAAATCACGATCTTTATAGTATATTCGTGCAATATTCTTTATGCACCATCTATTTCCGGCTTTAGCTCCAGCTTCATACCAATATTTGGCTTTGGAGTAATCGTTCTTGACACCGTAGCCATGATCGTAAATATCGGCAAGAGACCTCATGGCTTCCACATCGCCACCTTCTGCACTTTCGGTGTACAGTCTTATTGCTTTCTGCCAATCTTTTTCAACTCCGTCGCCGAGATAATACATTTCAGCGAGTTGGCGCTTGCACTCAACATTTCCATTGTCGGCGCCTTTCTTATACCACGAAAATGCTGCCGAAGTGTTTTTAGGTATCCCGTTGGCATAATAAAATATGTCGCCAATCTGATACATACAGTACGAGTTACCCAAACCGGCACCTTTTTTAAACCATTCCATGGCTTTTTTATAATTCATGGATTGGATATACACTATGCCAAGTTCGCACATACAATCGTCGTTACCGGCTTCAGCTCCTGCTTCGAGCCATTTTATGCCCTCTCCCCTATCTGATGGAACACCTTCGCCATTGGCATACATCCTGCCAAGTAAAACCATACTGCTGGCACTACCGGCCTGCGCCCCTTTTAACAACCAGGAAAATGCTTCTTCTAAATTTTGCTGTACCCAAATTCCATAATAGTACATATAGCCAAGCTCGTACATACAATCAACATATCCGGCTTGTGCCCCTTTTTCATACCACGAAAATGCCGTTTCATAATCATTATCGCAGAAATATATCTCGCCCAAATGATACATACTTTCGGCATTTCCGGCTTCTGCTCCTTTTTTAAACCACGAAATAGCCTTATTGTTGTCTTTTTCTACTCCTTGGCCAGAGCTATACATGCAACCGATATAGCACATGCACTCGCTATTTCCGCCCTCAGCGCCTTTCATAAACCATGAAAAGGCTTGCTCGAAATTTTCGTCATCGCCGTAGTAGTACATCTCACCCAATAACAACTGGGTTTCGGAATTACCTTGTCTGGCTAAATCAAGAGCAAGAGGAAATGCCTTGCTATATTCTTTGTTATCAATTAATTCTCTTATTTGTTCTATAACAGAACCGGTTTTCGGTTTTGGTGGCTTAGATTCTTGAACAGGCACAGCTACCGAAGTCCTTTTTTCGAGATATAGCTTGTCTATGATATCGGGTAAATCTTCACGGCCGATAAACACGTGTTGGGCGCGGCTCAGATAGTAGTTCATCTCCCGCGGAAGAGTGATTTCGCGTTCTTTGAGGCGGATAGGAATTATATGCTTGTGTTGGTTGTGGGCATTGTCTATCTCATTAAGAACATCTTCCGACTTTATGGAATTCTCTGTGATCAAAACCACGAAAATAGAACATGCGTCAAGCCCCTGCATTATTGCACGGGCATAAGGGATACCGGCCTGTATATCTCGCGGAGATACCCAGCATTTATATCCGCCATCTTCTATCGCAGCCACAATAGTATCTACCATTTGACGGTCTTTGCTTGAATGGCTCACAAATATTTCGTAGTTTTCCATGGTATCACATTCTAAGACATTATAATACTATATCAATGCACTTTAACCTTTGTGGTAGGCGGAAGGTTATCGTTGCGTCGGTCTATGGCGTCGACTGTCTCGTGGGCAAGGTGGACGAATGCCTGAGCCGACATAGTAGGTTCAAGAACTATAGGTTTGCCGGCATCGGAATGTTCTCCCACAGCTGCCACCAATGGGATACGGGCCAATACTGGTACATCAAATTCTTGAGCCAAAGCATCAACATCTTCTTCCGACCCGAAAAGGAAATATTTTTCGTCGGGATGCTTCTCGGGTGTGAACCATGCCATATTGTCTACTATGCCAAGAACCGGAACGTTGATCTTCGAGTCGCGGAACATAGAAATACCTTTACGTGCATCGGCCAAAGCCACTTGTTGAGGAGTGGTAACCACTACTGCACCGGTAATACCCAAGGTTTGTACCAATGTAAGATGAATATCGCTGGTACCGGGGGGCATATCTATGAGGAAATAGTCAAGTTCACCCCAATCGGCCTGCTCTATAAGCTGCTTGAGGGCATTTGAAGCCATAGCCCCTCGCCATACAGCCGCACTGGCCGGATCTATGAGGAAACCTATAGACAACACTTTGACACCATATCGCTCGGCAGGGATAATGAGGTTTTTACCGTCTACTTCATGCATATATATTTCGGCATTCTCAAGGCCGAACATCTTAGGCACCGACGGACCGTAGATATCCGCATCAAGAAGACCTACTCTATAGCCGTCGGCAGCTAAGGCCACAGCGAGATTGGCTGCCACAGTGCTTTTACCCACGCCTCCTTTGCCCGACGAAACGGCTATGATATTCTTAACACCGGGCAAAACAGGCTTTTCTTCTTTCACAGGAGCCACACGTCGCGCAGCTGTGCGGATTTCTACATCCACATCTTTTCCTGCCGCGAGTTTTATAGCAGCCTGAGCCGATTTTACCAACGACGCCTTAAACGGGTCTGTATCTTTGTCAAAAAGCAAAGTAAAATCTACATGTCGGCCATTGATACGGATATCGTCTTCCACCATTCCGAGTTCTACTATTGTTTTACCGGAACCGGGATAACGCACTGTAGAAAGAGCATCTATTATGAGGGCTGGATATAGTGTTTCCATTTCAGGGACTTTTTTCAATTTAGTTTTCTTGTTCGTCGTCTAATAACTGAGGACACTGGATGTATCCTCGCGAATAACTGCGGTAGGTATCGGGTTGCAGTTCCTCTGCTTCCGGAGGTTCCGATAAAATTGTATCTTGGCCTGGACGGAACGACAAGTATTTTATCGTCAAGCCACGGTCAAGCCACTGTTGTTCGTAGTGAGTACGGATAGTACGTAAAACCGAATTTTGATCCTCTTGGGCATATACATCGGATATATCTGATATTATTTCCAGATTGTTGTGCCTTGCCATCATTCGGGTATATTGGTAGAGAAAAGGACTGTCGGTTTTGAGATGGATAATACCGCCAGGTTTCAAAACACGCCTATACAGATCTATGAATCGTGTACCGGTAAGGCGCTTTGTGGCTTTCTTCATCTGAGGGTCGGGGAAAGTAATCCATATTTCGTCTACTTCACCAGGAGAAAAAAAATTATCAAGCAATTCTATAGATGTCCTCACAAATGCCACATTGCCCAAATCATTGTCGCGAGCCTGGCAAGCACCGGTATGCATACGGGCACCTTTGATGTCGAAACCTATGAAATTTTTATCGGGGAATCTTGTTGCCAAGCCCACTGAATATTCTCCTTTCCCGCAACCCAATTCAAGTATTATAGGGTTTTGATTGTGGAAAAAATCGGAATTCCAACAAGCTTTTAGCGGAAATGTTTCTTGCTTTAAACGGGCAAAAGGATATTGGAAAACCAAAGGAATGGTTTCCATTTCCGCAAATTTCTTTAGTTTGTTTTTTCCCATTATCGGAGCAATTTAAGAGTTGCAGCAGAAGACCCTTCCAAGCGGCATACCACAATAAACATATGCCCTTGTAGAGCTTCCGTATCAATGTTAGCTTCTTCGCCCTGTACACCGACAGCCATAAGCAGCATGCCTGCAGGATTGAAAATTTCGATTCGGGTGAGTTTCTCCCCGTAAGTTCTGACAGATAGAATATTGTCTTTAAAACGAGCCTGCAATGTATTTTCTTTCTTAGCTACGTTTTCTTCCACTCCTGTCAAATCGGAATAAATATCAAAATCCTGCCACTGAGGCGCTGCTTTGAAATCGTCTTCCAATTTCTCATCAACGTTTAACCTCACTTTAGACGGATCTATACCTGCCCATACATCTTTGCCGAGCCGTGGAACAGACGACAAACCCGATGCTTCTATTTCCGAAAGGTTTTCCATATTTTCCATAGCTCCGTCACCAAGATAAGACAGCGTCTGAGGAAAAGTAACATGGTTCACTCCGTTCATACCTTTGAAAGCATATTTGCCCACAGAAGTAATTCCTTGGGGCAATACTAAAATCGTGTCGGAATTCTTCACGTCTTTAAAAACATAGTCGGCAACAGAAGTACACGATTCGGGGATATAGAATTTATGCAATTTGGAGCACTCAAAAAAAGCTCCGTCGCCTATGTGCTTCAAGGTATTAGGCAGCTGCACTATCTCAAGAGAGGAATTGGCGAAAGCCCACGGTCCTATGCTGTCTAAACTCGTATTCTCTACTTGGAGAGATTCCAAACCTGAATTGTAGAACGACGATTCGCCTATATATCTCACATCCGAGGAAAAACCGAAATGCTTGAGAGAAACACAGCCTTGGAACGCTTTTGCAGGTATAAACGAAATAGAATTATGTGCATTGAAATCTTCCAAAGAAATACATTCTGCAAAAATAGACTCAGAAAGAGCCGTCCCACCGAAATTTACGGCAGTAAGCTCCCGGCAACCTTTGAAAGCATACGCCCCTACAGCCGTATCGGCAATATCTAATGTTTTAAGTTTAGTGCAATTGCTGAAAGCACCGATGCCTATAGAAACAACGTTTCCTGGAATTACAATACTTTCTACCAAAGTAGCCGAAAATGCCATATCGCCTATAGACAAACCATCTGTAACCGGCAATTTAATTTCCGAGATAGACGATCCGGCAAATGTTCCTACTGGTATAAAATTTGCCGGGAAAGTAGATATGCCTCGTAGCTTATCGCCGGAATAAGACTCTATCTTAGCTCCAGAAAGATCTAAGACCTTGAGATTTTTGAGTCTGTCATCGATAAAAAACAAATCGGAAGCATCTACAGAACCTGTTATTGTAAGTTCCGTTATTGCATCAGAATCCTTAACCAAACCTGGTAAGGCGCCTGCCGTAGTATTGATTTGTAAGCCATATGCATTAGCTGGCATTAAAACAGCCGCTGCCAAAGCAACAAAAGAGAGATTCTTCATCTTATTGGTGAAAAGGAGAGATTAATCAAGTTTCAAAACAGCAAGGAAAGCTTTTTGCGGAACTTCTACAGAACCTATCTGTTTCATTCTCTTCTTTCCCTTTTTCTGTTTTTCCAAAAGTTTACGTTTACGTGAGATATCACCGCCGTAGCATTTTGCCGTCACGTCTTTCCTCACGGCTTTAATGGTTTCACGGGCAATGATTTTGGCACCTATCGCAGCTTGGATTGCTATATCAAATTGTTGTCTCGGGATAAGTTCCTTTAGTTTCTCGCACATCCGTCGCCCGAAAGTCACAGCATTGTCCACATGAGTCAAAGTGGAAAGAGCATCCACACTTTCGCCGTTAAGAAGTATGTCGAGTTTCACGAGCTTGCTTTCACGGAAAGAATGTATGTGGTAATCAAATGAAGCGTAACCTTTGGAAATACTCTTAAGCTTATCATAGAAATCTATTACTATTTCACCCAAAGGCATGTCGAAGACAAGCTCCATACGGTTGCCCGATATATATTCTTGTTTTACAAGTTCGCCTCGCTTGCCAAGACACAGTGTCATTATAGGACCTATAAATTCGGCCGTTGTTATGATAGATGCCCTTATATAAGGTTCTTCTATATGATCTATGAGTGTAGGATCGGGCAAACCCGAAGGATTATGAACCTCTACCATCTCGCCGCGTTTATCGTAGACGCGGTAGCTCACATTTGGAACGGTAGTTATCACGTCCATATCAAATTCGCGTCCCAGGCGCTCCTGTATAATCTCCATATGGAGCAAACCGAGGAAACCGCAACGGAAACCGAAACCTAAAGCAGCCGACGACTCGGGAGAAAAAGTGAGCGAAGCGTCGTTGAGCTGTAATTTTTCCAATGAAGTTCTCAGGTTTTCGAAATCTTCTGTTTCTATCGGGTAAACGCCGGCAAAAACCATAGGCTTAACCTCTTCAAAACCGTCTATTGCCTGTGAACACGGGCGATCTACATGGGTTATGGTATCACCCACTTTAACTTCCTTGCTTGTCTTTATACCCGAAATGATATATCCTACATTGCCGGCAGAAAGTTCTTGGCGAGGTTCCATATCCAGACGCAAAATGCCTATTTCATCGGCATGATATTCCTTGCCGGTAGCAACGAATTTAACAAAATCATTTTTGCGTATCGTGCCGTTTTCTATTTTGAAATATGCTATGATGCCTCTGAATGGATTGAACACAGAATCAAATATAAGTGCTTGAAGAGGTGCATCGGGGTCGCCTACCGGAGCAGGAATCCTGTCTACAATCGCTTTCAATATTTCTTCCACTCCCATCCCGGTCTTGCCGCTGGCACGGATTATTTCCTCGTGTTTACAACCAAGTAAATCCACTATCTGATCCTCTACCTCTTCGGGATTGGCAGAATCAAGATCGCATTTATTGAGAACAGGTATTATCTCAAGGTCATTGTCTATGGCCATATAGAGATTAGATATTGTCTGTGCCTGGATTCCTTGAGAAGCATCTACGATGAGAAGAGCGCCTTCGCATGCAGCTATACTGCGAGATACCTCATAAGAAAAGTCTACGTGTCCGGGAGTGTCTATTAGATTGAGTGTATATTTCTGGCCGTCGAGCAAGTAATCCATCTGGATGGCATGGCTTTTTATAGTGATGCCTCGCTCGCGCTCAAGATCCATGTCGTCTAATACCTGGGCTTCCATATCTTTGGCTGATACGGTGTTGGTATATTCAAGTAAACGGTCGGCAAGGGTAGACTTGCCGTGGTCTATATGTGCTATAATACAGAAATTGCGGATATTTTTCATACTTGGGCAAATTATGCTACAAAATTACGCAAAAATCCCCACTTTACAAAACATGAACATAAAGCTTGACTCTACAAATCACCAAGTTACATCAACACAAATCTATACCCAAACAAAAGGACGACGAAACACTCAAAAAAATAGTCATTTTTGTTACAAATACATACTATGTAACAACTGTGTAACATTTTTGTAAACTATTATTTGTTTGAATATCAAATATTTACAAAATTTATTCTATCAAAATTTTTTATTTTTACATTCGTTAACATTAAATTTCTTGTTTTGGCGGTTTTGTAAGTAACTTTGCAATGTCGGACAACGAAAGACATCCGATTCAAACTAAAAAATATTTCAACTACATAAAAAATTCACATTATGGCAACTTCAACTTTTTCCGCTAATCTGATGGCTCTCCAGAGCAACATGCTCAATTTCGCATTCATGCTCACCAACAACCGCGACGACGCATACGATCTCCTCCAAGACACTACTTTGAAGGCTCTCGACAACCAAGACAAATACGCCGAAAACACTAATTTCAAAGGTTGGGTCTTCACTATCATGCGCAATATCTTCATCAATAACTACCGCCGCGGCGTGCGCACCGCTACAATGGTAGACACCACAGATAATCTCTACCACTTGAACCTTAGCCAGGATTCAGGTATAGATTCTCCCGAAGAATCTTATGGCGCAAAAGAAATCACCGCTGCAATAAACGAATTCGAAGACGCCTACCGCATCCCGTTCTCAATGCACGTGGCCGGTTACAAATACAACGAAATTGCAGAGAAAATGGAACTTCCCCTCGGAACAGTGAAAAGCCGTATCTTCTTTGCCCGCAAAAAATTGCAGGAACGCTTCGCAGACTATGTCTAAAAAATGAAGAATGCCAAAATGTTGAAAATATAAGCAAGCTATAAAGGGTGCCGGGAGGTACTGTGTTCTAAGGGTTTATATAAATGATTGTTATTGGTTTATTGATAGGTTATTGACAGAATCTTTTTAGCTTGCAAACACAAAAACAGCCGCATCCTATGCCTGGGAATGCGGCTGTTTTTGTGTTTGGGTAAAGAAAAATCAAAGGTCTTCCTCTATAGAGAAATCATCAGGAAGATCGTCGTCTTCATCGTAATCGTTTACCATGGCGACAGTTTTTTGAGATTCTTCATCGTCGGATACAGTTGTTTCTGCCGGAGAAGGACGCATGAAGCGGTCTTTGCTTTTAAGAACCTCCATAATGGCTGCTTCAAGCTCATCGCAAAGTTCAGGATTATCTGCAAGCGCTTTCTTCGCCTTAGTATCGCCTTGGGCTATCTTGACACCGTTGTAGCTGAACCAAGAACCGCTTTTCTTGATGATATCGTATTCAACGCCTAAATCCAATATTTCTCCGGCATGAGAAATGCCTTCGCCAAACAGAATATCGAATTCAGCACGTTTGAATGGCGGCGCAACTTTGTTTTTGACAACTTTGACAAAAGCACGACGTCCTAAAATATCTTCTCCGTCTTTTATCTGGGTACGCGAGCGGATATCTATTCTCACAGAAGCATAGAACTTGAGAGCGTTACCGCCGGTAGTGGTTTCGGAAGGGCCAAACATCTGACCTATCTTTTCGCGCAACTGGTTTATGAAAATACATGTAGTGTTTGTACGGGAAATAGCTCCCGTAAGTTTGCGCATGGCTTGCGACATCAATCGCGCCTGCAAGCCCATGTTGCGGTCGCCCATTTCGCCTTCTATCTCGTTCTTGGGTGTCAACGCAGCCACTGAGTCTACCACAAGGATATCTATAGCCGACGAACGAATCAACTGCTCCGCAATTTCCAATGCCTGCTCGCCATTGTCGGGTTGCGATATCAACAAGTTGTTGACATCTACCCCAAGCTTCTGGGCATAAAAACGGTCAAAAGCATGCTCGGCATCTATGATTGCAGCGATACCGCCGTTCTTCTGCGCCTGAGCAATAGCATGGATAGCCAATGTGGTCTTACCAGACGATTCCGGACCAAATATCTCGATTATACGGCCACGAGGATAACCACCAACACCCAAAGCTGCGTTAAGACCAATGGAACCCGAAGGGATGACCTCGATATCTTCTATCACCTCATCGCCCATCTTCATGACCGCTCCGCGGCCATAGGCTTTTTCTATCCGACCCATAGCTTGGGCAAGTGCGTCCAGACGTGC
>CAJTUG010000007.1:52512-69136 GCA_910579605.1 uncultured Muribaculaceae bacterium | reverse complement strand
CCGACGACGAGAAATTGGAGCAAAACATTACTACAGCCGGAAATATCCATTGGGAGCTTGACTCAACCTGCAATTTCGACAACTATTATTTCGGGCATCTCATCCAAGCGCTCCAAGTTACAGAAGTAGAATGTCTCGGGGCTATACATTCTCTTGTCCACGGAACACAAATCAACAACGAGATAAACAATATAAAGGACTATGAACTAATCCGCAAACGGTGTAACAATTTTGAGGGCTGCACTACCGAAGACGAGAAATGGCATAAGCTCATGACTGTCTATCGTTGGAGTACCAAACAGATTGCGACAGAACGTCTGGAGCAAAAAAATATAGACCCTGCAATACTCTTTGAACCGACAATGCGTCCTAAGACCAACGAAGCATTCATATCGGACAATATATTGGAGCTATGGCATGAGAAGATAGGTTCTGAGGGTCTTATGAATACTTTTACCGGGTCTGACAGCTTTAGCCCTGTATTGATGAAAGACCTTACAAAAACCCTTAAAGACACCGCCGAACGGCTGCATCTTGCCGACCGACTTGCCGAAAAAATCAAAAATGAGGTAAATATTACAAATTTGGCAGATGTGAAAGAAAGTCTCGTTGCTGATATGATGGCATCATTAATCAACGGATTTGTAAATGATTTCGGCTACTCCATGCTCACCGAAGAACAGAAAGCCAAAGCCCGAATAATCTCCGACGAGAATTATCTTGATGCTTTTGAATATATAGACAAGGAACGGAAGGAAAATTACAGCCACGACGAGCTTTCCGATCTGTTTGCCCGTCTGCAAGGTAACGGCACTACTCTATCTCCATCGTTTGACAATCACTATAATCTGTGGCTTGGATATATGACCATTGCTTATATCGTCCATCTCAAGCGCAGCCAACTAAAGCCGGAGGTCAACCGTGCATTGGGAGATATTATAAGCAGAATATCATTCTGAATAAACACACAGCTAAACCACATAATTCAAAATAAAACCAATCACTAATGAAGCGCATCCATTTTGATTCGCACGGACCAGTAAAGTGGCATTACTTTTTTTGGCAACCATGGGGTTGCTTAGGATGCCTTGGGCGGGGCTTGCTTTTTATGGTATTCCTTACCCTTTTCCTGTTCTTGCTTAGCCAGTTCCGCAGTTGCCGCGACGATGTATCCCAAAGGAATTTGCCTCCGGTTGAATCTTCACCTCAAATTCCTACTGATACCGCCGAAGTGATAAGTGTTGCAGTCCCTCCCATCAACGATGAAGACATTATAGAAGAAGACGGGCGGCAACTTGTGGGCAACCGTATCAATGTTATTTTTGGAGCAGAAGCGACCAATGAGCAACAAGATGAATGGATTTCCAAATTCCGCGAATTATATCCAGAGCCGGAACACAGCATTTTGTTTCATGATCGCAATACAAAATTGATGTCTATAAAAGTACCTGCAGAAAAAAGGCAACAAATAATCCAAGATTTGCCAGGACAGATACCAAACATTCCTTTTATGGTCTTTGACGAAAGTATCATGGAAGGTTCTGCCCTGCCATCTGATCCGGTATTTTCCAACCGCGATACCTCTTGGTATTTTGATGCTATAAAGGCTCACGACGGTTGGGAAATCACCAAAGGCAGCAGCGACGTTACAATTGCAATAGTAGACAGCTATTTTGATTTGAATAATGTGGAATTTATAGGCGACAATATTGTATCGCCCTACAGCGTTGCCAACGGCGACCGCAATGTTGGTTTGCCCGATTCTTATAATCCTCGCCAACCGGATCCTGTGATGTGCCATGGCACAATGGTTGCCTCAATGGCTTTAGGAGCATTGGACAACGGCAAGGGTTCTGCCGGAATAGCTCCCGATTGCAAATTCATGCCCATAAGTTTAGGCGGTCGTTTCGGGTGCCTTGCCATGCTTCAGGGCTTACTCTATGCCATAAATCATGGTGCTACGGTAGTAAATATTTCTGCAGGTCTTGTATTATCGCAGGACCTTGAACGTTTATCTGTATCTCAACAGATAGAGATAGCGAAGCGTCGGTTTTTAGATTTGGAGAATGTATGGAAATACGTTTTTGATATGGCCGATAAATATTTTGTGACTATAGTTTGGGCAGCAGGCAATGAGAACCTATTTACGGCTATAGATGCAACGAAACGCAGCGAAAAAACGATAAAGGTGTCGGCAGTAGACAGGAATATGAGCAAGGCAATGTTCAGCAATTTCGGTAATTTTCCAGACATGAACATATATGAATCTACAATCTCAGCGCCTGGAGTTCAAATACCAGGTATGATCCCACATACCGACAGATACTCTCCAGTAGATGGCACGAGTTTTTCGTCGCCCATAGTAGCCGGAGCTTGTGGCCTCATAAAATCTCTTGATCCAACTCTGAAAGCCGAAGAAATAGCAACCATACTTAAATCTACCGGTAAAGCTGTGAGAGGTAATACAACCATTGGCCCCGTTTTGCAAATAGGACCAGCACTGAAAAAGGTAGAAAGTACTTTCCTTAGCTATGAAGAGATAGAAAAGTTCCTTTTTGAGACTTCGGATGGCGATTCTGTATCTGTAACAGGAACAATATTAAGATTTTTGGAAACAGAAGAAGATGGAGCCCTTCCTCCATTAATTAAAATGCAATTTATTTCTACGGGAGCCGGGAAAGGGATAGTAAAATATGTTTCCAACCTACCTAATCCAACTCCATGGTGGAGCGGTGAATATAACGCGGTAAAACGCGGCAACGAGATTGTGTTGACCCAAGAAGAAGCACCAAGTGCTACTGAGGGGGTATTCCCTTTCTCGAAGGCAAAAATAAACATCGGACGCGATGCCCATGGCAAAGCTATTGTTACAAGCTTGGAATCGGAATCTGTGGCACAACGTAATTTCCATTTCAAGAGAACAGTATAACGAATTTCAACAAGATAAACCATGAATCTGAAATATATCTCATTTTACTCTCCGGCTGGAATATTATCTTTGATAGCATTGATTTTACTTTCTGCCGGTACTGCTTTCGGTATAATTGTAGAAGGCGGGACGGCAGCAACAGCCCTAATATTCGGCTTGGCGATGTTTATAGTCGGCTTTTTGGCTATAGGTTTTGGAATAATAGCAAAAAAAGCATATAACGACCAACGTTTATGGCAACCTGTAAAATGGGTTTGCACTGTTGTTATGCTTGCAATAGTGGCTCTTTCTATTGATCCTATGGGAAATACAATCGGTTTCCTTAAAATCAAAAGCGAATTGGATTCTGCTGCCGACGAAGATATTTCAGAAATCAATAATCTTCCTATATTGTTCAAGGAAGCCGAAACTGAAAGGCTTGAAAACACAGTGAAAGGCTTGCGCAATTTCCGTGTATCTACAAGTGGTGAGGTTTCTCCGTCGCTGCGCCAATTCATGGTAGAACGGGTTGGTATGCAACCAGAAAACATCACAAGTACAGGCATAAACGAATTCAAAAAACAATACGAGCAATGGATTGATTATCTCACTGCAAGTGAAATACCCAATACAGGTATTATTGAGGTTTCCATAGATTCTCTCAGGACATTATCTGCCGGTCTGACCCCGTTGGAATATAACGAATTGAAGATAAAAATGCAGCTTATAGCCGACAAGATAGGCAACTGCCTTACAAACGTTTCCCGCGAATATACTCTCCCAACAGTTCACAGCGGCAGCAACGGAACATGGCGAGCCGACGAAAGCGATTTCTACAATTACCGAATCACTGTAGATAGGTTTGCAAGAAAATATCAAGACATATTTTCCGAACGATTCCAAATAATGGGTTTTATAGTGAGTCTGGTGTTAGGATTCTTTTACATTCTATGGTTTCTCCTCACCTATAGTTCACTTAAATCAGGACCTTCCGGTCCAAAGATTTCCGATAATTATGCTCTTCCACTATAAAAACGAACAGTCATGGCACTAACAACCCCGGTAAAACATTGGCTCAGCTCGAGGAGCACAACAGCCCAAGATATTGTGGGCAAAATCAACGAAAAGAAGATAACTATAGCCGATTTAGAGGCGTATGAGATAGAAAAGCCGGCATTTAAACCAGTTTTGGCAGCGGTAAAAGCCTTGATAGCAATGATGCCCGATCCAGAAGAAGAGGCAGAATTCGCTACATTGCAAAATACTTTCAACTCAGATCCATTAAGCGACGAAACGTTTAATGCGTTGAACAGCTATATAACAAAATGGGAAAACAAGGCTTCTGCATCAAGCCATGTAGAAACGGCTCGTAGTTGGCATAACAGGAGCGACGAAGGCCGCGAATTCAAAAAAGTCGAAAATAATTCTGAAAAGGCCATTGCAGAATATAATGCAAACAATGTCTATCCGTCTAACGACGATGTCGCTGCAGTCAACACATATATAAACAACTGGGAACACAGCGATTTCGCCAGTGAACATGTGAGCAAAGCGAGACAATGGAGAGATATTTTTGCCAACGCGCTTCTTTCTACCGCAAGAAATGAATGGGCAAAACTCTTTGACGAAAACCACAAATTGAAAAGCATTGATTTGCTCAAACAGTTTTTGGCCACATATTCAGGCATATCAGAGTTCAGTACCCAAGGCGACCATAGTTTTTGGACATGGGCTTTGTCGCAAGAAGATATACCGGCATCTGTTCAGGAATACGACAACTACTACCGTGGTTTCGGGATACATTCTCCCGAGGTGAGAGATATCAACAGCGCAAGCCAAGATTGGGTAAACCTGAAAAATAAAGATATTTTCAGCCTCATAGCTTTTGCACAAAACAATAGCAAACACCTTTTTATCAACCAGATAAAAGACCGTATTAATTCTCTTAAACAAGAGACATTAGACGAGATACGCCTCAACCCGGTGGCCTTTGACACCTCCAATTTCTGCACACTCTTGGACAGCGGCTATTTTACTACCGATGAACTTAAAGAAGCAGCCGGAGTAACATCGGATCGAATATTTGAACTTATCCGCACTGCACCGAATATAAAAAGCATTCTAAGCCGCCAGTTCCCCGACAGTGCTATTCAACCCAACCAGGTTGGAGACAGTGGCGTTACTGATATTGTTTTCTTCGGCATTCCATCATCTGGCAAGACATGCGTATTGAGCGGATTGCTTATTAATCCTGAAATTGATTTTGATCCAGACAAACCCGGCGGTACATATGGGACAAGTCTGCGCATGTATGCAAAAAAAGGGATAGCCTACAAACCAACCCAAGGAGATTTTGTGGCAATGATTCCGGCTGTGAGCAAGGATGGCAAAAAGAATTTTTCTTTCAATCTCGTAGACATGGCGGGCGAGGCTTTCCGCGACCGTATAGCCCAAGCACTTAATGCCAATGGCGATGCTATAGTGACATTTGAAGACATGGGAACGGGAGCCACCAATATCCTGTGTAACAACAACGAGAAGGTATTCTTCCTCGTTGTTGACCCTACAAAAGACGAAGAGGAGCAACTCATACAAGAAAAAGCTCTTGCTAAATTGGTAGGTCTCATGTTTAGTAAAACTGCGGGAGTAAATAAAAACGAAAGTATAATGCGCAAAGTCAGAGGCTTACACTTTGTCGTTACCAAGGCCGATATGTTGCCGGCAGGCAATCGTTTGGAGCATGCCCGCAACTACGTAAACAATATACTTGGCGATATGGCACGTCAACGCTTGATAGAATCTTGCAAAGAGCTTGGTATCAATTACTCAAAAGAAAAAGAGCTTGATGGACGTCCTCGTATATTCTGTTTCAGTCTTGGTAATTTCACGGTAGGTAATGTTTTTGAATATAATCAAAACGACTCCGATATATTCGTAAAGGTGATACGCGATTATTGCTCCCATGAGATTAGTAAACGAGGTAGCCACAAGCTGCGCGACATAATGTTAAACATCAAATAACGAAATCTTACCATGGCAAATATAGGCATCCAGATATTAGGAAGACGAACAGGTAATTTCCGCGAAAGTCTTGATTGGGAAGGTTCGGAATTGGTAGACAACGACTGGTCTGCCTCAGTAGAATCTCCGTTCTACTACTCAGCGGAACTTAAAAACGATTATAGTACCTACCAGATTTGCGTTTGTCGTTTTAAAGGCAACGATGGCCGTGAAAGCGTATTCCATATAGGCATACGTGTTCCTGCAGGCCACATCATATGCAGAAATAACGGTGTTGAGGTTTCTCCTATTGAAATTCTTGACAGGCTGAAAAATTATTTCTTTGATCAAGGTTTGCTCTATAACTATGGAGCGGTCGTAAAGCTTAAAGAGGAACCTCTGAATCTAAGTATTCTCAAGCCCTTGATTCAGGACTATACAACCATGCCAATATGGGGTGGTTCAATATGCATGAACGCATCTGGTCCGATTGTATTTGTGGCATGTACTGATAATACTATAGGCCGATCTATGCAGAAAGCCGAACTATGCCCAAGATTAGAACCGGCATCTCTTGCAATTTTCAGTGCATCGTTTGCTAATGTACAAACTATAAGTCTCACGCCACAGGAACTTGACGCCGAACCTGTTATTAAAGTGACAATAAAGCGAAAAGATGGGCAGCCAGAGAATAAGGTGTTGGGAAATCTCCCGTTGGTTATCAACAGCAACGAATGTGGTTTCAGTGTAACAGCATATAAGAACGTATCAGTTAGTCTCTCCCGCCAAGAGGTACTCAGTGCTGCCGCCCATGGAGCATATTACCCTGCACCAGCCGGAGCTGCAGTTAAAATTCATCCGGAGCAAGGGACTGTTACGGTTGAATTTTCTCCAGAAATGAATTCTGAAACGCTACGTATAGACATAGAAGGCATCAAAAGTGATAAAACAAAGATACAAGAACTCCGCAAAATAGAGCAATTCGTAGTAACAGAAGATGGCTCATATAAATGGGCTCCATTGGAAAACAACAGCGTGTACCTTTATGGCGACAGTATCGCTAAATTTTATGAGTGTGCTGCCGACAAATCTAAATTGCTTCAATTATTCCGTATCGGTACTGCAAGCGATTTTATCCTTGACTCGGCAAGATTAGTTGGCTCAACAATCTACCTTTGCTTAAAGCAAAAGCATCAAAGCAAACCTTTGGCTGGAGGTAAAGACAGAAGGCCAACAACAACCAACGATTCTGTCCTTGGCAATGCTGTCTTGAATGTTTCTTTTCCTGCAAAAGAAACATATTCCCCAAATTTGGAACTTGAATATAATTCGGGATCAGCGAAAGTATGCCTTGAGATTATTCCTAACTATACTTACGATAACGGGAAAGCAAAAGCCGAAATACCACTCCCAGCTATACCAGACACTGTTGTAATTGTTAAAGTAGATAATCCTACTCGATTTACAGGAACCGGTTGCCGCACCGACAACAGCAATGTCTACACGGTAAAAATTTCAAAGGAAGACAGTACAAGCTGGTGGTCCAAATTCTCATCGGCAATGGCGATGAACAACAAAGTTTCGTCTAATTGGTATGTGACGCAGATTTTCGTGATTATTCTGGCTTTTTTATTGTTCTTTGCAGCAGGTCTTGCTATTGGTGTATTTCAAAACGACAAAATAAAAGAATATATCGGTATAGAGACTACAGTAGCCGATACAAATGCTACTAATAATAACCGACAAAACGAAAAGTCAGAGGCCAAAGCCACGAATTATGAACCAGAAACAAACACCTCAGAAAATAAAGAACCAGAAGAGGTGGTTTCTAATGAAACCGGAAAGACGGAAATAACTGAGACAGAAGAAAGTGTAAGCCCAAAAGTTGAAGAAACAAGCGGAGAACCCGATGATATTAATGCAACCAATGCGCCGAGCAACCAGAACAAACGAAACGGAACGAGTATAACCGACCGCAATAAGCAGGAGAACGGCTAAAACTTTACCCAACTAATGATCTATTGATATTATGAAGGATTTATTTAAATTGCTTGTTATTGTCGGTTTGGTTGTAAGCGCCTTGTTTGGATGCTATTATCTTGCATTCAAACGTGATACCCACATGCCGCCACCAGAAGAACGCCTATATGTGACAGACAGGCTTCACACCCAAATCAACACTCAGGTCCACAACATATTAAGCCAAGGTTGGCAAGACAGTATCTATGACAACTTTGCAGCCATGCTTGCTATATACGACAACCAATTGACTCAAAACGACATAAAAACTCTTGAGGATCATTTCGGGACAACGGCAATAGCAACCATTGATACACTTCTCACACACACCGGAGGACTATTCAAACCGGATCTTCCTATATCGCCGATAAACAGTATACCATCCTTAGACCGAGCATACAAAGGAGTTGCTTTTTTAGGAAATAAATATGCCGCCGTGAAAAACGCTCCGATTTACTCCCGTCTACAAAAGGACAAAGATGCCTACAATACACTATATAATTTCGCCATCACAAATTATGGGCGCAATGCGCGTTTCAAGCCACAAACAAGCACAATGAGCAGTAACTATATCGACGAGAAAAAAGTTGTGGATTTCGCCGACTACAATGCTATTTATAAAGCCGCCATGCAAAGCCGCGACCGAGCTGAAGACTTGTTTGAAAGCCGTAGAGACCTCCAAAATATCCAATGGATAAAAAAATCGCTTAACAAAGATGCATTATCGGAGAAAATTGAGCAATCAAAGCGTAATTATATAAACAGCGAAAGAACGGCAATACAAACGTTTCTACGTCAAGTCAATTCTTTTGTG
This sequence comes from uncultured Muribaculaceae bacterium, assembly GCA_910579605.1. Taxonomy (GTDB): domain Bacteria; phylum Bacteroidota; class Bacteroidia; order Bacteroidales; family Muribaculaceae; genus CAG-873. The sequence goes on along the minus strand of CAJTUG010000007.1, from coordinate 60,395 downwards.
AACAAAACGCCGGAATTGGATAGCGAAAAATTAAAAGCTATGGGACGTAGGCTCATAGAAATGGAGTCTGATCTCCGAAGCACCGTCTACTACACATCGGGCATAGGTGATATGTTTACAGAGGCTAAACGAAATATTGAAACGAAATTGTACAATAACCATTAACTATGGCAAAGATAAAAGAAGTACTCCAATCGGAGGTACATTGGCAAGTTCCAAACCTCCAAGCAGGTCCTATGGCAAACAACCGTCTAAAGACCTTGCTTGAAGGCGACGCATCGTATTTTGCCAAAGTCTACGTGACCCCGGCAGGATATTATTGGTCGGTTGCTGATACTCAAGGATGGCAGCCACTCGGAGCAGTGTCCGATGAAACTCAGACACAGGCAAGATTGTTGCTATCTACCCTGCTTGAACGCGCAATTTCTCGTCGTCCAACCGAAAAAGCCCGACTTGAATCAATATTTACCGTGCCTAACGACGATTTCCTATTTGTACGTAATAACGGCACTGGTATGGAATTGCTCATTACCGGTTGGGGGTTTGCCAATTTTAAACGAGCAACTGCAGGTCCAATTATCGATCCCGAAAAACAAACTGTGAGAGAAGCAGTGACAATAAGTTTTGTCATCGACGGCAGAGCTATAGCTAATCGCGAGTTTAAATACATGCAGGGCACCCGCTGGTCGGAATCATGTTTTACAGATAATAACGGCCTTTACGATTTCGGGATTCCCACTATTGGACATCATTTCTTACTTGAAGACCAAAAAACAGGATTCCAACGAGAATTTACTGTCGCCGAAGATACTACGCACGTAGACTTAGATGTGACAGAATATACAACAGTGCGCGTTAATGCACGTCGCGACGGTGTAGACGTTCATGGGGAAAGCGCAATGGTAAATTACGGTTACAGGAGTGCTGAGGTACAAATATTCAACGGTACCGGCACGGTAAGATTCCCGTGGTTTGAAGACGAGTTCTGTACGGTTGTCTATGACGGGCAAAGTGTTAGACGCCAATTGACAAAAAACACCGATAATGTTTTTGATTTCAATATTGCCACACCCGCTACGCCAAAAACAAGGATAGAAATAAATGTACATTCCGATGGCAATGGAATAGCCAACGAAGCCGTCAGGCTAATTGCAGGCAGTCAATCTTATAATCTATTCACAAACTCACAAGGCAAAGCGATTGTAGAATTAGACACACCTCAGACACCTACCGATGCCGTTGCACATGTAAGAGACCAACAGGCGACCAAAAGGATAGAGGGAGAACTCGTCGTTTTTGATTTTGTTTTCGATACTGTTCCGACAGTAGAGTTCGACGCTTTCTTACGTGTTATAAATGCCTCTGGAGATCCTATGCCTCAATATCCGGTAACAGTAGATACCGGAGACGGACCAATAGATTATCTCACAGACCCAACCGGATGTATCGCTCTCAATGGTGTTGTCTCAGGTGAAACCATGACAGCTTGCGATACCCATTCGCCGAATTTCAATGCAACATACAATTTAGACTATCACCAAAGAGAATATATATTCCAATTGCCATATACAAGCGGCAATGAGCTCCAAGACATGACACTCCGTGTTATCCTTAAAGGCAATCGGCCAGGAGTTGGTTTAACAGCTATACTACAACAAGACGACCACCGCCAAACTGCCATTTTGGATCAACAAGGTGAGATGAATTTCAGCAGTGAGTTTTTCACAACAGATAAACCCGTTGAAGTGAGCCTCTACTCTACAGAACGTGTTTTCCCTAAATTACCCCTCCAACTTGAAAAAGATGAAAAGGAATATGAACTCTATGAAGTAGATGGCCCGTTCCCGATTTGGAAAATAATAGGCGAAGCAGCATTAGCCCTCGGCGGGGCATTGCTACTGATTTTCAATTATTATTTTTTGACCGGTTTTTTACCTAATCTTCCTAATTTCTTCGGTTAAGTATGACACCATATATTTTCACAGAAACCCTCCTGCCACTCATATATTTCATGAGCTTGCTTTCGTTTATCATATGGGCTTACGACAAGCACAGGGCCGTTTACCACAAATGGCGTATACCCGAGTTTCTCCTTGCCATAGTCACGGTTTTAGGAGGGGCATTCGGTTCGCTCTGCGGAATGGTTATATTCAACCATAAATGCAGGAAACCATTGTTTTACATCGGTGTTCCAGCCATTTTATTTATCCAAATAGCAATATATGTATATCTTCTCACCCGATAAATTTTAATATTATGAACGGAAAGATGAAAGGCATACTTGCCGCAGTATACATCATATTGATAGCACTATTGTTGATGACAAACTGTCGAGGATGCAACGAAGAACAAACAACAGAACAACCACAACCACCATATGAAGAGCCTACGACGCCCAGTGAAGAAGAAGCTGAGGAAATAGCACGTAATATAGGCAACGACGGCGAAATAAAAATAACTATGCTTTGGGATTTTCCCGGTGATGTAGACCTTCATGTAGCACAACCAAACGGCAATGAATTATATTTCCAGAATATGACAGATGCCGCCACCGGTGGCAGGTTAGACGTAGACAACAGGCGAGGAGGCCGCGGTTCTGCCGAAAACATCTATTGGACCAATCCTATGCACGGGCAATATGAAGTAAGTGTCGTAATGTATCGTTTAGATCCGCTTGCATGGAACGGAGGTCCTGTAACGGTTGTTGTAAAACATAACAACCAAACAGAAACATTCCGTGTTCGCCTCAACCGATTAGGACAAAACGAACACGTTTATACTTTTAATTACTGATTAGAATAACGATAATTGCGCATCGTTTTCGGGTGGACGAGGCTTTTTAGGAGGCTCCTGATATCCGAAATCGATGTGCTCACTTTTTATAGTAGCATCGTACTCAGGATCGTTGGACGCACAAAACCAATCGGGCAGTTCAAAGTCTTCATCTAAATTATCGCTTTGATCGGCAGGAGCATTTTTAGAATACACAGCAGCAGGTTCTTCTGCCATAGAAAACAAACCGTTGTCTACAGATAAAGCCTTGATTTGCGCCAATTCGTCTTTAAGTTTTTTATTTGCTGTTTTGAGCTTTGAAATTCGTTCGTCGCGTTTCTTGATGATATCTTCTACTTGTTCCATCTGCGATTGGAGCGTCAAAACTGTATCGTATATGCCTTTTGCCTCTGCCAATTCTGCTTCAACAGCCTCCTTGGCTTCTCTTTCTGCTACCAATTCGTTTTGCAAACCAGAATATAGTTCGCTTGAAATAAGGTTTCCCTGTTTCAATTCTTCCAAATCATTTTGCAACTGAAGCGCACTTTCTTTCCACTGGTGCGCATCGGAACATGCCAAATCTTTAGCGGCCTCGGCTTCAGCAATTTTTTTCTCGGCCTCGGCTACTTTTAGCTCTGTTTGAGCAAGATTTTCCTTGCATTTAGCCAATTCCTCATTTAATTGCTTCAACTGAGATGCACGCGCAGCTTCCAAGGCATTATCCGAACCCTTTGAGGCATTTTCAATTTCAGTTTTAAGCCTCTCAATTTCACGTGACATTTCCTCTACAAGTCCCGGCTGCACTTCAGCAACTTTGATTTTATTTAGGAGGCTTTTGTTTTCAAGTTCAAATTGCTCGCGCTCGGCCTCTGCCGTGGCAAGTTGCGTTTCCAAATCGGATACTCTATCTGCCAAAGCCCTTCGCCGGCGATCTGCGCTAAGCTGCTGTTCACGGAAATTATCACGTTGCTTCTCGAGCTTTTCCATCTGATTCTTGAGCTTATCTGCCTCAACCTTGACATTGTCGGTTTCGGTGCGAAGTTTATTCTCGGCAAAACGTTCTGCCTGAACATTTAAATTATCAAGGTATCCATCCAGAGACGAATTAATTTTTTCAAGGAGCGCTTTTTGTTGTGCTTCAGGGTCTATGGATTTCTGCAGGAATTCCGGCAACGCTTCATTGAAAACGGCTAAAACGCTCTCAAAGATTTTAGATTTCATTTCATCGCTTATCCTTGGCGCAGACATTTCGTCGGCAACCGAATCCGCAACTTGCACCTTAGCTTGCAGATTATCCTGAATTTCCTCGGAATCGTCGGATGTCAGATCATCTATCTCGTTTTCACGGTCTCCAAAGCCGAAGACCCTTGCAATATTTTTAAAAAAGCTCATTTTTCTAATGGATTAGTAGAAGGATTTCCCTGTGCGGGTTTTCTTACGATACCAAGACCCGATCGACCGTTAATGGCAATTTCAAGCTGGGTATCAAAGTGTATAATACGTAAATAGTCGTCTTCGTAATCGGCAGGAATAGCATCAAGAAAATTATGGTCGTAGAATCCATTTCCTCCTTGAGGATCAATAGTAAAGTATCCTACTCCAAAAGACGTGAGATTCTGAAAGAAATGAGTTCCTTGGCTCGGTTCTATCCTGTAGTTTCCTACAGCAGCCTCTACAATTACTCTCGCTGCCGAAATATCAGCCCATTTAACAGGTATGCCCAACGCAGAGTCGGAAGATCCCCAACGGCCTGGACCTATAAGCAAATAAGGCTCGGAATGTTCAATCATGGCTTTATTTACACGTTGGAGTATAGGAACAATTTTAGGGTTGTTTAAAGAATCAAAGACCTCTGGTTTTATGTAAACCACAGTTTTAACCCCCTCTATCATTCCATTACCGAGAGCCGTTGCAGATCTTAGGATAAGTTCGGAATCGTCGCATTCCAGAACCTCGTCTGAAATTAGATTCTTACGATCTATAATTGGCCTTATTTGAAGCCAATACAATTGACCCTTTAAGCCATTTTCATCAGGTTTTGGAGCTATGATACCGGCAAATTCTATTTCTACCGGTCTCTGCATGGCCGTCTGTCCTTGCTTTAGCATGAAATCGAGTGCCTTTGCCAATGGCCATGCTTTGTCTCGCAAAACATTGGCAAAAGTAACTACACGCCGCCCCCGGCCATCCTCGTAGTCTTTGAGTATACCATTGATATAGTCAAATGTAGATACCATATATTTCAACGCTCCGGTATCTGCAAAATCCTGTACTTGTTTCTTTACAAGGCATTCTCCTTCGTCAATATTGATTTGGAAATTTTTATCCTCACCCAATGGTTTTAGGGCAAACATGTATGTCTGAGTATCCCGGAGAGCCAAGTCAATAGTTGATGTCTGCAAAACATGTTCCGGATGCAATGGAGAGAATCTCAGGCCGCGACCACCATCAACAATATATTTACCCATACCTATAGCTATTTCGGCAACACCGTCTTCGGGTTGCTCATCGCCAAGAGGGTAATAATTCAAAGAGCGTCCCACTCCCGAGAATGATGGGAAATAGAACCCGTTGTGATTTTCGCCTACTACCTCCTGAAGTATAACGGCCATTTTTTCCTGATCTATGACATTGCTTGTAGCAGTCATATACGATTTGGATGCCGCATAAAAAACAGAGGCATACACACCTTTTATAGCATCGGTAAGCCATTTAAGCCGCAGTTCTGAATCCACACAATACGGAACCATATATGTGGAATATATTCCTGCAAAAGGCTGATAATGGGAATCTTCAAGAAGACTTGAACTTCTCACGGCAAAAGGCCTGTCTACGACATCAAGGAGAGCGAGCAGATCTTCTCTAACACGATCCGGCAGTTTTGCTTTGAGGAAAGCCTTGAGTATTTCATTGTCTTCTACATTGCTTAGAGCCAAAGGATAGAGTTTATTCTCCCTCATGAACTCATCAAAAATGTCGGTACATAGCACCACAGTTCTTGGGATAGAAATTGTAATGCCGTCAAAATTATCGCAGACCGGATTCTTTTTAATGATAGAATCAATGAAAGCCAAACCGCGTCCTTTGCCCCCTAAGGAGCCTTGTCCTATACGTGCAAAATTAGAATAATGGTCAAATCGTTCTTTCTTGAATACGGCCACTACTCCACGGTTTTTCATCTTCCTGTATTTAACTATCAGCTCAAAGAATAATTGCTTCACCGCAGGAGCTTCTTCTATATTGGAAAAACGGTGTCGTTTTATGACTTCGGCAATGGGAAACATTGCCCTGGAATAGAGCCAACGAGAAATATCGTTTTGGCTCGCATGATAGAGCAACGACTCTGCAGGAATATCAAACACTTTTTGCTGCATATCCTTCAAATCGCGGATACGCATAATTTCTGCGCCGTTCTTAGGATTCCTTATTATAAAATCGCCAAAGCCAAAATTATCCATAATGGCCTCGCCAAGATCTACCGGGAGTTTCTTGCTGTTTTTATCTATAAACACACCGCCAAACTGAGAAACTGCATTTGCGTTTTCTTGTTCGCTGCTTTCTATAATAATAGGAAGATACGGGTCCTGGCTACGCAGGAATTTTGCGAGTTTTATTCCTGCCGACGAATCTTTCACACCACCCTTCATGAAAGACACATCACTTATCACGCCCAACATATGCTGCCCGTAGCGCTCATAAAGTTCCATAGCCTCTTCGTAGTTTCTGGCAAGCATAACTTTTGGACGTCCACGCATGCGCAGCATCTGCTCATGCTGATTTAAGGCTTCGGTAGAAAACAACCGCGACTGTGATAAGAGAAAACGGTAAATATGCGGCAGAACCGACGAATAGAACCTCACAGAATCTTCTACCAACAGAATCATCTGGACGCCAACCTCTGTGATATCGTTAGCGTTCATGCTGTCTTCGAGCAATTTGATGATAGCCAGAAGCAAATCCATATTGCCGAGCCAACTGAAAACAAAATCTATATTAGACATGTCTTCGTGCTCAATGCGACGCGAAACTTCCTTGGAGAAGGGAGTGAGAACCACAATAGGCACAGAGGGATAATCGGCTTTAAGGAGCGCCGCTCCATCAAATGTTTCCGACAAATCACCACCTGGCATTGCTACCACCAGATCAAAGGCTTTCTGATGCATAGCCTCAAGAGCCTCATGGATTGTAGAAACACGGGTTACACGCGGAGGGCTACTCAGATTAAGAGCCACATACTCGTTATATAATTGTTCTTCCACACGCCCGTCCTCTTCCATTATAAAAGCATCGTAGGGCGATGCAATGAGAAGCACATTGAAAATGCGCCTTTGCATGAGAGCTTGAAAAGATGTATCCTTAAGATACATGCTGCTTAGAGCTTCCTCGTTCATTGCACTGTGGAAAGATTAACGGAACAAAAATACTAATTATTTGTAGAAAAACAGTATATTTTCAATCAAAAAATCAGCATTCAATATCAATTTCCATCAAAACCGGGCAATGGTCGCTTCCAGTAACCTCAGGCAGTATATCTGCTTTCTTGATTTTTGAAGCCAAGCGTTGCGAAACTATAAAATAATCTATACGCCAACCAACGTTCTTTTCCCTGGCTCTGCCTCTGTAGCTCCACCAAGAGTATCGTCCGACATCGTCGGGATGAAGATACCTGAACGAGTCTACAAAACCGTTTTCAAGAAGAACAGACATACACGATCTTTCTTCGTCGGTAAAACCGGCATTTCGACGGTTTGTCTTTGGATTCGCAAGATCTATTTCTTTATGAGCCACATTGAGATCTCCGCAAAAAATCACAGGTTTATCTTTGTCGAGTTTCTTTATGAATGAAAGAAAATCACGTTCCCAATCCATACGGTAATCAAGACGGGCAAGCTCATTTTGAGAATTTGGGGTATAGACCGTCACGACATAAAACTTGTCATATTCCAGCGCAACTATCCTACCTTCGTGATCGTGGATATCAACATCCATACCGGTTTTTACCGACAATGGTTTATGGCGAGTAAAAATAGCTGTACCAGAATAACCTTTGCGGTCGGCATAGCTCCAATACGATTCATAGCCTGGAAATTGCAGATCTATCTGCCCTTGCT
>CAJTUG010000007.1:0-52500 GCA_910579605.1 uncultured Muribaculaceae bacterium | reverse complement strand
GTAATTTCGTTTCTTGAACACAGAAGAAATCGGCATCCAAAGAATTGAAAATATCGGCAAAACCTTTGCCTGCGACGGCTCTGAGGCCATTTACATTCCAAGAAATAAGTTTCATATGCCCATTATCAAACAAGTTCACAGATTAGCGTAGCCGAAGAAGCGTCTACGACCTTAACATTTAGCAACTGCCCTACCTTAGCATCTCCCTTGGGGAACACTGCTGTTTTATTTTGGCTTGTCCGCCCAACCATTTGCTCCTTGCTTCTTTTTGCAACACCTTCCACTAAAACTTCAAAAACGTGGCCGATATCAGCATGGTTAGACGCAGCCGAAAGTTCGTTTTGCAAGGCTATCATACGGTTGAGGCGTTCTATCTTAATTTCTTCGGGAACATTGTCGGGCATAGTTTTAGAAGCCAAAGTTCCAGGACGCTCAGAATACTTAAACATAAAGGCGGAATCAAAACCGACAGTACGCATCAGATCAAGAGTCTCAAGGAAATCCTCTTCTGTCTCCCCATGGAAACCGGTGAACAAATCGGTTGTAATCCCACAGTCGGGAATTGCTTTCCTGATGGCTGCAATACGATCTAAGTACCATTCACGCGTGTATTTTCGGTTCATTGCTTTAAGCACATTGTTACTTCCGCTTTGAACCGGCAAATGTATATGACGGCAGATATTAGGATGAGCAGCAATAGCTTCTATTGTAGCATCCGACATATCCTTAGGATGAGAAGTTGTGAAGCGTATCCTCATCTCTGGAGCAGCCTCAGCCACCATAGCCAACAATTTTGGGAAATCCACATCTTCGTAAGAGTAGCTGTTTACGTTCTGTCCCAGCAAAGTAGCTTCCTTAAAACCTCTGGCACGCAAATCGGCAAGTTCGTTGAGAATACTATCAACAGGCCGTGAGCGTTCTCGACCTCGTGTATATGGCACAATGCAATATGAGCAGAAATTATTACAACCACGCATAATGCTGATATACCCGCTCACGTTTTGTCCAGGAATTCTTGCCGGTACAACGTCGCGGTATGTTTCTGTAGTGCTAAGTTTTACATTCACTGCCGCTTGACCTTCTTCGGCTGATGCAAACAAAGCAGGGAGATCCAAATAAGCATCGGGCCCGGCAACAAGATCCACACCATGTTTTTTTATTAAGCTGTCTTTCACCCTCTCAGCCATACAGCCAACAACACCTATTATAAGCCTCGGCAAAGACGACGGCCGTTTGCGCCTCAACGCAGCCAAAGCCTGAAGACGAGCCACTATTTTCTGTTCTGCATTATCGCGGATAGAACAAGTATTCAGCAAAACTGCATCAGCATCGTCTAACGTATCGGCCAATGTATATCCAGCCATCTGCATGATAGACGCAACCACCTCTGAATCGGCCACATTCATCTGGCAGCCATATGTTTCAATGAAAAGACGACGCAGACGAGTTACCTCGCCGGTCGTTTTCGTATTTTTATTTGTCATTTTCAGCGAAATATTTGTGGCAATCCACAAGTTTGTGTAATTTTGTGCAAAAATACAAAAAAAGTAGTGGACTCCGAAATTATTTCAAGCATTATATGGTTTGGTATCTGCATAGCTTTCATCGTCATAAAAAGCGTCTCGCAAAACAAGAAGAAAGCAAAAATGCAGCATACCCGACCCATTTCGCCTCCTCCGGTACCCCCTGTCCACCATCCGGTAAGATCAACTCCCGAAACCGAGCGAGCACAAACAGATTCCTTTTCAGACTTTAACGAAGAAGGCCAAAGGGTGACAGAAGACAATGTCATGCAACCAATCCAAGATAACATTGCCAAACTGGAAGCACCCACACGTCAAAATCTACGGTCTGCCATAATATGGGGAGAAATCTTGAACCGGAAATTCTGAAAACCTCAAATAAATACCAATCACATCTCATATAAATAAACCCAAAATTATGCCATTCAACTATTTGACAGCCGAAGAAGCTGCCGAAATGATATTCAATGGAGCAACTGTGGGCCTCTCTGGATTCACAGCTCCAGGCACACCTAAGTTTATTTCGGAAGCTTTGGCTGTAAAAGCTCAAAAAGAGCACGAAGCCGGAAGACCTTTCAAAATCAACCTCTTTACGGGAGCTTCTACATCCGACCACGTCGACGGTGCTTTGTCGCGTGCAAACGCCTACAACATGCGTGCACCCTATCAGAATGTACCCGATTTGCGCAAACGTATCAATTCGCACGATTGCCATTATTTCGACCGTCACCTGTCCGAAATGGCTCAAGAAGTGAGATATGGGACATACGGAGAGATAGATTTTGCAATTATTGAAGCTGCCGACATTACACCCAACGGAGAAATCATCTTAGGTTGCGGAGTGGGAAATGTTCCCACATATGCAGCCATGGCCAAGAAAATTTTCATCGAGCTAAACGACAAACTGCCTTCAAGCCTTTGCGGCATGCACGACATTTATATGCCGCTTGACCCGCCGCGCCGCCGCGAAATACCTATCTATGCAGCCAACGACCGCATAGGTTCCCCCGTTCTCAAAATAGACCCGGCAAAAGTTGTAGGAATTGTTAAAACAAGCTCTTACGACTGTGTGAAACCTTTCACCGCTCCCGACGCCGTTTCCACCCAAATAGGCAAGAACGTAGTTAAATTCCTTGTTGGCGAATACACCGCAGGACGCTTGCCCAAAGAATTCCTGCCGCTACAGTCGGGTGTGGGAAATGTGGCAAACGCAGTACTCTATGATTTAGGCGAAAGCAAAGAATTGCCTCCTTTCATGATGTATACCGAAGTGATACAAGACGCTGTTCTTGAATTACTCCAAAAAGGTAAATGTACATTTGCCAGCACATGCTCTATGACATTCACCGACGAAACCGAAAAGAAACTTTTTGCCGACCTTAATTTTTTCCATGACAAAATTCTTATGCGTCCGGCAGAAATTTCCAATAACCCCGAGGTTATCCGCCGAATAGGTGTTATTGCAATGAACACTGCTTTGGAAGCAGACCTTTTCGGTAGCGTCAACTCAACACACGTTTTAGGGACCAAGATGATGAACGGTATCGGAGGCTCAGGCGACTTTACCCGCAATGCCTACATATCTATTTTCTCTTGCCCCTCTATAACTAAAGGCGGCGCTATTTCAAACATTGTGCCCATGGTTGCACATCCCGACCACTCTGAGCACTCTGTCGACATCCTCGTCACAGACCAAGGTATCGCCGATTTGCGCCATAAAGACCCGGTAGAACGTGCACGCGAAATCATCAACAACTGCGCACACCCCATGTACCGTGAATTGCTTACAGACTATCTTGAATTTGGAACACAAGGACAAACTCCACATACTCTTAAGTGCGCCTTCGAATTCCACAACGCTTTCAACGAAACAGGCGATATGCGCAACGCGGATTTCGGTAAATACGTATAAATAATTATCACCACATAAAAATAGGCGGCATCAATTGATGTCGCCTATTTTCATATAGTAACTGAATAATTATTTTGCAGCCGGACGTGAATAGCCATCTTTAACGCATCGTTTGCTCAAATGCTCGATACGCTTCTGTGTTTCGGGGTGCGAAGAGAACATTTTGCTCACAGCCGAGGCCTTTTGGGCATTTCCTCCCTCAAGGCTCTGTAATTTTTCAAAAGACATTACAATACCCCATGGATTTTTGCCGTTCTTAACCAAAAAATCATAGCCGCAATCGTCGGCCTCAGTCTCTTGCTTCTGAGAATATTTAGCATTGATAAGCGACTCCGTCAATGCTCCAAGCTGAGAATCAGTGAGGGCTGCCATTTTATTACCTGTAGAAGCCAGTGCATCCTTGCATGCGCCGGTAAGGAGCTGGGTACGGAAAGCATTTTTAGAATGATGCTTAAGCACATGTCCTATTTCATGACCTATAACACCAAGAAGTTCGTCATCGTCCATCAAATCCATGAGCGCAGCAAATACTCTCACACTACCATCAGGACAAGCAAATGCATTAACGTCGATAACATTGTAAACTTTGAAATTCAAAGGGATACCATCGGCATCCGTAATACCTTGAGTGAGCTTTCTGAGGCGAACTGTATATGGGTCGTCTTCTGGAAGCACAGGATTGTTCTTGTCCATCCAATCTACCGATTCTTTCACATAAGCCGCCATTTGTTCGTCGGTAAGTGTCGCGGCCTGGACAGCCTTGGCTGCACCTCCAATAGCTTTTTTAAGGTTAAATTGGGCTTGCGATTCGCACGATAGACCCAAAAGGAAAACTGCCAATACAATTTTTAACCAAGAAAATTTCATAATATATTGATTTATAACGTTTAATTATTTCACATCAAAAATCATCACCGTCTTGTCGGGCAATATACATGGTTCCCACATAGGCAAGTCTGGACCGTTAGGATTTCCCGTCCTTGCAAAATTAGCCCAATATTTCACCATTTTTGCGCTAAGAGCATAATCGGCATCTGTCATAGGACGCCAGCAATTATCCAACGTACCAAACATATACCACAACTCCGAAGAGTGAAAAGCTCCTGGCATATTATCAGCAGGATTGTTTTCGGAATTTTCATCACCGGGAAGGTCTCTTTCAAAAAGATAGACATAAGCCGGCTTGCGTCCTTGATCAACAAGGAGCAAACTCCAATCTATAGCAGCTTTGCTTTGAATATCAGGCACCATATCTTGTGCTGTCCATCCTATCATATAAGACAAATCCAATTCTTTGCCAGACATTGCCGTACTGTCGAGACTCTCCACAAGCAATTTCCCGTCTACACACGGGCGGAAAGGCGAGCCATACTTCGAGCCGTGCATACCCATGTATTTCCATAGTACCTCAGGCAATTTCTCTGCCGGCCAGCTCCTCATCGATGCAAGATCGGAAACACCGGCCTCGTCCCACATCCCTTTGCCCATTTCTTCTGCCACACTTAGCGGCCGCGACCCTATGAGCCCGTTCAGTCCTCCACCGCTTTGGATTATTGCCCTACGAATCTTACCTTCTGCCAATGGCGATGAAATAAGCGTCTGCACACTCCCTGCACCGGCACTCTGACCGAAAACCGTTATATTATCAGAATCGCCACCAAATGCCGCAATATTCTGTTGCACCCATTCAATAGCCGCAAGCTGGTCATAGAAACCATAATTGCCCGATGTGCCGCTTTCGGCTGTAAGAAGCGGATGTGCCATGAATCCACACATGCCCAAACGATAGTTCAAACTAACCAAAATAACGCCCTCTTTAGCAAGAGCATCGCCGCTAAATTCTATTTCATGACCAAAACCGCCAAGATAGGCACCGCCATGTATCCACACCATAACCGGCATTTTTTCTTTTCGCCCATCCGGAACCCATATGTTAAGATACAGACAATCTTCACTCATAAAAGGATGACCGTCTTGATAAAATTCTTTCCAATAGAAAGTTCCTGCCGTACTACCACCTTGCAAAGATATAGGCCCGAATTTGTCGCATACCATAACTGTATCCCATGGAGCATGGGCTTGAGGCAATCGCCAACGCAAATCACCAACAGGAGGTGCGGCATATGGTATTCCTTTATAGACCGTTACTCCATCTGCTTTAGACGGCACACCCAAAACTTTCCCACAAGAGGTTTCTACTGGTTGCGCGGCGTCTACAAACAGACACGCCCATATAAGGATAAAAAAAGAAACTATTAATCTCATACCGAATTTAGGCTTATGGTAAAAACACTTGCAAATTTAATGCAAACCACATAATCTACCAAATTTCATATAAACAGAAAAAGGGGGAAATTTCAACAATTTCCCCCTTCCTATCAAAAATTATAAAACCCTGTAAAAAATATCTGTTTACCTTATTTTGTTATTTCTTCAGGCAATGTTGGCATAGCGCCTTGACATGTACATACATAGGCCGAGGTCTCTACTGCCTTTCGATGTGCCTCGGCAACAGGCAAACCTTTGAGTAACGAAGCGATAAACGCCGCCGTGAAAGAGTCGCCGGCACCGACGGTATCGGCAACCTCAACTTTTGGCGTAGGTTGGAACGACACGTTGCCTGGAGTAAAGACATAGCTGCCGTTTATACCGCAAGTGAGGATAAGCATCTTCAAATTATATTTGCCAAGCAAAATCCAACACTTATCTTGAAGGTCGATACCCGGATAACCAAACATACGGCTCACTGCCACAAGTTCCTCGTCGTTTATCTTCAATATATTGCACCGCTGCATGGAATTGCAGATAATATCTTTATTATAGAAACCCTGGCGAAGATTTATATCAAATACCACTACGGCCTCGTTTTCTTCGGGTATAGCATCAAGAAAACGGTTTATTGTATTGCGCGACACGACATTGCGTTGTGCAAGCGAACCGAAACAAACAGCTTTTGTGCGTTGTGCGAGATTCTCAAGTTTGGCTGTATATGGAATATTATCCCATGCCACATTTTCTTTAATTTCATACTGGGGAATACCGGCCTGATCAATTTCAACCTGTACAGTACCGGTAGGATAAGGAACAGTTTCAATGAGATATTTAACGCCCTTATGATTGAAATTTTCCAACAATTCTGCACCCAAAACATCGTCGCCTACAGCACTGACAGCACAACTTTCAAGTCCGAATTGCGAAACATGGTAAGCAAAATTGGCTGGAGCTCCTCCTATCTTTTTTCCTTCGGGCAAAACATCCCAAAGTGCTTCACCCATTCCTACTACTACATTATTCTTCATGGTATTATGTATTTAAATTTTTCTGATTTTAATAGTATAATAAAGCAGATAAATCACACCTATCGTCATAACGGCCACAGCGCCTGCCTGACCCATCGAATCTGCTGCAAATCCCATTGCAAGCGGAAATATTGTACCTCCAAAAAGACCCATAATCATAAGGCCAGACACCTCATTCTTTTCGGCAGGAGAATCCACGAGCGCTTGGGAGAAGATGATAGAGAACACATTGGAGTTACCAAAACCAATCATAGCAATTCCAACATAGAGAACCGTAAGGCTGCTGCCCGTAAATAGTATGGCCATAGCAACAGCCATAAGAACCACACTTATGCCAAAGAACAGTTTCGGCGACATGAAACGGAGGATAAAAGCGCCTAAGAAACACCCGGCCGTGCGGAAGATAAAATATATACCTGTAGCAAAACCAGCTTCTTCAAGAGGGAGAGACAAGCGCTCCATAATAATTTTTGGTGCAGTGGTATTAGTACCCACATCAATTCCAACATGGCACATGATGCCGAGGAAACAAAGAAGCACAAACGGGCGCCCAAGCAACTTGAGGCATTCGCCCACACCCGATGCACGGTCAGGCCGTTCTTCTTTTATAGGGGTAGCAGCTAAAACAGCCACCGAAAGTATGCTCACCACAGCGTATATAACAAATAGAGCACGCCAACCCAAATCAAAAGTGGGCATTGCTTCGGTTGCGCCCCAAGCAGCAAGAATAGGTGCGAGGAAAGAAGCTATTGCCTTTACAAATTGCCCGAAGGTCAAAGTAGACGCAAGCTTATCGCCGCTGATGAGGTTCGTAACCAATGGATTGAGAGATGTCTGCATTATGGCGTTGCCTATGCCAAGGAGTGAGAACGCAACCAACATTGTGTTATAGCCCTGACCTGTGAGAGGTATAATGAGAGAAAACGCTGTAACAACAAGGCTTATAAGCACGGTTTTTTTTCGTCCTATTTTATTCATCAGCATCCCGGTGGGTACTGAGAAAATAAGAAACCAGAAGAATACTAAAGAGGGGAAGAGGTTTGCTTGAGAATCTGTGAGATTCAAGTCTTTCTGCACATAGTTGGACGCCGTACCAACCAAATCTACGAAGCCCATGGCAAAGAAGCAAAGCATCACAGGAATCATCTGCATCAGAATTCCTTGCTTGCCACCTTTGCTTGCAGACATTGTTTTACTATTTTCCATTAGTCTTTCGGATATTAAATTTATTATTCAGCTTTAATGGTATAGACTGCAAGATTTTTAACCTTACAGCTGCCGCCTTCTGCAGATATCTGGAGAGTGCTATACGGAACGGTCGGGAACACAAGATTTGTCATTACACTCTTACCTTGGTCTCCAAATATTTCCACACTTGAACGGTCTACAAAAATTTGCAGTTTAAGAGTCCCCTTGCTATAAAGAGGCACTACAGTAACCGAGGGAAAATCCTGGCTGAAATCTGTGAGCCCGCTCTCTCTACGGTCAAACGATAAAGTTGCTTTAGCAGGGTCATAGACAAGATCCGCTTTTTCGCCCTTTTCATTGCTCAACGTAATAGTAACCGTCTTGGCACTTTTAGCGTCCACATCCATTTGGATTTCGCAAATACCATCGTTTTCACGCGGTAACGAATATTTTTTACCGCTTTGCCCGATAGTTGCAGACGAAACAGATACAATTTTACGGCCTTTCAGAGATTCAACCTCTGGCGACGGAACCGAAGCCACATAATATTGCCCGTCGGCAGCTTGGAACAATTCAAGGTCACGGGGCAATGTATTAGAGCTGCGATATTGGCGAGTAGGTGTTTCGGCGGCATACTGCCAGTTGTTCATCCAGCCTATCACAGTACGTCTGTTTTCGGGCGCGTCGCTCCAGCTCACCAACGCATAATTATCCTTCCCATAGTCCAACCATTTGGTAGCGACTTTACCGTTGGCATCAAGATCCGACTTAAATGTCTTGCCGTCAAATTCACCTGTAAAATATTGTATTCCGCTGCCCCCAAAAGGCCCGCCGGGGTTGATATTGCACAGAAGCACCCATTTCTTAGTATCTGTTCCAGGAAGTGTAAGTTCAAACAAATCGGGGCATTCCCACACCCCATCCTGAGCGCCCAAACCCTTGCCAAACGAACTTTGGAGAGTCCATTCTTTCATATCGGGAGAGGTGTAGATAAGCATTTCATGCTCCAATGCATGAGCCAATACAAGAGTCCATTCTTTAGTCTGAGCATTCCAGAACATATTGGGGTCACGAGCTTCGCTGCTATTAGCTATCACAGGGTTACCCGGATAGATTTCAAAGGTTTCGCCGTTATCATGACTCCATGCCAAGCTCTGCACCTGACTTGTAGCAGCCGACGTATACATAGCCACTACAGCATCCTTGCCAAAACCGGCACTGTTCTCCGTATCTATCGCTGAACTTCCACTGAAAACAGATCCCAAACCATTTGGCTCGATAGCTGCCGGATGGTGTTGCCAATTCACAAGATCCTTGCTCGACGAGTGTCCCCAAGTCATATTCTGCCATTTTGAACCGTAAGGATTCCATTGGTAATACAAATGCCACGTTCCATCTTTATAGAACATACCATTAGGGTCGTTCATCCATCCATACAAAGGAGTATGGTGGAATGCCGGCCGATACTTTTCAGTATTTGATGTATCCACAGAGTCTGTCTGAACTATATTAACCCAACATGCGTCTTCGCGTGCATCTCTCACATTAGTGCGGTCTTGAGATGTCACTATATTGAAAACAACATCATGTCCTTTATAGGGACGCAAATCAAAAGGCACGGAATAATCCACCTTAGATTTTGCAAGACGAACATAAATTGTTCGGTCCAATTTACCGTCCACCAGAACGTTGACCGTAGCATCATCGTATGCCTCCTGTACAGGAAACATCACAAAAGGTGCGTTGCTGTCAACTCGCACCAAAGTATTGTTCACGCCAAGGTGTTCTACCTTAACACCGGGAGAAGCTTCGGCTCCATCCACATTGGCGGAAAACAGAAGCGACATGAGAATTAAAATTTGACCGGAGATTTTCATATTTCAATGGTATTATTTTTTGCGGTAATTTTCCTGTCACAAAGTTAATGATACATAGAGAAAAGGAATAACAAAATTCATTCATAAAGTATGAATTTTTTGTCATAGCACTAAAATTAAAACTATTTGCGCTTTTATTAATATTTTTTCCTACCTTTGCAATCACTCCTCTAAAAACCAAAATACTATACCATGGCACATTTGTTCAAAACCATTACAACCATATTTGCCGCTTTGATTATTATAGGTTGCAGCGAGGATCCAACCTACAAAATCGGAATTTCGCAATGCAGCCAAGACGACTGGCGCGAAAAGATGAACGAAGAAATATACCGCGAATTAATGATCAATCCGGAAGCTAAGGTAGAAATACGCTCAGCCGACGATAATAATCAAAAACAGATCGCCGACATAAGATATTTCGCTGAAAACGATTTCGACATTATAATTGCAGCTCCAAACGAGGCCGATGCCATAACACCGGTAATCAAAGAAGTCTACGACTCTGGAATTCCTGTCATTGTCTTTGACCGGAACATCCATGGAGATACATATACGGCATATTATGGCGTAGACAACAATAATATAGGCAAAGCTGCCGCCAAATATGCCGCTTCATTAATTGGAAATAAAGGAAAAATTATTGAAATATATGGCCTTAAAGGTTCAACCCCGGCCTTAGACAGACATACAGGATTTGCCGATACCGCACATGAACTTGGTTTAGACATTATCGATCAGGGATTCGGCAACTGGAACTACGACGATGCCTACTCCGTAGCAGATTCTCTTCTCGCAATTCACCCGGAAACGCAACTCATCTATGCCCACAACGACAGAATGGCAATAGCGGCATCCCAAGCAGCCAAAAGCAGGAACTTAGACATAAAGATAATAGGCATAGATGCAGCCCCGGAAATAGGCATACAAGCAGTAGCCGACGGAGTGATAGACGCAACATTCCTATACCCAACAGAAGGCTACAATCTCATACGCATGGCTTTAGCTATACTTAAAGGCGAAAAATTCGACAGACAAACCATAAACAACGTTGCCTGCGCAGTAGACAAAAACAATGCCGAGGTACTCCTCCTTCAAAATAAATCTCTCAAAGAGGAAACAAACAAGATGAGAGAACTCAATGCTCAGATAAATCAATATTGGGCAACATATTCCACACAGCGCACCCTCCTTTTTGCAACCATAGCAATTGCCACCCTCTTGTGTGCTTTGCTTTTCCTGCTTCTAAGAGCGTTCTGGCAACGAAAACATCATCAGGAGCAACTGATGGAACAAAACAGACAACTCGAAAAACAACGAGATACCGAAAAAGAGTTGAACAAACAACTTGAAGAAGCTACCCAGTCCAAACTGGTATTTTTCACCAATGTCTCACACGATCTTAGAACACCTCTCACACTAATTGCAGAGCCGGTAAATCAATTATCACAAGCCGAAAACCTAACACCTCAACAAAACAGCCTAATCAAAATAGCAAACAAAAACGTAAAAATATTGCACCGGCTCATAAACCAGATACTCGATTTCCGCAAATACGAAAACGGCAAACTAAACCTCTCTCTCAATGAAACACCTTTTACAGAAACTGTAACCTATTGGGCCGACGCATTCAATGCCCTCGCACTCAAAAAACATATAAAACTGCAAATAAATATAGACCTACCTCAAAATTTCACTATTGCAATAGACACAGAAAAGATAGAACGCATATTCTTCAACCTAATGTCTAATGCATTCAAATATACTCCCGACAACGGCAAAATCATTTTCAGATGTAATTCTGCCGACAACATGCTTTATTTCTCCGTTGAAGACAACGGGCAAGGAATTTCCCAAGAAGATTTAGGCAATGTTTTCGATCGCTTTTTCCAAGTAGACAAAACGCATCCAAACGGTTCGGGAATCGGACTTTCGCTGTCAAAAGCATTCGCAGAACTGCATGGAGGAGAAATAACTGCCGAAAGCGAACTCGGCAAAGGAAGCAAATTCACTGTAAAGATTCCAATAAAGCATATTGAATCCGACAACAAATCCAATGACCAGAACCATTCAATAACAAAATCAGACATTGAGTTGGAACTGGGCAGTATGGATGCCACTAAACAGAACATAGACCCAGACAAACCGCTCCTTTTGGTCATAGACGACAACGACGACATCCGCGAATTGGTTTCTCAACTTCTTGGTCAAGAATACAGCATAATCCAAGCCTCAAATGGAAAAGAAGGCATACGGTTGGCCGCAAAATACGTGCCCGACATAATTATATGCGACGTAATGATGCCCGTAATGGACGGTTTAGAATGCTGCAGAAGATTAAAAGAAGAAATAACCACGTCACACATCCCAGTCATGCTGTTGACGGCATGTTCATTAGACGAGCAACGTGCCCAAGGCTACGAAAGTGGAGCCGACGCCTATCTCCCAAAGCCTTTCAGTGCCGCGGTGCTCACAGCCCGTTGTCATAATCTCGTTGAAAACCGACGTAAAATCAAAGAACTGTGGTCTAATCCGACACAGAAAATCATACCTGACAATAACACACAAACACCCCGGCAGCCAAAAGATTTCGAAAGCGAATTCTACCAAAAGTTCCTTGAAATATTAGATACAGAAATTAGCGACCCAAACCTCAATATCGACGACTTGGCTGCAAAACTCAACCTTGGCCGTTCGCAATTCTACCGAAAGATAAAAGCCCTCACAAACTATTCCCCCGTAGAACTTATAAGGAATATACGAATTAAACGGGCACACGAACTCCTCCTGTCTTCCGATAAATCCATAAGCGAAATAGCATATGCCGTAGGATTTTCGGCTCCTGCTTATTTCACAAAATGTTTCCGCGATGTCATTGGCGAAACTCCATCGGAAGTTCGTCAGAGGCTAGGACACAAGTAAATTCATATCAATGTTTAATGTTATTCCCGGAATAAATCGCTATTCCGGGAATAATAAATTTTGCGCTTTTTATTATAAATTTTGTGCATTGCTCTAATTTTCATAACTTGTGCAACATGATTTTTAGGCCGTTGTGTTAATGCTTGATAACTTTGCGTCAGAAATTTTAACCAACCTAATTTATAACATGAAAAAAGCCTTTCTAAGTTTAGTATTGCTTTTTGTCGTGGCAATGACAGGCCTGGCTCAGAACATTACTGTTCATGGCACAGTGCTTTCAGCCACAGACAACGAACCCCTCATAGGGGCAAGCATCACCGATCCGGCCAATAAAACGGTAGGTGTGACAACCGACATCGATGGTAATTTTGTAATAACCGTCCCCCAAGGATCCGACCTCGTAGTTTCCTATATCGGTTTCAAATCAAAAACCGTAAAAGCCGAACACCGATTGACAGTGACTTTGTCGGAAGATCAGGAATTATTAGATGAAGTCGTAGTGGTAGGTTACCAAACCGTCCGCAAAGCAGACCTCACAGGTTCTGTTGCCGTGATGAACATGAAAGAACCCTTAAGCGAAAACTCCGGAAACATCATGAACTCAATGGCAGGCAAGTTGCCAGGCGTAAACGTTGTGCCCGATGCAGCTCCAGGCGGTACCGGCTCCATACGAGTTCGCGGTATGTCTACGGCCAATTCAAGCAACGACCCTCTATATATCATTGACGGTGTTCCTACAGATAACATTAACTGTATTAACCCATCCGATATCGAAACCATGCAAGTGCTCAAGGACGCTGCATCGGCTTCAATATACGGTTCTCGCGCTGCCAACGGTGTAGTAGTAATTACTACTAAACAAGGTAAAGGCGACCGCATGACAATAAATATCAACTATGCAGCTTCTGCTCAGACAATCGCAAAACGCTATAAAATGCTCAACGCCGAGCAATGGGGACAGGCTTATTGGGCAGCAAGCCGCAACTCCAACATAACGCCTTCTCATGTGCTCTACGGTTCAGGAGAAACTCCGGTTCTACAACAATTCGTGGACGGAAACACCAATTTCCCTACCACCAACACAGATTGGCAAGACCAAGTATACCGCACTGCATGGACAAACAACCTCACAGCCACTATCTCAAACAACACCGAAAAAGGTTCTGTCCTGCTTTCTTTAAACTACATCAACCAAAACGGTAACATACAGGAAACCTTCTACGAACGCTATTCCGCTCGCGTAAATTCCCGTTATGAATTCAACAAATACATCTCTGTAGGCGAAAACCTTGTAATTGCCCGTTGGACAAACCGTGGTGTTGACGTTGCCGGCGACCGTGGTATCCCATTCACTGCCATGAGCCAACACCCTGCCCTACCCGTCAAAGGTCTCAACGGCGAATGGGCACGTCCCATAAGCCTCATCGCTTCCGACCTTGCAAACCCTGTACAGCTCATCAACAATGCCAAAGACAACAATCTCGCATCATGGAGAATCCTCGGTAACGCATATTTGGAAGTGAAACCAATCGACGGCCTTTCACTTAAAACAAACATCGGTATTGAACACAGCCAATATTTCAACAATATACTTGGCCGCGCAACAAATCCTGGCGACGTAAACAGCATGACCAGCAACTACGGTCAAGGGGATACATGGACTTGGACAAACACCGCAAACTACAATAAAACTTTTGCAGAAAAGCACCATCTCACCGTTCTACTCGGTACTGAAGCAATCGGTTATACTTTCCGCGATCTCTCTGCTTACCGCGAAGGTTATGCCTTTGAAGATTCCGACTACATGCAGATAGGTTCCGGAACAGGCACTCGCAGCAATGGTGGCGGGAAAACCCAGTGGAGCGTATTCTCTCTCTTCGGCAAAGCCGACTATAACTATGCCGACCGTTATCTGGCATCTTTCACCATACGCCGAGACGAAAACTCTCGATTTGCAAAAGGATTCCGCGCTGGTATATTCCCTGCATTCTCTTTGGCATGGCGTCCGACCCAAGAAGATTTCTTCCCCAAAAACAAAGTTCTCACAGACTTGAAAATACGCTATTCTTGGGGACAAAACGGTAACGCAAATATTCCTTCGCTCTACCCATCGTATTCCACATATATCTTCAACACAGGAAACGGAGCCTACGACATCAACGGCACAAATTCCTCTACAACCTCGGGTATAACACTTTCAAGCACCGGCAATCCTGAGCTCAAATGGGAAACGACATACCAAAACAACATAGGTATTGATCTACAATTCCTCGGAGGCGCAATCAATTTGAGCGCAGACTATTATATCAAGAAAACCAAAGACATGCTCACAATTCCGCCGGCACTTGACGTGGCAGGCGAAAATGCAGCCATTTGGCTCAATACAGGCGACATGAAAAACACTGGTTGGGAAATCCAACTTGGATATATCAGCCCAAAATACGGTGATTTCTCTTGGACAGGTTCTGTAAACCTCTCTCAATACAAAAACAAACTCGTAACCCTCAACAACCGCCAAGAATTTATCGGAGGTGACCAACGCCTTATACCAGGTCAACCCATGGGTGTATATTTCGGATACATTTGCGACGGAATATTCCAATCCAAAGAAGATGTAGCAAACCATGCATACCAGCCCGGAGCCGCCCCTGGACGCCTCATCTACCGCGACCTTGACGGAAACGGAGAAATTAATGAAGCAGACCGTTGCATAATCGGCGACCCCAACCCCGACCTTTCTCTCGGCTTGAATTTGAATTTCAAATATAAAGCCTTTGCGTTAGACATGTTCTTTGCAGGAGATTTCGGTTTCGACATCCAAAACCACATGAAACGCCAACTCTACTCCATGAGCTTCAGCAACCTTTCTACAAACCGCGGTGCTGATATCCTCAATGCCTGGACACCAAATAACACTGCCGCAGACATTCCTGCTCTCAGCCTCACCGACGACAACAACGAAGCTCGCTTCTCTTCATACTATGTTGAAAACGGCTCATATATGAAAATGAAATACCTCAAGCTCTCATATACCTTGCCTCAAAACATAATAAAGAAAATCGGCGCCTCAAACCTCGATGTATTCGGACAAGTGGAAAACGTCTTCACTATAACAGACTACAAAGGTCTTGACCCGGAATTACTACCAGGTGAATACGGAGCACGTATAGACAACGGCGCATACCCACGCCCACGAACTTTCACCGTAGGACTTAACCTCCAATTCTAATCTCCAGACAAACCAAAATGAAAACTTTAAAAAATATTATAACTAAGGCCCTCATGGCAGCTACCGTTGCTTCGGCAGGTTTACTCGGAACTGCCTGCAACGACCTTCTGGACACAAAACCGCAAGGTGTGTTCACCGACGAGCAAATTGGCGACGGCGAAGCTCAAGACCTTCTCACATCGGCTTACGCTACTCTACTATGCCACTATTTCGGCAATAACGAATCTTTTGCCGGTCCAATCAACAACTGGGTATTCGACCTCCGTAGCGACGACGCACTCAAAGGCGGCGACGGTGTGACAATGGAAGGATACATGCACCAATTGGAAGTCGGCAACGTACAAAGCGACAACGATGTGGCCAATTTTAAATGGAGAAACAACTATTTCTCTATATCGCGCTGCAACACTGCTATTAGAGCTATCTCCGCCGCAACGTCTATTAGTGACAAAGATAAAACATCTATGATAGCCGAAATGAAAACGCTACGTGCGTATTATTATTTCGACATGCTGCGCATTTTTGCCAAATTCCCATATTTCGACGAAACAGTAGCCAATCCGAGCGAATGCCGTGCCGACCAATATTCACGCGACGAGATTGCTGGATTCATCAAAGAAGATCTTAAAAATGCCTACGAGGTCTTGCCTGAATCTCAAGAACAAGTCGGCCGCTTCAACCGCTACGTTGCTGCCGGCATCCTTGCCCGCGTAGCTCTCTTTACCTCTTCATGGAGCGAAGCCGAAACATATGCCGGATATGTAATAGACTCTGAAAAATATGAATTGTATCCCAACTTCCTTGATATGTCGAAACCGGAATACAACAATATGTACGAGTCTGTGATGGCTGTACAATTCTCTTCGGCAAATTCTCCCGACCAATACAATTTCAACAACTGCCTCAACTGCACGTGGAGCGAAGATAATCTCTACGGAAACGGCGACGATTTCTACCTGGCCTCACAAAACCTCGTAGACGCCTTCCGTACAGACGCCAACGGGCTTCCCTACCTCGATGGTAATCCCGACGGCAAAAGCGTGGAAACAGCAGATTTCGAAGGCAACGTAGACCCACGCCTCGACTTTACTTTAGGACGCATAGGTATGCCTTGGCGCTCGCACACATACAACGAAAAATGGTGCCGCAACTTTGAACTCTACGGCCAATTCTCAGGCAAAAAGCCCTACCCCGCTCCCGAGTCTCCATACGTAAAACCGGGTATTGTACCCTGGGGCGCGTCTTCGCTCAACTATATCATAGTAAGATATGCCGACGTCCTTCTCATGAAAGCCGAAGCTCTCATTGAACAAAACAAAGACTTGGAACAAGCCCGTAATCTCATAAACCAAGTCCGCCAAAAAGCAGCCCGTTCTGTAGACGCTTCATACCAACCCGTAGACTGCAACCCGATGATTGCTTCATACGAAATCGGACAATATCCTGCCACCGGTTGGAATCAGGCATATGCCCGCAAAGCAGTGAGAATGGAACGCCGTCTTGAAATGGCAATGGAAGGACTCCGTTGGTTTGACCTTGTGCGCTGGGGAATTGCAGTAGAGACTGTCAACGCCTATTATGCATCAGAAGTCAAATTCCGCTCTTATTACACCGGAGCAAACCTCTCGGAAGACGAAATCTATTTCCCCATACCTGTAAACCAGGCCGACAACGCCGGAGAAATATACAAGTAAATCTCTAACATCAAAACCAATGAAAACTATACAATCATACATACTCGCCCTTGTCGCCGTTATAACATGCGGAATTTTGGGCGGTTGCTCCGACTTTACTCCGGAAGGCTTGCCCGAAATACCGGAATTGAACAAAGTGAGCAACCTTAAAGCCGACACAAACGGTTTCAATATAGACCTTTCCTGGACATTGCCACAAAGCAACGAAATAACAGCAGTCAAACTTCTAATCAATGGCAATAATGCCACTGCCATTACATTAGAAAGCCAAGCCACAAGCTATACTGTGGTAGGGCAACCGATGGAACAAGAAAACATATACACCGTTAAAGTGGTATATGGCGATTATATGTCGGAAGGTGTTTCTGTTACTGCTGCCGTGCCTTTTGTAGAACTTCCTAACGCTACCGACCTTAAAGCCGACGTCAAAGGCCGTACGGTAACTCTGTCGTGGCTTCTTCCCCAGACGACCGGCATAACCGGCGTACGCGTTGTACGCAACGGCGATACCGACGCCGCAGTTATGCTTCCGGCTGATGCCACCTCATACGAACTCAAAGGTCAGCCCATGGACGAAGAACTAACATACTCCGTTCAGCTCATGTTTGAGAATTACTATGCTTCCGAAGGCGTAAGCATTAAAACCACTGTGCCCTACATAACTCCCAAGATGGGATTCGTACTCTTGGCTTCTTCGGCTGCCGAACTGCCCGACGACGACGAACGCGCAGCTGCATCCTGGTTCATCGGTCAAGAAAATTCACAATTCATCCAACCTTCCGAAATTGCTGAACTCGACGCCGACATTTGCCCGGTACTTTGGATTATGGTAGACCGCATCGGCCTTGAATTTGGTTGGCAAAACCTGCCTTCGCAATTAGTAGCCGACGATGTTATCCAGGCACTCCGTCAATACAGCGCAAACGGCGGCAGCCTATACCTATCCAACATGGCCACCCAACTCACTGTTCCCCTCGGTATGGTACCCGACAACATGGCTCCCACCATCTTTGGCAACGGTGCCGGTGGCTCTGGCGACGACGTATGGGTAATTAATCCATATCTCGGATGGGATTTCCGCGACGGCTCCGACCAAGGATTCTACGACCGCACAGCCCATGCAATCTACAAAGGACTCACCCTTGAAGATCCCAATAACTATGGCTACGAAAACTTGCCGCTTATTGGCCCGGGACAACGTGAAGACCACAACTGCATGTGGGATTGCAACATCTATGGCCGCGGCAACCAACCCGACGTCATCAAGAATTTTGAAGTAACTACAAACAGCCTCGTCTTGGCAACCTGGGGTCACGTACGCGACCACTGCGTGGCAGGATTGGTTGAATTCTATGCCAACGCAGAACACGGACGTTGCATAGCAAACGGTTTCGCCGCCTACGAATGGAACCAAAACTCAGGCACCAATCCCTATCAACACAACGTTGAGCAACTCACCTCAAACATCCTCAACTATTTGAAATAAAAATAAAATCTCTCTATAGCAAACCGGAGCGGCATCATTTTTCCGCTCCGGTTTTTTATTTATACTAAAATTTGAGCATAAAATGTGGCAAATGTTGCATTTGAAAACACACGTATCTATGCTATTGCAAAATATATTATCTTTGCACAGACTAAAATAAGCGCAATTTATCTTATCATGAAAAAATATCTCATCTTAGCATGTACATGGCTCATGGCAACAGGTGTCCGCGCCGATATGGTTGCTCATTTTCCCATGGATCTCAAAAACGGCCAGATCACCGAAAGCATCAGCGGCCAAAGTTTCGATGTCGGAGGTAATTTCGCCCCCGAAAACGTTGCAGGCGCCGAAGGAAAAGCTTTAAGATTCGACGGTTATACCTCTTATGTAGACGCCACACTGGGAAATATCCTTGCTCCTGGAAACAAAAAAATGACTTTCTCGGCTTGGGTAGCTCTTCCATGCTATCCAATAATAGAAATCGACCGCGATACAAACGAGAAAACAGCAATTGTAAGTTGCCTCGACGATACAGCAAAAAAAGGATTCGGTTTCTTCATAGGCTTCAACGGCAAATATTCTTTCCGTTCATATGTGAGCGGATGGGCAGTAGACATTAATGTAGATACACCACTCCAGACATACCAATGGGTCAATCTCACTGCTGTAGTAGATTGCGATGCCCGCACCGCTAAACTCTACAACAACGGTATTGAAGTCGGTTCCTCGCGCTGCACAGGTTCTATAGAATATGCAGGCGGAGAATTCTACATGGGCATGAGCGCTGCAGAACGTTTCAGTGGCCCGTTCCAATTAATGGCATACAACGGATTGGTAGACGAAATCAAAATCTGGAACGAAGCAATCCCGTCTGCGACCATTGCCGGCTGGAAAGCCAAAAACGAAGCAAATCTCGACATACCCTCAAGCCGTTTCGAATACGACATCCTACGGCCACGCTTCCACGGAATGCCTGCTGCGGCCTGGACAAACGAATGCCATGGAATGACCTACTCCAATGGCCGATACCATCTCTTTTTCCAAAAAAACGCCAACGGCCCATACATGGCCCGTCTGCACTGGGGGCATATATCAAGCGAGAACTTATACGATTGGAGAGAAGAACCTATTGCAATCGCTCCGGGAACACCATACGACATTAAAGGATGTTGGAGCGGATGCGTTTTCACAGACCAACAAATTACCGGAGGAAAACCAAACATAATATACACCGGAGTAGATTATGCCCGTGCCTCAATAGACCGTGCTGTACCTCAAGACGAAAACCTTATAAAATGGGAAAAATGGGGCGCAAATCCACTTATATCAATGCGCCCCGACGGGTTGAGCGATGATTTCCGAGACCCCTATTTTTTCCGTAACGGCAACGACGCTTACATAATTGTAGGAACAAGCAAAAACGGGGTAGGTGCTTGCACTCTACACAAATACCAAGCAAATATTGGCTCATGGACCAACGACGGTAAAATATTCTTCCAAGGAAACAACGTCGGGATTAATGGTAAATTTTGGGAAATGCCAAACATCACAAAGATGGAAAACGGGAAATGGCTGTTTACCGCTACACCTTTGGCAACATCAAACGGTGTAAAAACACTTTATTGGACCGGCGACATAAATGCCGACGGAACTTTTGCGCCCGACAACTACTCCTCAACGCCCAGACAAGTGGAACTTATTTCAAAAGAAGGCTTCGGGTTGCTCTCTCCCACAATTTTCCAGCACCAAGGAAAAACAATTGCCTTAGGAATTGTTCCAGACAAACTCGCATCCATATCCAACTGGACCTTAGGCTGGGCCCACTGCTACTCTCTTCCGCGCGAGTGGAGTCTTGACCAAAACGGCAATCTTATACAGAAACCTTGGTCCGAACTTGCTAAAATGCGTACCAATCAAGCATATACCTCAACCGAAACAACCCTCAACGGAACCATAGACCTCAGCCCGGTGAGCGGAAGACAAATCGAGCTTACAGGCAATTTCGTAGTCGGGAACAGCGATTTCGGATTCAATATCTTCAAAAACTCATCTGCTTTTGCTTCAATAACAATAAGCCCGTCTTCGCGCCAACTCACCGCCGATTTCTCCAAGATAGAAAGACTTGGCAACGACGGAAACGTATACAACGGAATTTACTCTTGCCAACTGCCCTTCGTACCCGTCGCTGGGGAAGAAATAAAATTAAATGTCTTCGTAGACCACTCCATAGTCGACATTTTCATCAACGACAGATATGCCACCTCCATCCGCGTGTTCCCCACCGACGAGAATGCCTCTGGAGTTGAAGCCTTTGGCAACGGAAATGTCAAAAACCTCGGAGCATGGGCTCTCAACGTAAACGCAAGCGGCGTGGAAAACATAACAACAACACCCGAAGAAGATCCTGATGCACTCGTCGACGTATACTCCATCAGCGGGGTTAAACTCAAAAGCCGAGTAAGCAAACTAAACGCAACCGACAGTCTCCCTCGTGGCATTTACATAGTAGGAAATAAAAAAGTTAGCGTACTTTAGCATAATAGGCAAAGAATTACTCCGGCAATAGAAACGGGCATATTTCCTCTCTGGTCAAAACAGAGGAAATATGCCCGTTTTCCTTTTATGCCTCAGATATACAAAAAAATATTTGGCAAAGAAAAAATGAATCGCTAAATTTGCAAAAGTAACTAAATCTCTTTAAGAAGATGAAAAAACATAATTTTTATGCCGGGCCCTCTATCCTGAGCGAGTATACAATCCAAAACACTGCAGACGCTATTCTCAACTTTGCAGATACCGGGCTTTCTATCCTTGAGGTTTCTCACCGCAGCAAAGAATTCCAAGCCGTGATAGACGAAGCAACAGCTTTGGTAAAAGAACTTCTCGACATCCCCCAAGGCTTCAGTGTGCTCTGGTTGGGAGGCGGCGCTTCCATGCAGTTCTGCATGATACCCTTCAATCTTCTTAAGAAAAAAGGAGCATATCTCGACACCGGGACATGGGCTTCTAATGCCATAAAAGAAGCTCGTATCTTCGGTGATGTAGACGTCGTTGCGTCCTCAAAAGAACAAGGATACACATTTATCCCAAAAGGATATGAAATCCCAAAAGACGCCGATTATTTCCACTACACATCCAATAACACAATCTACGGCACAGAAATGCGCTACGACCCGGCATCGCCGGTAAGACTCGTGGCAGATATGAGTTCCGACATTTTCTCCCGCCCGATAGATTTCACAAACTACGACGCTATATATGCCGGAGCGCAAAAGAACCTTGCTCCCGCCGGTGTTACTCTGGTAATTGTACGCGACGAAGCTTTGGGACATGTAGACCGCCCGATTCCCACCATGCTCGACTACCGCACACATATCAAAAAAGGGTCTATGTTCAACACACCTCCCGTTCTCCCCATTTTCGCAGCCCTACAAACCTTGCGCTACTATAAACAACTCGGAGGCATTAAAGAATTGGAACGCCGCGACCTTGAAAAAGCCAAACACCTCTATGGTGCAATCGACGACAGCCGCATGTTCCAAGGAACCGTAACAGACCCTGCCGACAGATCTATAATGAATGTATGCTTTGTCATGGCTCCCGAATACAAAGATCTTGAAAGCTCTTTCATGGAATTCTGCTCCGCACGCGGAATCGTAGGAATAAAAGGACACCGCTCAGTTGGCGGATTCCGTGCTTCGCTCTACAACGCTCTCCCTGCAGAAAGCGTTAAAGCACTTATCGATGCCATGCACGATTTCGAAGCCACACACTAAATCCATCAACTTATGAAAGTACTCGTTGCCACCGAGAAACCTTTCTCGGCACAAGCAGTCCAAGGTATCAAAGCAAAAATAGAAGATGCCGGATTGGAATTCGCTCTCTTAGAAAAATATACAGATAAAAACGAGCTCTACAACGCTATGGCAGATGCAGAGGGATTAATCGTACGGTCCGATATAATCGACTCCGCTGCAATAGCTGCCGCTCCGAAATTGAAAATAATTGTACGCGCCGGAGCCGGCTACGACAATATCGATCTTGAAGCAGCAAAAAAACGCGGCATCGTGGTTGAAAACACTCCGGGGCAAAACTCCCTTGCCGTAGCGGAGCTTGTCATCGGAATGGCTATTTTAGCTGCCAGAAACAATTTCAACGGAACAACCGGCTTTGAAATAAGCGGAAAACGTCTTGGTCTCCAAGCATTCGGACAAGTAAGCCGAAACGTAGCCCGTCTGGCAAAAGGATTCGGCATGACAGTATCTGCCTTAGATCCATTCTGTTCCCCTGAAGCTATTGCTGAAGCTGGAGTCGAGAATAAACAATCGCTCCAAGATTTATACGGAAACTCCGACATACTTTCAATCCACATCCCTGCAACACCTCAGACAATTGGCTCTATTGGCTACGACCTGATAAGCCTTCTGCCAAAAGGTGCGGTACTAATAAACACCGCTCGAAAAGAAGTTATCGACGAAGATGGCCTTGAAAAAGTTTTGCAAGAAAGACCAGACTTGAAATACTTTGCCGATGTAAAACCCAAAAACGCCGAAACTCTCGAAGAAAAATTTGCCGGCCGAGTTTTCTTCACCCCAAAAAAGGCAGGGGCACAGACAAAAGAGGCTAATCTTAAAGCAGGGCTTGCCGCAGCAGACCAAACGGTAGATTTCCTCTGCCGTGGAGTAGAGAATTTTCGCGTAAACCGCTAAATGTCGTAGAGTTGCCGGATACCCCGGCAACTCTCATATCAATATCATTAACCGACAATGAATAAACAACACCTAATTATTGGAGCAGCTGCTGTCGTAGTTGCTATTTTGGTTGGATG
The DNA here is from genome assembly GCA_910579605.1 of uncultured Muribaculaceae bacterium. Classification (GTDB taxonomy): domain Bacteria; phylum Bacteroidota; class Bacteroidia; order Bacteroidales; family Muribaculaceae; genus CAG-873. The sequence goes on along the minus strand of CAJTUG010000007.1, from coordinate 28,542 downwards.
GCTGGTTTACTTCGCCGTCAGTTCCGACCGCGCTGCAAAAGCAGCGCAGGCTCAAAACGAACAGATTCTCCTCGACATGGCCCAAAACGATTTGGACCGAGAATACAGAGAACTCAACGATGAATTCCAACAATTCGAAAACTCCCGTAAATTCATCACCGACGACTCTATTAAACGCGAGCTCAACGACAAATACGAAGCCGCTCGCATACAAGTAGAAAAACTACAGCAAGAACTCAGCAACCAAAAACGTAAAAGCGCTGCCGAGATAAACAAACTACGCAACGAAATAGAAACTCTACGTGCGCTATTACGGCACTATGTCGAAGAAATCGACAGGCTTAACAAAGAAAACCAAGAGCTGCGAAATGAAAATGCCCAGATAAAAGAGCAAAACCGAAACCTTAGCAGCCGCGTGGAAGAAACAAAACGCCGCAACGAAGTTTTATCGGAAAGAATGACTTTGGCCGAAAAACTAAACGTAACAGGGCTTTCACTCACAGCCCTGAATAAAAAAGGCAAAAAAGAAAAGAAAGTGACCAAAGCCGTCCAGCTCATGGCAACTTTCACTATACCGCAGAATAATTCCACACCCGTAGGCGAAAAAACGATATACATGCGCATCGTATCGCCATCAGGCCAAGTTTTAGGCAACGGTGCAACTTTTGATTTTGAAGGTGGAAACGTTGAATATACCGCAAAAAAAAGCATTGAATATGCCGGCGAAGAAATGGTAGGGGTAACCATATATTACGACGTAAATACTCCGTTGATTGCCGGAGACTACACCGTAGAACTTTTTGCAGACAATTTCCGCCTTATATCGCGACAGTTTAATCTCCGCTGATGACAATTTTCCAAAGCATCTATGATGCAATAAATTCCGTTGAGGTCAACACGGTAGGTTCAATCTACCGTCTTGTCCTCAGCATGCTTTTAGGTGCAGTCGTAGGATATGAACGCAAGCTCAAAGGACAGATGGCCGGTGTAAGAACCTTTTCGCTCATTTCCATGGGAGCTACATTGGCAATGATACTTTCCATCTACGTACCTCAAGAATACATGGGGCTCAAAAACGGAGACCCGGGACGTATTGCCGCCCAAGTGATTACCGGAATAGGTTTCCTTGGTGCAGGCGCCATAATACAGATGAAAGGAAGTGTTCGTGGACTCACAACAGCAGCCGGCATATGGATGGTAGCAATAATAGGCATGGCTGTCGGTTTAGGTTTATATTGGCTGTCGGTTTTCGCATCTGCGCTTATACTCTTCATTTTAGTCCAGCTCGAACGTTTCGAGCATAAAGTGAGTTTAGGAACCGAAAACAGAATTATAAGAATCCACACATCCGACATTTTGCGCGACATATCCGACTACCGCAATATCCTCAAAAAACACCGCATCACTCTGTCAAATTATTTTGTAGACTATGACTATGCCAACAACGAGACTCGACTAAACCTCATTGTTCTAATGCGCGACAATACAGACTACATAAAATTGTTTGCAGAATTTGAGCATATACACCCAACAAAATCCATAACCCTCGCTAATCAACTAAGCATTTAACAAACGATGAACGTTGAAGGTCTAATTTCCGATTTGGCATTCATCTTGCTTCTGGGAGCAATCGTCACTGTTTTATTCAAATGGATAAAACAACCGGTAGTACTTGGCTACATAGTTGCTGGCTTCCTTGCAAGTCCGCATTTTGAATACCTTCCATCGGTAACAACAGAAGAAAACATCGATTTTTGGGCGCAGATAGGCATTGTAGTCCTTCTGTTTTCTCTTGGGTTGGAATTCAGCTTCAAAAAACTTGTAAACTCGGGAGGCTCTGCAATAGTAACCGCTCTGATAATAGTGAGCGGAATGATGTGCGCCGGTTTTGCCGTCGGGCATCTTCTTGATTTCAACAGCATCAACAGCCTGTTTTTAGGCGGTATGCTGTCTATGTCTTCCACAACCATAATTATCAAAGCTTTCAACGACATGGGCTTGAGACAGCGTAAATTCGCTTCTCTGGTTCTCGCAGTACTCATAGTAGAAGACCTCTTTGCTGTTTTAATGATGGTACTCCTCTCTTCTATTGCAATCAACAATAGCGTAGAAGGATCCGAGTTGCTATACTCAGTGGGTAAATTGATGTTCTTCCTCATAATATGGTTTCTCGTCGGAGTATATGTTTTGCCATCTTTGCTCTGGAGCCTACGCCGTTTTCTCAACAGCGAAACCCTTCTCGTAGTAGCGATGGGGCTATGTCTGGGCATGGCGGTCTTCTCTGTTTATTGCGGTTTCTCTCTTGCATTGGGAGCATTTGTAATGGGTTCTATACTCGCAGGGACATCCTTTGCAGAGCGTATAGAACATGTAGTAACACCCGTTAAAGATCTTTTCGGCGCAGTTTTTTTCATATCAGTAGGAATGATGGTACAACCGCAGATCCTCGCCCAATATTGGCTACCAATTTTAGTTTTGTCTTCAGTAGTGATAGTTGGAATGATTGTTTTCGGAACTGCCGGCATGCTTATCACAGGTCAATCGCTCAAAGTTGCAATCCAATCCGGGTTTTCGCTCACTCAAATTGGGGAATTCGCCTTTATCATCGCCACATTAGGTATGAGTCTAAACGTTTTAGACTCTACAATCTACCCAATCGTTGTTGCAGTTTCAGTTATAACAACGTTTACAACGCCCTATTTCATAAAAATGGCCACCCCTGCCTATGATTTTTTAGAGCGTCATTTGCCAAAAAAGCTCCATTTCCTCATAGACAGATACCAAAAAGAAGCCGACAAATCTCTCACCAGACCAAACCCGTGGAAAGAAGCGCTAAAAAAATACCTATGGCGCACAATTCTATATTCCATTGTCCTTCTTGCAATAGACATATGTGCAAAACAATTCATGCACTCATACATCCAAGATTTTTCAGGGGAATGGGCAAGGCTGCTCACTTTAGCTTTAACCTTGATAGTAATGTCGCCATTCCTCTTGGCCTTGATGTTGCCGGTATCTCTCTACAATAGTTCCTCCAAGTGGGGAGTACCCACAATTGTACTCACAATTTTCCGCTTCGGCATAGCATTATTCTTTGTAGTACGCACAATCACCTCTTGGTACTCGGCCAGAGTTGGTTTATCTGTAGCCATTGCCGTGATTCTTTTAATAGCGCTATATTTCTCTAAACGCCTCCGCGAAAGCATGGGACGAATAGAAAATAAATTCATAGACAATTTAAACGAACGGGAACTGCGGCGTAGCGGAAAAAAGAACGCAGTTGTCCACGATTTGCATCAAGCATACATAACAATAAGCTCTGCTTGTAGTTTTGTAGGCGAGAGACTAATGGACAGCGACTTGCGGAAACGATACGGAGTAAACGTCGTCAGTATCCAACGCGGACAGGAATTCATCCCCATTCCAAACGGAAGAACACGCCTTTATCCCGGAGATATAATCGGCGTAATAGGCACCGACGACGAACTTGCCCGCCTGCTACCCGATGCCGAGGCGCAGCGAGACGAACAAAACCATGTAGACGCATCAAAATTCACTCTCACACATATACTCCTTTCACCCAATTCTCCGCTCATAAACAAAACTCCGAGAAGCAGCCAGTTGCGCGACAATTTCGAAGCTCTCGTTGTAGCCGTCGACCGTGGCGATGAGCATATAGACTCTCAGCCAGATCTTGTTTTCCAACCTGGCGACATTCTTTGGGTGGTCGGTGACCAATCTAAAATTGCTAAACTCAAATAAACAAAACTATGGATAGCGGACGCTACAATATGCGTGGGGTTTCGGCCTCGAAAGAAGACGTACACAACGCAATCAAGAATATCGACAAAGGCTTGTTCCCAAAAGCTTTTTGCAAAATAATTCCCGATTTCCTCGGTGGAGACCCGCAGTGGTGCAACATAATGCACGCCGACGGTGCCGGCACAAAAAGTTCTCTCGCATATGCCTACTGGAAGGAAACCGGAGATTTAAGCGTCTGGAAAGGTATAGCACAAGACGCTCTGATAATGAACATCGACGACTTGATATGCGTTGGCGCTACCGACAACATCCTCCTCTCCTCAACTATTGGCCGCAACAAGCGTCTGATTCCGGGAGAAGTAATATCGGCAATTATCAACGGCACAGAAGAACTTATTGCCGAATTGGCAAAACAAGGTGTCTCCATCCATTCTACTGGAGGTGAAACCGCCGATGTGGGAGACTTGGTGCGCACTATCATAGTGGATTCAACGGTAACCTGCCGTATGCGGCGCGACCATGTCGTAGACAACGCAAACATCAGGCCTGGCGACCTTATTGTGGGACTGGCGTCTTTCGGACAGACAGTTTACGAAACATCATATAATGGCGGCATGGGGAGCAATGGCCTCACGTCCGCGCGTCACGACGTGTTCAACAAATCGGTTGCAGAAAAATATCCCGAGACTTTCGACCAAGGAGTACCTTCAGATTTAGTTTATTGCGGAAGCTGCAATCTCACCGACACCATAGACGGTTCTCCCATAGATGCCGGACGCCTTGTCCTCTCCCCCACACGCACTTATGCCCCGGTTGTTAAAGCAGTGTTAGACAGACATAGAAACTGCGTACATGGCATGATACATTGTTCTGGAGGTGCACAAACAAAAATAATGAACTTTGTAGACGGAATGCATGTTATAAAAGATGATTTATTCCCCATTCCGCCGCTTTTTGATTTGATACGCAGGGAATCAGGCACAGACCCCAAAGAGATGTACAAAGTATTCAATATGGGACACAGATTTGAAATCTATTGTACAGCCGATTCTGCTCTTGATATTGTGGAAATAGCTAAGTCATTTGGCGTAGAAGCAAAAGTTATCGGTAGGGTTGAAGAATCTACTGCAAAACGTCTCACTATCTCAAGCCCATTAGGAACTTTCGAATACTGAGTCGTCGCAGTTTAACCTTGCAAAAGACGCGACATGCTCAAGAATCTCATTCATCTGGCCATTGGTAGTGCCTTGGTTTTAACATCCGCAGTATCCTGCGGCAGGAATAACGGTGACCAAAACACCCAAACAAGCAGTCAAAACAACGATACACTAAGAGTCGTAACACTCTCGGGCCCTACATCGTATTTCTTATACCGTGGGGAACCCATGGGATACGATTACGTGCTTGTCGACAGCCTCGCCCACAAAAAAGGAATGGTCTTAGACCTTAAAGTTGCCAAAACCGTTTCGGCTGCCGTGGCAATGCTCGATTCAGGTAAAGTAGACCTCATTGCCTACAACGTACCTATAACGGAACACTATCTCAAATATGTTCTCCCCTGCGGTCCGGAAACTTTCACCACTCAAGTACTGGTTCAGCCCAAGGTTCAAGGCGAGGCCTCTGTAACCGACGTTACTCAACTGGTTGGGAAAGACGTATATGTGGAAAACGACAGCAAGTACCTCAGAAGAATGGAAAATCTCAACGACGAACTTGGCGGAGGTATAAACATACACCAAGTAGACGCGGATACTTTGATAACAGAAGACCTCATACGATTGGTCAACGAAGGAAAAATACCGATGACTGTTGTAGACAGCGACATTGCCAAGCTAAACCGAACGTATTACCCCGGTCTTGATATCAGCACAGAAGTAAGCTTCCCTCAAAGAGCTTCGTGGGCTGTCGCTCCTGGAAACGAAGCCCTTGCCCAAGAAATAAACCAATGGTTTTCCGAGCGAGAACCTCAGGAACTAAATGCCGAGCTTCTAAAGCAGTATTTCGAACAAACAAAATACAACAGCAACGTGGCATTTGATTTCAGTAAAGGTTTCATATCAAAATACGACCATATTTTCAAAAAATATGCCCCGAATATTGGTTGGGACTGGCGCCTGATGGCAGCCCAAGCCTATCAGGAAAGCCGTTTCAGGCCAAATGCCCGATCTTGGGTCGGTGCTCGTGGCTTAATGCAGATTATGCCGGCAACAGCTCGCGGATACAGAACCCCGGTATCACAACTCAACAACCCGGAAACAAGCGTTAAGGTAGCCACACGATTGCTCGACGACCTTGACGGATACCTCACAGAATATGTGCCAAACGACTCCGAAAGACTAAAATTTGTCATCGCAGCATATAATGTCGGTATTGCGCATGTATACGACGCAATCCGTCTTGCAAAAAAATACGGTCTTGACCCTCAGGTTTGGGAAGGGAACGTGAGCAAAGCTATCCTCATGAAAATGAATCCAAAATACTACAACGACCCCGTGGTTAAATACGGCTACTGCCGAGGAACTGAGACGGTGGCCTATGTAGACAAAATTACTAAATTCTATGAACAAGCTCGGCGCCAAATAAGTGCCTGAGAATTTTTAACAAACACTTTCAATCCCAATGAAAAAAAGATTTTTTTCGGCAGCCGTAATCTGCCTTTTGGGGGCTTCCATGGTTTTCACGCCTTCGTGTATCGGCAGCTTTTCCCTGACAAACAAACTCCTTAGCTGGAACAAGACTGTAGGAAACAAATTTGTTAACGAACTGGTGTTTTTCGCTTTCTGGATCTTACCTGTATACGAAGTAAGTGGCTTAGCCGATGTACTCGTCCTAAACAGCATTGAATTCTGGAGCGGAAGCAACCCAATGGCAAAAGGTCAGAAGGTAATCGAAGGCAACGACGGTCGCTACCTCGTAAAATGCGACGGTAAAGGCTACGATGTTATTAGCTACAACGACGGTTCCAAAGTAAGACTCGATTTCGATTCAGATTCGCAGACATGGAGCATCGAAACAGCAAATCAATCTTTCGAGTTGATGACTTTTGTAGACGACACACACGTGAGCTTACCGGTAGATGGCGGACGCGATCATAGAATTTTTGAAATATCCCAAGCCGGAGTTCTGGCCTACAGCCAAGTTGCCGGAGCGCCCTCTTTGGCTGCTAAATAAATCATATATCTCCAAAATATAAGCGGCTTCTCGGTGTTAGATCTCCGAGAAGCCGCTTTTTCAAAATCAAAGAAACCGCACTAAACAAACCCAAAACCAATCCTATTCCGGCTTTTTATCGTATATTTGCATTAGCTTTTTCAGAACGATGAAAATTATCCACACAAGCGATTGGCACTTAGGACATATATTTTACGGATACGACCGAGAAAAAGAACAGACGGCCGTAATGGAGACCTTGCGCCGCATAATAGAAAACGAGCAACCCGACGCTCTCATTATAAGCGGTGACATTTACCACAGCTCACAACCACCGGCCTGGGCACAACGTCTGTTTGCAAGCACTATTGCGGCAATGAAAAAATCGGCTCCCGATATGGCTGTAATAGCGACTGCAGGAAATCATGACAGCCCCTCGCGCCACGAAATATTTCGCGACGTATGGCTTGAACTCGGCGTTCATACAATCGGCACAACCGGCATAGCAGGAAGCAGCGATTTTTTTGACAAATTGATAATAGACCTACCTCAACTATTTGTGGCAGCAGTACCATTTGTCCACCGTAGAATACTCCAAGACGGGATTTTCAAAATGCTCGCCGACGAAATTTCACGTCGCAACACAAATAATCGGCCGGTCATTGCCATGGCTCACACAGCTGTGCAATCGTGTAATTTCAAAGGGCAGGAAAACGACGGCGAAATTATCGTTGGAGGAGAAGAATTATTACCCTTGGAAATTTTCGGCAACGGTTGGGACTATATTGCATTAGGCCACATCCATCACCCGCAGTCTATATATGGTTCGGCAAACAAAATTGGTTACAGCGGCTCTATTTTACCTGTCAGCTTTGACGAAGACTTTGACCACTCAGTAGCAATCGTGGAAATTGACGCCCACGGTTGCAAACCGCATATCCGCAGGGTTACTATACCTTCGCCAATCAAAGTCCTGTCGTTACCACAGCAAGGTTTCGCTTCATGGGATATCGCTTTGCAAGAGCTCCGGAAGCTTGAGTCAGATAAGCCCTGCTACGTGAGATTGAATGTTATAAACGACAACACTGTTCCGGCCGATGCCGACAGTATAGCTGCTGAAATCGCCAAAGAAAAAAAATTGTTATTCTGCTCTATCAACCATCCTCCTGTAGAACACACAAAACTATCTGCTAAAAACGGACATATGAGCATTGAGGAATTCAAAACCATGAGTCCGCTTGAGGTGGCAAAACTTCATGCAGAAATTAACGGAATAGACTTTGGCGAAATAGAAGATATGTTTAATGAAGTTTTAGACAGCTTCAAAAATACCGACGACGGCCAATGATTATCAACAAGCTCACAATACATAACATCGCATCTATTTGCGATGCAGAGATAGATTTTAACTCGCCCCCATTGAGCAATGCCGACGTATTCCTTATAAGCGGAAAAACAGGTGCAGGGAAATCAACCGTCTTAGATTGCATCTGCGTTGCGCTATATAATGCAACTCCAAGACTTGACAACAAATCACACCGGACAGAAAATTTAGACGATGGAATAAAAGAGTCGGATATAAGAAATCTTATGCGCCGCAACACCTCAGAGGCATCTGTCAAGCTTGAATTCAAAGGCGCAAACGGTATAGAATATGTGGCGCATTGGTACGTGAGACGTGCCCGCAAGAAAACTACCGGGAACCTTCAAAACGTAGTAAGAGAATTATATTCCCCTGCCTCAGGACTACAATGGAAAGGCGACGAACTCCAAAAAGAAATTATCCGTGCCGTAGGATTGGATTTTGAACAATTCTGCCGAACGACCATGCTGGCGCAAGGGGAATTTACTCGCTTTCTAAAAAGCAATAAAGATGAGAAATCGCAAATTTTAGAGAAAATTTTAGATTGTTCATCCTACTCCGCAATAGGGTTGCGCATTTATCAATTATTCTCTCAGCATAAATCGAAACTCGACACACTCGTTGCAAAAGTAAAAGATATTGATTTCCTTTCCCAAGAAGATTTGCATAAAATCGTTTCGGAAAGAGACAATATATCTTCCCGAATAGCCAATCTCACTGAACTTGCCAACAATATCAACGTAAAATGGTTGTGGCTGTCGGAATTAAACCACCTTGATGAAACTGCTTCAAACGCATTGAAGCATAGCCGCGAAACTTTCCAAGTATTGAATTCGCCTGAAATACAAGAAACTCTCCTTTTGCTGAATGACTATTCCCGTATAAGCGAATCTAAAGTAATTTTGGAGCGTGACCGCTGTGCTCGCGAGCAACTTAAAATTTTATTAAAACAAGAACAAAAACTACAAGAAGAATTTGCTAACCTATCTGGTATTTTAGCTCTGGAAGAGCTCAATTTTAGCGAGCAACAGATATCGCACCAAAAAGAGACGGAAATACTCAACTCTTTCCAGACCAAAGAAGATACATTCAAAGCAAAAGCACTCATAGACGCAAAATCTAAAGAAATAAGCAATTTGCGTCGGAATCAGAGCTTTGTAGTCCAACGTATATCTTCACTCAAGCAACAACTCGAAAAAAGCAAGGAATCGCACGAAAAGATACTTGCCCATGCAGACAAAACAGCCTCGCAACTCCTTGCGGCAGAATTAGAACTTGAAAAAACAGAAAAAGAATTTGCCAATAAGCAAATAGCAACACTCAGACAAAATGTATTGCAGCAACAGGCTATATTGACAAATCTGAGAATTGCAGCTTCAACTCTTAAAAACTGTACAGATAATTCCGAAAATATATCGGAATTGGAAAATAAAGCCTCTCAATTAAAATCACAAATAGATAGCCACTCAGCACAGATAGGGTCCACGCAAGAGAAACTCGCCCTTGCAAAAGAATTGCAACAGGCAGTTAAACGGGCATATGAAATTGCATCGGAAAGTCTGGACTGGACCCGCAAAATACGCTCTCAGATTCAAGAAGGCGACATATGCCCTATCTGTCACAGACCTATAGAGCAATGCTTCAACCCAGATGCGGAATTGGCAGATAAACGGTTGGCAGAGTTGAGTCTTAAACTAAAGCAATGCAATGACGACATAGAAAGGATTCAGGCCAATCTTAACAGCGCAACCGTTGCAAGAGATACTGCCATATCCGTGGCTCTTCACACACAGGAGTCTATAAGCAAGCAAAAACGGCTACTTGCGGATAATAAAGCGAAGCTCAAAGACTTACTAAGTCTTTGTTCCTGCAAAGAAGACGAAATAGAGGGAAGTGCGCAACGGTGTTGCGCACTTCTGGAACAGCTGTTACCGAAGCTTGCAGAAAGCGAAAAACTGGAAGAAAAAGTAAAGGAAATAAACTTAAAAGTAAAAAATCTGCGCACACAAAACGACTCTGCGCGAGAATCTTTAACCCGTTCCAAAGAAGCTGTAGCCGAAATAGAAAACAAAATCCTTGTTGAAGAAAGAACCTTAAACGCTATAACCACAAGTATAAAAGAAGCTTATGAGCTTGTTGTCAAGCATATAACCGGAAATTGGAAGAACAATTTTGAAGAAAACATTGAATTATTCACAACCGAATTGGAAAATGAGTTCAACTGTTATAACCTGCAAATCAACAAGGTAGACAATCTATCCAAACAGCTCAAGGAAACCGAAACAGTTATTACGGCTGCACGCAGGCACCAAGCATCGATACAAGCTCTAAAACCGTTTGCCAAAACAGCTATGAAGCAGGCTGATATGCAAATCAAAAGGATAGACGAAAGCCTGCATAACCTTTATTTTCGCATATTGCAAAACATTGACTCCAAAGCCAATACATCTGCCGAACTAAGACAAGCCCGACAAGAATTATCCGTCTATATCCAATCTGCTGGATTTCCGCCTATACGACGCTTTCTATTTCTGGCAGCGCTACCCAATGCCAAGATAGAGGAGTGGTCGGAAAAAGTTATCAATGCAAAAAATTCCGCAATCCTTGCAGATCAAGCCTTGCGGAAGGCCCGTTTGAACATTGAGTTGCATAAACTCAAGAAACCCGAAATCCAAAACGACGAGACTCTTCAATCGCTTGATACAGAGGCAAAAGAAATTGCCTCTCAAAAAAGTAGGTTAGAACAAGAAATCGGCGCAATAGACCAACGCCTTAAATCGGATGCGGCCAACAGGCTTAAGCTCAAAGACCTAATTGAAGAGATAGATAGCCAAAAGAAAATAACATTACGCTGGGAAAAATTCAACAAAATATTCGGCGACAGCGAAGGTAAAAATTTCAGAACAATAGCCTTGCGTTTCATCTTCGGCCATCTTCTTGAAAAAGCGAACGTTTATCTCCTCACTCTTATGCCTCGCTACCGGTTGAGCACATACGGCGACTCCTTCGCTGTGATGGTGCGTGATTCATGGCAGCACGACAAAGTCAGACCTTCGACAGCACTTTCCGGCGGTGAGGGCTTCGTAGTATCCTTGGCATTGGCATTGGCTCTGTCCGACATCGGGTCTCGCTTGCAGGTAGACATGCTTTTCATTGATGAAGGCTTCGGCACACTCAGCGACGAGGCACTCAACAATGCCATAGATACTTTGAGACGTCTACATAATAAATCCGGTCGCAGGGTTGGAATAATAAGTCATGTGGCAGAATTGGGCGAAAAAATCCCTGTTAAAATTCTTGTAGAGCAAGAGCAAAATTCAAGCCACAGCAAAATAAAAATTGAATCAAACATCTACTAATCACATACATATCAATGACAAAAGATAATCTAAAAATAGTATTTTTCGGCACACCCGAATTTGCAGTAGAAAGTCTGGATGCCTTGGTAAAAGGCGGCTACAACGTAGTATCTGTTGTTACAATGCCCGATAAAACGGGAGGCAGAAACAAAAAGACAATCACTTCTGCGGTAAAAGACTATGCCACAGCCAACAATCTGCCATTATTACAGCCGGAGAAACTAAAAGCGCCCGAATTTGTGGAGAAGCTTCAAAGCCTTGATGCAGATTTATTTATCGTAATAGCCTTTAGGATGTTGCCCGAGGTTGTGTGGAAAATGCCGAAATTAGGCACATTCAATCTCCACGGCTCTCTTTTGCCTCGTTACCGGGGTGCCGCTCCTATCAATCGCGCCATAATGGCAGGGGAAAGTAAAACCGGTGTTACGACATTCTTCCTGCACAAAGAAATCGACACCGGCGACATCATCGATCGTGTTGCCCTTGACTTAGATATAGACGACACATTCGGCGAGGTTTACGAAAAGCTTATGCACATCGGTTCGGAACTGACAATCAAAACGGTAGAACGTATTCTTGAGGGTTCACTCATGCCAATACCCCAGAGTGCACTTGAACCTGAAGAAGAACCGTGTGCCGCGCCTAAAATTTTTAAAGAAGACTGCCGGATAGATTGGGGCGCATCGGCTTTTGAAATCCACAACCATGTGCGAGGCTTGTCACCGTCACCGGCTGCTTGGACCATTTTAGCCCATAATAACCTGAATGTTAAAATTATCCGGACTAAATTGGCAGCGGATTGTCCCCAATTGGCTCAAGGGGCTATTGCCATGGACCGCAAGCGCGTATTTGCCGGCACAGGAAATGGCAGCATAGAATTGCTTACGGTACAACCTGCCGGTAAAAAAGCCATGGGTGCTCCCGATTTTTTCCGAGGTCTCCACGACAGCGAGCCACGATTTGAATAATCAAAACAAAAAAATAGGCATAAAAAAGCAAATAAAACTGCATGGGTGCGAAAAATCTGCTGTTATAATTAAAAATATTTGCTAAATTTGCGGAATAAAGTGCCCATATGTGGTTTGTATAAGTCTGCTTGGGCTCAGCAATCGTTAAAGTCAGCTATTTAGAGTATGCTAAAAAAATTTTTCATATCAGTTTTAGGAACCATTACCGGTATTTGGATATCTGTTCTTCTCATCATCTTCGGTGGCATAATGCTCTTGGGAGTCGCTATTGCTGGCGAAGCCGACAACACCATAGAAATCAAGAACAAGTCCATTCTATACTTGAAACTTAGCGGAGAGATAAAAGAACGCTACAATCCCAAGTCTAATATTTTCGAGTATATCCAGGAGACCGACGGCAATAGCCTCACACTCAATGAAATGCTTTTGTCGCTTAAAACAGCGGCCAAAGACTCCAAGATAGAAGGATTATACATAGATTGCCAAGGTGCAAGCATGGGCATGGCAAGCCGAGAGGAACTTATCTCTGCTATCCGGGAATTCAAAGAAAGCGGCAAATGGATTTATGCATATGCCGACTCCTATAGCCAAGGCGACTACATCATCGCCACCGAGGCCGACCGTATATTCCTCAATCCTCTTGGCAGTGTCGATATCCACGGTATTGGCGGAGCTGTTCCCTTTTTCAAGGGCGCATTGGATAAATTGGGAGTTAAGATGCAAATTATCAAAGTCGGGACTTTCAAAAGCGCAGTCGAGCCGTATATTTTGACCTCGATGAGCGAACCGGCACGTTTGCAGATGCAGCAGTATATCGATTCGTTGTGGAACTATTGCGTTGAGACGGTGAGCACCAACCGCAGCATTGCCGCCGACAGCATTCGCCGATTATCAACCGAACTTATAGCCACATGGCAGGCTCCGAAATTTATTGAGACTCATCTTGCAGACTCTTTGTGTTACCGACGCGAAATGAATAATTATCTTGGAGAACTCACCAATCAAAAGCCCGACGAATTGCGAACAGTGAGTCCGAGCGACTATCTTGCAAGCGCCAAAACATTCAAAGCTCTTGAAGGCAGCAAGAAACATGTAGCGGTTCTTTATGCAGTTGGCGATATAGTAGACAGCGGCGAGGGCGGAATAGTAGGCGAAACAATGGTGCCAGAGATTCTCAAATTGGCCGACAACGAAAAAGTAATGGGCATGGTGTTGCGCGTCAACTCACCAGGAGGCAGCGCGTTTGCCTCCGAGCAGATTTGGGAGGCCTTGAATTATTTTAAGTCTAAAGGCAAGCCTCTTTATGTATCTATGGGCGACTATGCAGCTTCGGGTGGTTACTATATTAGCTGTGGTGCCGACTGTATTTTTGCCGATCCGACAACAATAACCGGTTCTATAGGCGTTTTCGGCATGATTCCGGAAGCATCCGAACTCATAAACAACAAGCTTGGAATACATTTCAGTACAGTGGAGAGCAATCCTAATGCAGTAGGTCCAAGTTTATATCAAGCTCTTAGTCCTGCGATGCATGCAGCTTTGCAGCGTAGTGTCGAGAACACTTATGATTTGTTTACCTCTCGAGTAGCCGCAGGGCGCCACATGAGCCAAGACAGTGTTAAGCTTATAGCAGAAGGCCGCGTATGGGTAGGTTCAAAAGCTAAAGAATTGGGTCTTGTTGACAAATTGGGAGACTTGGAGGAAACCATATCTGCTATGGCAGAGAGGGTGAATTTGACATCAGAAGATTACATAGAGTATCCTTCGGTTGAAGACGAAATGTGGCTTAAAATTCTCCGTCAATATGGCGGAGTAGATGCAGTCCGCAACGATTTGAGCAGCAAAGGCCTGGATTCCGAAACCATGGAGCTGCTCCGCACTATTAAAAAATTGCGCACAGCCAACCCTATACAGGCGAGGATGGAACAAATAGAATTACACTAATTCCTCCATTAACAAAGAGAGCTACTCAGGATTATCGACTAAACAACAATAAGCTGCATAATGGCAAAAACCACACTATTATCTAAACTTGTGCTCTTGCCTTGCTCCAAACTCTACGGGTTTGGCACATATTTGCGTAATAAGCTCTTTGATTGGAAAATACTCAAAGAGGTGGGTTTTGACGTACCTGTCATTACAGTTGGCAATCTTGCAGCGGGCGGAACAGGCAAAACACCCCATGTAGAACTGATAGTGGGTATGTTTTGCAGAAACCGCAATGTAGCTGTATTGAGCCGAGGCTATAGGCGCAACACAAGCGGATTTATCATGGCCGGAAGAACCTCCACTCCTCGAGACATAGGAGATGAGGCATACCAGATTTACCAAAAATTCAAAGGTAAAGTCCATGTGGCTGTTTGTGAAGATCGGGTTGCCGGTATACGTGAATTGTTGCGTCTTGAGCCTGAAATAAATCTTATAGTTCTTGACGATGCATTTCAACACCGATATGTCAAACCGGCATTGTCGATAGTTATAACAGAGTATAACCGCCCGATATACCGAGACCATTTGCTTCCTTATGGGCGTTTGCGAGAGAGTCCCCGGGGTATTAACCGTGCAGACGTGGTGATAGTGAGCAAGTGCCCCCGCAATTTGCGTCCTATAGACTATCGTGTAGTTATAAAAGAATATGAGTTGCTACCTTATCAGCATTTATTCTTTTCGCGGTTCAATTACCGGCAGCTGCAGCCAGTTTTTCCCGATGTTGCAACGTCGGTACCATATTTAGACTGGCTTTCTGAAAACGACTCTGTTCTTGCCATAGCCGGTATAGGCAATCCTCGACCGTTTGTGAGGCAGATAAAGAGTCATAGCGCCAAAGTAAAGGTAGATATATTCCCAGACCACCACAACTATACGCGGAAGGATATAGACCACATTCTCAAGAGATTTAAAAGCCTCAAGGGGAACCAGCGTATAATTGTAACGACAGAAAAGGATGCTGTACGCCTTGCCTCCAACCCATATTACCCTTACGAGCTTAAAGCCTCTACTTATTTTTTGCCTATAGAGGTTGAAATAGACCAATTCCATGAGGGGATTGATTTTTCGGAGGTTATAGATAAAATATTGCGTCCTGTATCCATCCACAACTTTAAAGGTACTCAAAACGTTTAACAACCAACTCCAAACATAAAACACAAGCTATATGCTCGAAAAAATTAAACAAACAGCAGATTACCTGCGCAGCCGCGTAGAAGAAATGCCTAATATCGCCATAATTCTCGGAACAGGTCTGGGGACTTTGGTTGATTATATGGACGAAAAGCTTTATATCCCCTACCACGAAATCCCTAATTTCCCGGAGTCTACGGTCCAGGGGCATAGCGGAAATCTTATTTTTGGCACACTTGGCGGCAAACGTGTTATGGCTATGCAAGGCCGTTTCCACTACTATGAAGGTTACGACATGAAGACAGTTACTTTCCCTGTACGTGTTTTCAAGGCTCTTGGTGTGGAAACCCTCTTTGTGAGCAATGCAGCGGGCGGTATGAATAAAGAATTCCAAGTAGGTGATGTAATGGTTATAACCGATCACATTAATCTCTTCCCCGAAAATCCACTTCGCGGTAAAAATTACGAGGAACTGGGACCGCGCTTCCCTGCCATGACAGAACCTTACGACAAAAAATTGGTAGCTCTTGCCGACAGCATAGCTGCGGAAAACAAAATGCGTTTGATGCACGGAGTATATGTAGGCACTACCGGTCCAACATTTGAAACTCCGGCAGAATATGAGTATTTCCGCGTTATAGGAGGAGACGCCGTGGGTATGTCTACTGTTCCAGAGGTAATTGTTGCCCGCCATGCCGACATGCGAGTTTTCGGTATATCTGTAATTACTGATTTAGGCGGCAAAGACATAACCGAGGTACCATCGCACGAAGAGGTACAGAAAGCAGCCGTTAAAGCGCAGCCTACAGTTGTGGCTTTGATGAAAGCCATGGTTGAAAGGTGCTGAAATTAAGCAAAGCTATTACAGCTTAGCATCTACCAGGAAAAAACTTAGCCCCAGGCCTGCTTGGGGCTAAGCTATCTAAAACCCTTAAAAAGACAAAAAAATGGAAATCTCGGAACTTGGCGAATTCGGTTTGATAGACAGGTTAACTAAAGAACTGCCCATTAAGCATGAATCTACGAAACTATCTATAGGCGACGATGCTGCAATTTTACGACCGGAGAAAGGATGTGATGTACTCGTGACAACAGATCTTCTTCTTGAAAATGTGCATTTTGATTTGACATATGTACCGTTAAAACACTTAGGCTACAAGGCTGCAGTCGTAAACTTTTCCGATATATATGCCATGAACGGGCAACCCAAGCAAATCACCGTGTCTCTTGGTATTTCCAAACGGTTTACCGTTGAGCATATCGAAGAGCTATATTCAGGGATACGATTGGCTTGTGATGTCTATGGAGTAGATATTGTAGGCGGTGACACATGTTCGTCTCACCAAGGTCTTGTGATTTCTATAACATGTATAGGCGAGGCCGGTGAAGGAAAAGCCGTAAAACGCAGCGGCGCAAAAGATACAGATCTTATTTGTGTGAGCGGAGACCTTGGGGCTGCTTATATGGGATTGCAACTTTTGGAACGCGAAAAAATAGCTTCGAGAGGAAACCGTGATTTCCAGCCAGATTTCGGCGGTAAGGAGTATATAATAGAACGACAACTCAAGCCAGAGGCGCGTAAAGACATTATAGCCGATTTGGATAAAGCCGGCATTGTACCAACGTCGATGATGGATGTGAGCGACGGTTTGTCTTCGGAATTACTTCACATATGCAAGTCCAGCGGGACCGGTTGCCGTGTTTATGAAGACCGTATTCCGATAGATTACCAGACAGCTCTTATGGCAGAGGAATTGAACATGAATCTTGTAACAGCAGCTCTCAACGGCGGCGAAGACTATGAGCTATTGTTTACCGTACCACTGACCGACCACGAAAAGATAGAAAGAATGGCAGGTGTTAAAGTTATAGGCTATATCACCAAGGCAGACTTGGGTTGCGCATTGGTAACCCGAGACGGATCAGAGATAAGCCTTAAAGCCCAAGGTTGGAATCCGTTGGCTGCTGAGAAAAAGGGAGAATAGGCTCATGAGTGATTTTAATAAATTACGTACCGTCTAAACTTTTTTTGGTGCATTGCTCAGTATTTAGTAAATTTGCACCACAAAAAGAAAATATACAATATGATAAACCGTAGTCTGATAAGAATCAAAACAGTACAGATTCTTTATTCCTACTTATTGACGCGCAATGATTTTAAACTTGCTGCCGCACCAGATCCTGCTGATAGTTCACATGATCGCCAATTTGCTTATTCGGTTTATCTCGACCTCATTATCCTATTACTCAAGTTGTCTTCCATGCCTTTAGGCCCACAATCGGGAATTCGTCTTCCCGAAGATGCCGGTCTTAAGAAAAACCGCATAGGAAAAGCATTGCGTGATGATGTTTCTATAATAGAACTTATAGGAAGCCGTCGCAACCGCTTAAATCTTTTTGACGTATGTCTGGAGGACGTATTCAACAGCATACTCCAATCGTCTGTCTACAAAGACTACAGGCGAAAGCGGAAGCTTGAGATGGCAAATGACGCCGAGTTTTGGAGCGTGGTATTTTCCACTATTATCCGTAAGCACAAAGGTATTGAACGAGTTCTTCGCCGCGACGAGAAATTCAGTCATTCCGGTTTTGATGCCGGCGTTAACATGTTGGTAGAGACCTTATCGTCGTTTGACGATACTCATGTATCGTATATTCATGCCAAAACAGCGCTTAACAAGAGCTTGAGCATGGCATACGATTTGTACCATTCTCTTCTCATATTGCCGGTATTGCTGACACGATTGCAGGCTCAACGCCTTGACAACGCTAAGAACAAGTACCTGCCCACACATGAGGATTTGAACCCGAATCTCCGTTTTGTAGACAATCTTTTTGTAAAAGCGATAGAGGACTGCAGCGAGCTTGAAGATTATATTTCTGAAAATCCGGATTCAGATCCAAGTAATTGGCGCGACAGCGATTTGATGCTCAACGGAATATTAGACGCAATCACAGCATCGGATCTATATAAGGAATATATGGAAACTGCCGGTGGAGACTTTGGAGCCGACGCACATTTCTGGCGTGAAATAATGCGCAACATCGTGATACCATCGGATCAGCTTGCAGAATGCCTTGAAGGCAAATCGGTTTATTGGAACGACGATTTGGATATTATGAGCACATTTGCCCTCAAGACCATCCGTCGCTCTTATGCCACCCCCGAAGGAGAAGACAGCTCTGACCTACCTGAAAGCTACGGCAAGATAGTATTACTGCCCAAGTTCATGAACGAAGACGATGAGATTTTCGGCATGAAACTATTTGAATATGTAGTGGAAAACCGTGAAGTTTACCGAAGCTATATAGACAGATTCGTTCGCTCTAACGAATGGGATTCTGAGCGTCTCGCCTTTATGGATGTGGTGATTATGTTGACAGCAATAGCAGAGATCTGCAAGTTCCCTTCTATCCCAGCATTGGTTAGCATAAATGAATATTTAGAGATTGCCAACGACTACAGCACCGCTAAGAGCGGCAAGTTTATCAATGGCATGCTTGTATCTATCGTGAATATGCTCAACGATGAATGCCAAATTAACAAGCCCCTTTAAAGTAGGGTCAATCCCACCCTATTTCCTCAATAACAACATTCTTAATTAACTAACCCTACTTAAACTCAACAAACATGTTATCTACTATTTTATTACAAGCACAGGAAGGTGGCGGCGGTTTCTCCGGCATTATCATGATCCTATTGCTGTTTGTGGTTTTCTATTTCTTTATGATCCGCCCACAACAAAAGGAAAGGAAAAAGATGCAGGCTTTCCGCGAAGGTCTTGGTAAAGGCGATAAGGTTGTTACCTCTGGAGGTATCTACGGAACAGTTCGCGATGTAAAAGAAACATATTTCGTAGTAGAGATATCAGATGGTGTACGTATCCGAGTAGACAAAAACTTTGTTTACCCCGGGCCGGCCGAAGCACAGGCAGAACCGAAAAAAGAAGAAGGTAAATAATTTCCTTGAACAAATGTAATGGCCAATATCAAAGAGCTATTCAACAAGATTTTCATTGCGTTGCGATCTCCCCGGGGTCGCGACGCAATGATGTTTTTGGTTTTCGTTGTGATATCGGCCATATTGTGGGGAGTTTTGTCGTTGAATGAGGAAGAGCAGTATGATGTGAAGATGCCTCTGAGAATAACCCACCAACCTGATTCAGTGACACTTATTACGCCAGGTCCAGATGCAATCAATGTCAGCGTACGTGCTCGAGGGTCTGAATTGCTTAAGATGAGTCTCGGCAACGTTCCTTCTGTAAATGTGGATTTCCGAGCATACCGCAACGGTAATCACTTATTTTTGAGCAATGCAGAGCTAAAAGGACTTGCACGTAATTCTTTGGGCGGCACACAAGTGAGTGTACTTTTCCCTGATTCTATTTCTATCCCCTTTACTACGCAGCCTGGCACAGCATATCGTGTATCGGTAGACTATAAAATTTATCCCGGGCCACAATCGGCGGTGGTCGGAAACCCCAAGTTGTCTCAAGATACTGTTTTGGTTTACTCTGCAAGCATGGGTAGGCATCGTTCTGCCAAGACAATAAGAACTGAGGAAATACGTCTTGAGGGAATAGATAAAACTACGACCCGACGGGTTAAGCTCATTCCTCCGTCTGGATGCCGAGCTATTCCCGACAGCATAGACGTGACATTCGAGATAGAGCCTCTGATACTTAAAAAGCGTACCAAAATAATACGTCCAATAAATGTGCCTTCAGATACTAAGGTCATTACTTTCCCTGCTCAGGTTGACGTAATTTACATGGTTCCGATGAGTTCACATAAGGATTCCGAACCGGAATTTGAGGTAGTGGCGGACTATAAGGAAACCACGAAACGTCCCGGAAACACGAAGATAAAGCTTAAACTTGTAGATGTCCCCAACAAGTATCAGAATGTCCACCTATCTACGGACAGTGCCGAATATTTGATTGAACGTCTTTGATTCGCAAACATTCTTTCTAATGGGAAGACAGCTTATAGCCATAACAGGAGGAATAGGAGCGGGTAAGAGCGTCGTGAGCCGGATATTGCGCCAGATGGGTTATCCTGTATATGACAGCGACAGCCAAGCAAAAAAACTTATGGATGCCGATTGCGAGATAAAGCGCCGTCTGGCGGCAGAGATATCGGCAGCAGTTGTATGTGAGGGAGAAATTCAACGAGCTGTATTGGCTGAAATGGTTTTTAATGATTCTGCAAAATTAGCTATACTCAATGATATAGTGCATACTTCGGTAAAAGCTGATATACAAGAGTATTTCAAAATTCAGGAATCAAAGATAGTATTTGTTGAAACGGCAATATTATACCAAAGCGGACTGAACCGTGAGGTAGATGCCGAATGGCGAGTAACCGCACCTTTAGAAACACGGATAGAACGTGTTGAGCTACGCAACGGGCTAAGCCGCAAGCAGGTTTGTGAAAGGATTGCCTCTCAAGAAAATCATATTGTAGAGGATGAAATAAAACCACCGGTCTCTATGATAGAAAACGATGGTTTACAAGCGTTGGTGCCACAAATAAATAAATTGCTTGCAGAGGCTCTTGCAAGATAATTAATCTTTGCCCCAACGGTCTTGCTGCCTAATCCTCATTGCATCTTCTGTAGGATTATTACCCGGTGTCCAAAATTTTTTATTTATTATTTTATCGGGTCGGAATTGCTGTTTGACGAAATTCCCGGGATAGTCGTGCGCATATTTGTAATTCTGCCCATATCCGAGTTCTTTCATCAGACCAGTAGGAGCATTGCGGATATGTAGTGGAACAGGCAAATCCCCAGAGTTCCTTACCTCTTCAAGGGCATTATCGATGGCCATATAGGCACTATTACTTTTAGGAGAAGCCGCAAGGAAAATAGCGCATTCGGCCAAAGGAATCCTACCTTCGGGCATACCTATTTTTTTAATTACATCAAAGGTTGTGTTAGCCATAAGTATTGCGTTAGGGTTGGCAAGACCAATATCTTCGCAAGCTAATATTACGAGCCTCCGGGCAATGAATTCGGGATCTTCACCCCCGGCAATCATACGAGCGAGCCAATATACGGCTGCATCCGGATCGCTTCCTCTGATGCTTTTGATAAACGCGGAGATAATATCGTAGTGCATATCCCCTTTTTTATCGTATGCCTGCAAGTTTTCTTGCAGGCGCTCTGTGACAGTGCGATCGTTTATGAGCATTTCTTCTCCGGCCGAAGTCGATTGAAAGAGTAACTCCAAGATGTTTAGCAACTTGCGAGCGTCGCCACCGCTATAGCGGAAAAGCGCTGCAGTCTGTTGGACTTTAATCTTTGTATTGGCCAAAACCCTGTCTTCTGTTATGGCACGGTCGAGGAGTTTCTGCAAGTGGTGCTCTTCCAGTGATTTTAAAGTAAAGACTTGAGCTCTTGAAAGGAGCGGCCTAATAACCTCAAAAGACGGATTTTCTGTTGTGGCGCCAATGAGAGTTACCGTACCATTCTCGACAGCACCGAGCAAACTGTCTTGCTGAGATTTACTGAATCTATGAATTTCGTCAATAAACAGAATAGGTCTTCCTTTTGAGAACATACCTCTGCTTTCTGCAGCACATCGTTCAATGACCTCGCGCACGTCTTTGACTCCAGATGTAACGGCTGAAAGGGTGTGGAAGTTTGACTCTGTGGAATTGGCAATAATACGTGCAAGAGTAGTCTTACCGACTCCAGGAGGTCCCCAAAGGATAAAAGAGGATACGTTTCCGGAATCTATCATACGCCTGATTACGCTACCCTCTCCCACAAGGTGTTCTTGTCCTATATATTCGTCTAAATTACGTGGTCGTAATCTTTCGGCCAACGGTTGAAGAGCCATAATAACAAAATTTGAAAAAGCGGGCTTCAAGGCCATAGCCTTAAAGCCCGCATTAAAAAGGTTTCGTCGTCGTAAATCAACGATGGGATAAATATTATTCGGCTTTAGGCGCCATAATGTCTTGTATTTCTTTGTATTTCTCTACAAACTCGGCGTGTTTAGCTTCGTCTTTGATGATGCTGTAGTATGCTTGTTCGAAAGCAAAGGCATTTTTGTAGAGACCGAGAGCGTCGGCACCAGGCTGCTTGTTTGCCGGATCTTGATCAAGAATTTCAATCATCTTGTCGAAAGCTTCAATAGCTTCTGCGTTGGGGCGCTTATTGTTGCCGGCAATATTGAGGAGGGCTTTACGATAATAGAAATTATGGTTTGGCTCGGCAGCATCAATAACTTTGTTGATGTATTCAATACCTTTTTTAGAGAACTCAACCGCTTGGATTGTATCTGTAGCCGAGGCTGCAGCGTTGAGGCAACGTCCGGTCATCGTATATAGGTCGTTGAGCGAGGGTTCTTCTTGGGTTTCAAGGTATGCAGCATATGCATCGGCAGCTTTAGCGTGCTGTTTGTTTGAAGAATATATGTTGCTTAGGTTCTTGAGCAAATCGGAGTTATCGGGATATTGCTTGGCAGCTATTTCGTATTGCACGACAGCCAACGAATCCTGATCTACCCCTGAGTATGCTTCGGCCAAAGTTGTGTAGTCCTTAATAGTAAAATTAGCCCCGGGGTTGTTTTTGAAGAATGCTGTTCCGTTAGCAATAGCTTCGTTGTATTGTCCAAGGGCAGTTTGGTCAAGGAAGCGTACACGCTGCATCAAGAAATTATTTGGGTCTTGCGCGAGTATTTCGTTTGCGATTTTGAGCGATTCGGGATAGCTTTCGCCCCAGTAAAGGAGAACAGCGTAGCGAGCTTTGTCTTCGGGGAAATGGTTTGGGTTCTGAATGTATTTACCATAAAGATCGGAAGCAGCTTTCCAACGGTCTGCTTTAAAGTTCTTTTCGGCGAGTTCGCGCTGTACCATCGCAGATTCGGGATGGTTATTCAAGTATTCCTGAAGCTTCTGGATAGCGTAGTCTTTGTTTACATAGAAATAAGCGTCGGCATATTTGACGTAGGACTCGGGGTTGTTAGCATCAAAAGTGATAGCGTTTTCGTAGCGGTTTGCGGCTTCTCCCCAATTCTGTTGGTCTGCGAGCATATCGCCTTCAAGAACGTAGATAGACGGATCTTGATTTTTGGAGTTCTTACGTGCTTTGTCTATGTATTTCTGTATTTCTTTAGCATATTTAACGGGGTCGGCGTTGTAGTATGCACGAGCAATAGAGGTAGAAATCTCGGTGTTTTTCTTAGCGAGTTTGTCGGCGGTCTTGAACATTTCGTTTGCCTCGTTGAGGTTTCCGTTCAAAAGAGCAAGCGCGCCTAAACCTACGTAGTTATAAGCATTGTCGGCATTAGCGTCTTTACCGGCTTGGAAATATTTCTGAGCAGCTGCTTTATCGTTCAGTCCCAAAGCAACTTGTCCAAGATAGTAATCGGCAAGAGATTTGTCGGTAGACGGATCGTTGAAAGTACGTTCAAGGATTGTTTTGGCATTGTCGTACTGTCCGGCTTTGTAGTACTCAATACCGTCTTTGTATCCCTGATTCTGGGCTCCGGCTACTAAAGAACCGGCAAGGAGGAGAGAAAATAAGAGCTTAATTTTCATGTTTGATTGACTAATATAATTGTTTATTACTTTTTCCTTAAGATATCAATATCATTTTTCGGGGAGTTCTACCTGCTGGATGCTTACCCGAGCAGGCAAGATTCCTGTTTTCATTATAATCTTCTGACCGATAGGACCTGTAACGAATGAATAGAAGCCCCCGGCTACGTTTGACGTTGAAGCCGTTGTTACCATATAAATCTGTCGGAAGAACGGATATTGTCCGCTGAATATATATTCCTGATATGGCTTATATGCCCGGACTTCATCGTTTCGGTTAATTTTTAAAACCTTGACACGCTGAGTTAGGGTTGCGCCGACGACAGGCTCGTCGGAAAGGACGTTCTGAGCCAATTCTTCGGAACTGATGTCGGCCTTGTCCATGTCTGAGCTTATCCAGCTAACGCCGAGTACTCCAATTGCATTTTTGTTTTCTTCAACAATCTTGAAAACATTTGGGATTGATTCTGCCGCGTATACATTTGGTCCAAAATCGGCACCATGAAGAATTGAATCGCGAAGATAAGTTCCGAGGCTTGAACCGGTCTGATCTACCACAACTTGTATTTTTCCAAGTTTTGAAGGTTGGAGGTCGTTCCATTGCTGCGATTCCCCTGAAAGGATATCAGCTATTTCGCCGACAGTGAGTTTTTCGACGTTGTTTTCGGGATTAACTATGAATGCCACTGCATCAACGGCAATTTTTGCAGTTCTTACAGTGACGTTTGCATTACGTTCTTTTTTGTATTTAGCTTTCAGTGCTTTTTTCTCCTGATCGGTAAGGTCTCGAGAAATAACTACCGAACGTGTGTTGAGACTAAATAGCGAATCGAGGGCTTCGTGCTGCGTAGCGTATCTTACAAGAATGTGAGCTTCGGGATATTGGTACTCGAAAACGTCGACTTCTTGAGAGAAAATGTTTTCAAAAGTATTGTCGCATACCATTGTAGCCGTTCCAGCAGTTGCGGAATGCTCTTTTTTCTCGTATTTCATGCAAGAAGTGGCTCCGGCGAGCAAAACGGCGGCAGCCACAACTTTAAGATAAGCGGTTGTATTCATAAAACTCTGGTATTAATTTATACCTTTAACCTGACGGTATGCACGCCAAAATCCGTAGATAATAAGCACTATACCAACTACATAACGAGTCCAAGCCCAATCTCCTCCCCAACCGAAATAGTTGATGAGCAGGAGAACTCCCATGCCTACATAAATTATGATCATGATAATGCCGAAAATTGAGCGTAGAATCATGTTGGGTTTGTTTTTGTCGTCTTGACTGGTGGTGTGGGGTTTGCTGTCTTGATACTGTTCCATAACGTTGTCTTTAGTTGAATGTCAATTTATTAGGGTTATTACAAAAATAAATGGTATAAATGAGCCCCTTTAAAATTGAACACTTTGCAAGCATTAAAGTTCGCTTACTCAGCCTAAAAGGTATGGCATCTACAAAATTTAGGCGTAAAATTAAGAAAAAAATACTAAAACAGCGCATATAGTAGTATTAAATAAACCTAAAATGAATGGTGTTGGGCAGCTATTGAGTTTTTTAGGGTTTATAGTGGGTATTTAATGAAAGATTTTGCCTAAATTTGCAAAGATAAGGCCGCAACGATTATCGGCCAATACCATTAGTTACCAGCAAACCTCTAAAATATGAAGAAATACCAGATGGAACTTGTTGTAAAGGAGATTTATTTCCTAAGCGACGGGTTATTACACATGGTTCTTGAGCCGGAAAATGGCGAAATGCCAGCAATGTCGCCAGGGCAGTTTGTGGAAGTTGGCGTTGAGAAATCTAAAACTTTGCTGAACCGTCCTTTTTCGATCTATAACCGCAACGATAACCAATTGGAGTTGCTGGTTAAAGATCTTGGAGCGGCTTCAAGTGCTCTGAGAGAGTATCATCATGGCGATAAATTGAGAGTAATCGGGCCGCTGGGCAAAGGGTTCTTCACAGACAAACGAAAACCGTTGCTTATAGGCGGCGGAGTAGGAATTGCGCCTTTGCTATATCTTGCCCGTATTTATAAGGAACTGGGGGTTGAGGCCACAATTATCTTCGGGAACCGTACCGCGCCTTCGGCAGAAATTGTCGATAGGCTCAGCAAGGTGGCAAAAGTAGAGATTTGCACCGACGATGGTTCTATGGGCTTCCATGGTCTTGTGACAGACCATCCGCTGTTCTGCCATGGAGCATTTGATATTGTGCAATGCTGCGGGCCACTGCCTATGATGAAAGGGGTTGCAGCAAAATCGAGAAAAGAGGCTCTTCCTTGCGAGGTATCATTGGAGAATAAAATGGCTTGCGGTCTCGGAGCCTGCCTTTGCTGTGTAGAACCGACCGAAACCGGAAACCGTTGCGTATGCACAGACGGTCCTGTTTTTAACATAAACGAATTGAAATGGTAGACTTAGGAGTACGCTTAGGGGATTTATGGCTGAAGAATCCCGTTTTAACAGCATCGGGTACTTTCGGCCATGGCACTGAATATTCCGATTTTATAGACCTTGAGCGCTTGGGGGGATTTATTGTCAAGGGCACAACGTTGTTGCCACGAGAAGGGAACCCTTACCCGCGCATGATTGAAACCCCGAGTGGGATGCTAAATGCTGTCGGACTGCAAAACAAAGGAATAGAATACTTTTGCGAGCATATATATCCGGCTTTGTCTGGCTTGGACACTGAGGTTATTGTCAATGTGTGCGGGTCGTCTGTCGAGGATTATGTAGCCGTAGCTGAAAGGCTGGAATGTCTTGATGAAATACATGCTATCGAATTGAACATATCTTGCCCTAATGTTAAAGAAGGTTGCATGGCTTTCGGACGGAGCGCAGAAGGAGCAGCTGCGGTTACGGCTGCGGTGAGAAAAGCATGGTCTGGCCATCTAATGGTTAAGCTCTCTCCTAATGTAGCAGATATAGCTGAAATTGCCCGAGCTGTAGAAGCAGTCGGGGCAGATAGCGTATCGCTAATCAATACACTTTTAGGCATGTCTATCGACGTTGAACGTCGTCGTCCTTCGTTGCCTAATATAACCGGAGGGTTGTCGGGTCCGGCTGTACGTCCTATCGCAGTCAGAATGGTATACGACGTTTTCAAAGCAATTAATATTCCTATCGTAGGTTTAGGTGGAATAGCTTGTACTCGCGACGCATTGGAATTTATTATGGCAGGAGCAAGAGCGATAGAAATAGGCACTGCCAATTTTGTAGATCCTGAGATAACCGTGAAAATAATAGACGGTCTAAATGAGTTCTGTCAAAATCACGGGGTTTCCAATATTAATGAGTTGGTAGGCTGCGCCCATTAAAAACTCATTGCCTTAACAACCGAGGCCCGGATAGAATCTGCGGTCTCGGTTTGTTTTGTATCCGGGGGCTGCAAAACTGAGTCGGTCTCTAAGGTTTTGAACAAGTTTTCAAGAGAGTCTAAATGCACTTCCGGGACATTACGGGGCGAGGATACCGTTTCTTTGGATTCCTGTGGAGTTGATTGGGTTTTAGGAGCAACAACAGGTGTTTTTTTAGAGGCAGGATTATGCAAAGGAGCAGATAATTTTCTTTCTCTAATACCAGGGATGCGCCCACCAGAATGATAGTGCCGTTGGTAATATTTTTCGTCTAATCGGCTTACTATTACCCCTCTGCTTGACGAGGCATGGACGAATTCGCCCTTACCTCTGTAGATACCTACATGCCCAACCCTGGCTCCACCAGCTTTGGAGGCAAAGAAAACAAGATCGCCTGGGGCAAGTTTTTTCCGTTCTATCTTTTTGCAGAAGCTTTGCTGTTCCCGAGAACTCCTTGGCAATTTAACACCTGCAATATCGCGGTAAATTACCATTACCATACCAGAGCAATCGGTTCCTTTGCCTCGTTTTTCTCCTCCGTACCTGTAGGGAGTACCAATCCATTTATTAGCTTCTGCCACGATTCTACGTGCCAACGCAGGATCCATACCTTTAGCCGGCATGGATATTTCTTCGCGTCCTATAGGCACAACGGTCTGTTTATTTGAATGGCAAGCACTTAGAAAAATCGATATAATGAATGCTAACCAGGAGAGAAATAAATTTTTTTTCACAGCAGCAAATATACGTTTTTTTTCGGATTCTGCAAGGCAATAAGTCGGGGTTCTAACAAGAAGGACACTAAATTATCCAAAAACGCCAAAAGAAAATATTCCGCCAAAAATATTGGATATAAATTTGCATTGTTCAACAAAAGGTCTTATCTTTGTGTTATAAAATCAAAGGCACGAGAGCCT
>CAJTUG010000006.1:19813-71594 GCA_910579605.1 uncultured Muribaculaceae bacterium | reverse complement strand
ATAAAGAAAAATCGGGTCGCCCTAAAAAGGCGACCCGACAAGAGGTTTTATTGCTTTGGATTAGAGAACGACTTTAGTAGCTTTTGCGCCTTGACGACGGATGTAAACGCCGTTTTCAGGATTAGCTACGCGGATGCCCTGGAGGTTGAAATATTCAACAGGAGCATTTTCGTCGGATACGATAGCGTCTTCAACACCTGCGGTGAAGCCAGGTTCTGCAAGGAGGAAACGTGCGAAACCGTTACCTGCTTTGTATGTGAAGATGTATGCACCTTCTTTACCGTTTTCGTCGGTTACTTTTTCTGCTTCGAGCATGTGACCGCGACGGCCAGCGCCTTTGTGTTCGCCAAGACCATTAGCGGGGAAATCCCAGCATTGAGAAAGTGTGCTCATGTCGCCTACAGTGCCATATTTGGTCACGCGGGCACGGCTCATTGCGCTGCCGTCCTGGCTTCCGTATTCTTCGAAAGGATAGATGAAGAATGTAGCGTCGCCAACAGTTACTTCAACAGCGCCATTGGGGTTTGTAGCGGGGTAGAGAGCTTTGCCTTCGTCGGTAGTGGGAACGCTGGCGAAAGAGTCGATAAGGCCGCATTCAGAGTTGTAGAGAGCAGGGTAGCAGTTCATGTCGTCTACATAGAACATGCTGCCGGAGTATTCGTCGTCGGGGAGGATGCTGATTACAGTACCGCCATTGAACACGCCTTCCATAACGGGGAATGTTTCTTCAACGGCAAATGCCAAGTATTCTTCGCCTACGAGGTGTGCGCTCCAATCGCTTTCGCCCTGTTCGGATTTCCAAGCGTAGATGCTCTTGTTTTCACCGCCTTGAGCAGCAGTCATGAATACGCAGCGAGCTTCTTTGCGAGTGATATCGCCAACGCAATCGTAGAAGTCGGTACGGCCGCTGTATACACGGTCGTCTTCTGTAAGTTCAAGGTCTGCTACGAGTGTGCAGGCACCGGTTTCGGGATCAACCAAGTAGGGTTTGATGGGGTTGGTTCCTGTTTCGCTGAAAGCAGTACCTTTATAACCTACAACGATGAGGTGGCCGAAATCGTCGTGCATTACTTGGTTTGCGCAGAGGAGGCCTTCGAGGTCAGCGCCGTTTACGGTGAGTTTAATCATTTTGATGAAATCGCCGGTAGCTGCGTCAAAAACGCCGAGAGCGCCTTTGTCTACGAGGGCATCGCCTTCGAGTTGCTTAGAGGTGGCAACATAAACTTTGTCGCCGAGAACGGTTGCAGAAGCAACGTAGTCGTAAGAAGCGAAATTGCTTTCAAGACTTTTCCATGTGCCGTATTCGGCTTCAGTGGGAACGCCGAAATGACCGTAGGAGTTAATTACTACATTGCGGAATGTGTAGCCGTCAATCGCATCGTAAGTGGCGTTTTCCACTACTGCGAAAGCTGAAGAAGCGCCTGCAAGAAGAGCAGCGCTAAGGAGTAAACTTTTCTTCATAGAGTTTTAAGGATGAGTGTTGTTTTAATTGCTGATTTAGGGTTAAAAATTAACGCCGCGAAAGTATTATTTGCTTTCGCGGCGTAAAGATAGTTATCTTTTCTGGATAAATCCGTAAAAAATCCTTAAAAAATGTGTAATTAAGTGTTAAAAGGTGTTCTGGGCTTATTTTTCGCGCATAAACACATTTATAGGAGTGCCGGTAAAGTCCCAATGTTCGCGTATTTTGTTTTCGAGATATCGGCGATATGGCTCTTTAACCCATTGAGGCAGATTGCAGAAGAAAATGAATGTGGGCACTTGAGCACCTTTAAGCATGGTAATATATTTAATCTTCACGAATTTGCCTTTATTGCTTGGAGGTGGATATGCAGCGATATCTTCTTGCATCACGGTGTTGAGCTGCGATGTGGGTACTGTGCGTTTGCGGTTTGCGTATACTTCGGCTGCAGTTTCAAGAACTTTGAATATTCGTTGTTTTGTCAATGCCGATGTAAATATGATGGGGAAATCTGTAAACGGGGCGAAACGTTCGCGTATGGCAGCTTCGTAGTGCTTGATAGCAGCAGTAGATTTGTCGGCAACCAAATCCCATTTGTTCACCACTACCACGAGACCCTTTTTGTTACGCTGGATTAGGGAGAAGATGTTCACATCCTGAGCCTCTATGCCACGAGTTCCATCTATCATGAGTATGCATACGTCGGAAGCTTCTATGGCACGGATAGAGCGGATAACGGAGTAGTATTCTATATCCTCGTTTACTTTGTTTTTCTTGCGGATACCGGCGGTGTCGACAAGATAGAAATCAAAACCGAATTTGTTGTATCGTGTATATATGGAGTCGCGGGTAGTGCCGGCAATATCGGTGACGATATGGCGGTCTTCTCCAATGAAAGCATTGATGAGCGAAGATTTTCCAGCGTTTGGGCGTCCTACAATTGCAAATTTAGGTATGTCGTCGAGCGCGGCAGCTTCGTCTTCATCGGCTTCGGGGAGCTTTTTCACAACCTCATCCAAGAGATCGCCTGTGCCGTAACCATTGATAGCAGATACCGGATATGGATCTCCAAGCCCCAAAGAGTAGAATTCGGGAACGTTGTAGACCCATTCGTTTGAGTCTACCTTATTGGCTACAAGAATGACAGGTTTGCGCGAGCGTCTTAATATTTCGGCAACATGATCGTCTAAGTCTGTTACGCCGTTCATGGCGTCTACTACAAAAAGTATTTCGTCGGCTTGCTCTATGGCAAGTTCTACTTGCTTGTTTATTTCCGACTCGAAAACGTCTTCGGAATTAACAACCCAACCGCCGGTGTCGACGATAGAAAATTCCTTGCCGTTCCAGTCCACTTTGCCATATTGGCGGTCGCGTGTGGTGCCGGCGGTAGGATCCACAATTGCTGTCCGGCTCTGTGTGAGGCGGTTAAAGAGAGTGGATTTGCCCACATTGGGGCGTCCTACTATTGCTACGAGTTGTCCCATATTGTTTCTTTATATAGTTGAATCTATTATTTAACGGAAAAAAGACCTTTTTAGTTTGTCGGCGTCGTTAAAAGCGGTAACTTAGGCCAGCCATAAGTCTGCCAATACCCACAAAACGAGAACTGCTGTGGAAGCCTGGAACTGTCCTGTTGGCCCAGAAAGAGGCAATCGGTTCTATGTGTAGGTCTATGTCGCATGGCAGATTATAGCGGAACTGAGCGCCGGCTTCGGCCATAAAGCCTGCCTTGGAGCCTTTGTCGCGGCTGAAACCGACTCCAACACCGGCGATACCTATGACATGGAAACGTCGTCCGGGATTAGCGTCCATGATAGAGCTTATATTGAGCATGTAGTCGGCGGCAAAGGTATGCATATTGGGGCGGCGGCGACCTTTAGTTCCACCAACGAGGTCGAATGTGTAGCTTAGTCGGGCTGCGGATGTGCGAGAGAACCAGTGGCCAGCTTCAATTCTGAAAGAGCCTCCGAGGTGGCGGTTGCTTAAGAATGTCTGGCTGAAAGCCGACGGTCCGGTCGAGAATCCTACGAAATTCTGACGGAATCCCAATGGCGATTGGGCAAATGTGAAGGCTGGGGTATCGGGCGCAGTGCCGAGTTTGTATTTGAGACCAAGCATTATTCTTGCTTCCGGAGTCCAGCCGTTAGAACCTGAGCCTATGAGTGTGTTGCCTGCCAATACAGGTTCTATATAAAGGTCTAATGCTTTGTTGAGGCGGAATGCTCCATGAAGGCCTACGCGGCCACCGAAAAAGCCTTGTGCTCCATTGGTATATTTGCCGGCGCCTATTTCTGCACCAACCAAAGCCGAGAGGTCAAATACACGTCGTGGGTTAAATCCGGCCATAGAAGTTGATATGCTGAACATATAGTCGGCTCCAATATTAGCTTTGCCAAAATGCGGAGTGTAGGAAAAAGCTTCTGCATCTACAGATACTCGCCATGATGATACGGGAGTGAAGCGGTGTCCGAATGCGGCTTGGATGTTGAATCCTTTGCCATAAGAAGCACGCCAACGTTTTGCGCCGCCAATGGCGAAACTTAAGAAACTGTTGTCGGCCTTGACAAATTCTTTGTAGCTTTCCGGATGGAAATATTTGAAATCTCCGATAGTGTAGCGCAAGCCCAACATTAGCGATACCAAGGCATCGCGTCCGCCATTGGTGAGGTCGCGGGTGCAGCGGCCTGTAAAAATGCGAGCTTCGGGAGCTACGAAAATTCCCCAGTTGGGTGAAACACGGAAATTTGCTTGCAGGCCGGCTTCAAAACCGGGATAGCTTCTGCCGTAAGCATTGCTGGCATATGCCCAGGCTATACCGAAATTTGCCGTAAGGTCAAATACGTTGTCGGGATTGTAGCCTCCGAGAGCCGATGTGAGATTCCATAAGAAATCTACTGCACCAACTCCAAGATACCGCATTTGTCCTTCGGGATTTTCTCCAATCTTGCCGAATTCTCCTTTTACCCGTATTCCGGCTGTAGGGGTGAAATATTTGCCCACATAGAACGACGCGAATGGCTTGAGGTTATGGCGATCCGACTTGATTCTACGTGCAAAACTCCATACACCGCCGCCGGCACCGAAGAAAAGGTGGCTGTCGCCGGTTTTGAGGAAAGGGATAGACGCAGCTAAGCGTTCTTCCTTGCTCATAAGGCGGTATCCTAAACCGATGTTGAGGCTGAAATTGGGACGCAATCGACGATAGTCGTCGCCTGTGTAGCGAGAGCCGGTTAAGAAACCTAAGCGTGGTTCGACATAGAGGAAAAGATTGGATTGCAGACGTACTTGAGCCTGGAGGCCGGCGCGGAAACCAAGTTGGTTGCCCCATACACCGGAATCTCGGGTGCGGCGGTATTCTGCGCCCAATGTGCCTATGAGGTTAAAACGGCGGTTTGGGTTGTCGCCTTTCAGCAGCGACGAAAAATTCATCATGTAGTCTGCTCCGAGACTGCCGTAGAGTCTCCATGGTTGCGATGCGTAGCGAGAAGCAGAGCCTGCAGCCAAATCTACGCGCCAACCGTGAACAGGACTCACCCAATCGCCAAACATGAATTCTCCTCCAAAACCGGGACGGAACTGGCTTTTTGGTTGGTTGCCGTATACGGAAAGGCTTCCCCCTAAGCTGAAGAAAAACTTATTTCCGGTCTTTGGCGGATCGAAAGTACGGCTTCCGGCCGGCTTTTGCAGCACATAGTCCAAGGCATTCATGCCTGTGGAGGCTGTGTCGTTGAGAGCTTTGGTCATTTTTGCATATGCCGCAGGGCATGCCGATAGGAACATGGCCACGACAATAGCGGCGGCAAAGCGTATGTGTGTGTATGTTTTCATTGTTCTGGGCTTTCTATGTATTCTTCGGGGAGATTTCCGTCTTCGTCAAGCAGGTCGCATACGTCGCCGTCGATACGGGCGGTTTCAATAAGGATAGGATCTTTGCCTATGGCATTGGCCAGGTGAGTAGATGCTTCTACAAACAGATATGCATAGGCTGTTTCGGAATTCGCCATTCGGTTTGCAGCTATTGCTTTTATATATTCCTCTTCGGCAGAGTCTCCGAGATTCTGTGCTTTTTCCCATGCGCGGCCGTTGTCTTGAAGGGCGAGAAGGAGAAGCACCTCGTTGATTGGCGAATCTTGGGCAATTTCTGCTAATACGGAATGGTAGCGTCCGTTTAATGCGGAGCAGTATATTTTGGCTTTATGAGTCTGTGGGGTATCGGGCAAATCGTAAAGGAGCGAGTCTGCATAGCTGAAATGGTTTCCGGCCATGGCTGCCACACCCAAGTTGAGACGAGCTTCCATTGGCATTTTTTTCAGTTTGGACCAATCTTTGAAGAAAGGACGCAGCAAATTTTCGTCGGATTTGTCAAGGTCTATTTGCAATGCTGTCAGGTCTGTAGCAGCTGCAAGGAAATCGGGATGAACCTCAAGTGCACGTACCATTATTTCCTCGCGGTGGGCAGTGTCGGGTTCTTGGGTATATAATTTCCAGAAATTGTACTTGGAAAGACTCTTGTAGTTGGTGTTGTACATTTCTGCTATTTCTTCAGGAGTCAGCGGACGGTATCGCGAAGAAACTATATGATACTCGACGCGTCGTAAACGAGGCAGGTATTTGTCGGCCAATAGGCTTTTGTAGAAAGGCAGGCGTTTCATTTGAGCTGTCTGGCGTTCGATGCTGCCTGAATTGCGATCGACGATATCGCGTACCGCATCGGCTTCTTCTGTTAGTCCGTCGGCTCGCATGAGATTCTCTACATCTGTCCATGTGGCTACTGAAGCGTCGGAATGTGCCGATGCACTGCGGCGCATATTTTCGGGTAGCGATTGGAGCACAGCTGTCAAGGCCGATTGTACGCGGTTTCGGGCGAGAGTGAGGTTGCGGCTGTAAGAGCCTTCGGGTGAAGCTGTACCGGAAATTGTAAAGCTCTTGAGAGTCATGTCGGGCGCTTTTTGGATTACCCTGAATTCTTCAAGCATTTTTTCCAATTCGGCTGCATTATCACCCAATGAAAGGTCAAGATTGGATTTCCCTAAGTTGAAGACCAAATTTACCTCACCATTTGTGTCGCGTAGTTGAACGTCGGGACGGGGCAGGTAATTTTCATCGGCCAACGGCAAGCCGTTGAGCTGGTAGGCAAGGAAGCGCAAAGGGTTTTTTGTCCCTCGGGCTATCTGGGTGGTATCGGTATATATAATGTTGTTGTAGTTTTCCATAGACGACATTACCACGCACAGGAAATCGTTTTTGGGGTTGTCCACATGCAGGCGGTCGGCAATGTATACAGTGTCGTCGGTGCGTCGGCTGCTTTTTTTCACTTCAACGTATTGGCGCAGAGGATCCTGGTTTTCGTCCCAGTCATACATTCTACGTTGGGTGATATCGTAGCGCCTGCCGTCGTATACTACAGGGCGCAAGTAGTGTAGAGTTCGTGTAGTGACATTGTAGATAGCCGGTTGGAAAATTACCCTCACATTAGATGAGAAAAATTGGTGAGGTATCTTTGCAATTGTTTTTAGCGAAATCTCGTTGCCTTCCAAAATGAGGTCGGCAGGAGGGAGGACAACACCTTTATTCTGGTTTTTGCCGGTAACTACAAGCTCGCGCAGGCTCTGAGCGTCGGGAAACAGCTCAACGTCGATATGGAGGCGTCCGTCTACGGGTTCTTCCTTGTCTTTGCTTGCAAGGATGGTGAAAAGCAATGTGCCGTTCTCGTCGATTGTCACTTCGTATTCGCCATAGGCATTGGTGGTGCCGAGGATTCTGTCATCGGAAGAATCGAAGATGACAACTCCTTCCAAAGGTTCGTGAGAACCTTGACGCATAACTTTGCCTCGGACATTAATATCGTATGGGAAAGCGGCGAAAGGAATCGCCAAGGCTATCAAGCATACAAAAAGCGCTATTGGGTTCAGTTTCATGATGAATGTGTGCAATAGTGTTTTCTAAAAATCATTTGAAGATATAGGCAAAAGAAAGCCCGAGACGGATGGGAACAGGCTTGACATGAGAATAGTTGCTCTGTGCCGGCTCAGCGCTGCCGCGGTAGTCTTTAGCTTTGAGATGGGCTATGCCTACGCCCACTTCGGCTTCCATGTTCCAATGATCGCTGAGAACAAGAGCATATCCGTAGGAAATACCGGCAGCAAATCCGTCGCCACGGAAATGGTGATCCTTGAAACGGAGATTATAGGTCGCCGCCGTGGCAGACACCGCCACGAAATGACGTGCCATTGGGCGGTTGAACCAATAGCGAACCTCAGGTTCTATGCGGAAATTTGTGGTCTGGATATTTGCTATAGACAAGTGCGTTGGGTTGCATGCTACACCTAATTGCAACGATACCCGACGGCTTACGCGGCCTTCAAGTGTGAGATTTGGTGTCATGGTGAGCCAGTCTATGGCATTTGTTTTCAACGCTACTCGCTGAGCGGCAATGTCTTGTGATAAAAGCAGCCCGAGTAGGAATAGTCCGAAAAAGGCATAAACTTTAGGGGAAAAGAAATGGTAGAACCTCATTAGTTTTTGTTGTACGTGTGATGAATAAGCAGCGAAAGATAAAAGGACATCCGGCAGCATAATCGGCTATATGTTGCCGGATGTATGTTTTTGTTTAGTATAAGCAAGTTTCTTGCTCGCTTTAAGAACAGGGTTTTATTCTATGTATCCGAATTGGCGTAATTTGTTTTCCTTGTTGCGCCAGTTTGGCTCGACTTTTACGAAAAGTTCCAGATATACGCTCTTGTCGAAGAACCGCTCTATATCTTTACGGGCTTCGGTGCCAACGCGTTTGAGCATGGAACCTCCTTTTCCTATTAGAATACCTTTTTGGCTGTCACGTTCTACGTATATCACAGCCATGATGTGGATAGAATTCTCTTTCTCTTCGAATTTTTCCACTATTACCTCGGCGGAATAGGGTACTTCCTTATCGTAGTTCAGGAGGATTTTCTCGCGGATAATTTCGGTGACGAAAAATCTTGCAGGTTTATCCGTCAGGGCGTCTTTGCCGAAATATGGTTCTCCTGTAGGCAGAAGCTCTACGATACGTGTCATAAGATTGCTCACGTTGAAATGCTCCTTAGCCGAGGTCGGGAAAATTTCTGCGTTCGGAAGGAGTGTGTGCCAGCGGTTTACTATCTCATCAAGATCGCCATTCCCTTTTAGAAGGTCTATTTTATTGATGACAAGTAGTACCGGGACTTTTTCGGATGCTACTTTGGCAAGGAATTCTGCGTTTTTAGTTGGGTCTTCAACTACATCGGTCACATAAAGTAGTATGTCGGCATCGGTCAAAGCCCCTTCGCTAAAAGCAAGCATGCTTTCCTGCATCTTGTATTTCGGTGACAAAACGCCGGGGGTATCGGAAAACACTATCTGGTATTCGGGGGTATTGACTATACCCATGATGCGATGGCGTGTGGTTTGTGCTTTCTGGGTTATTATGCTCACACGTTCGCCTACCAAATCGTTCATCAACGTAGATTTCCCTACATTTGGATTGCCTACGATATTTACGAAACCAGACTTGTGTTCTTTGGCCACCGGAAGGTTTTTTTCGTCGGCAGCTGTCAATTTATTGTTGCTTTCTTCCATGATGCTATTTTGTTAGTTGCATATATAACAAAAATAGCACCATAAAAGTGCTATTAATGTGAAAATTTTTTCAAATGCCGTTTTTTAAATATCCCATACCACGTACATAGCACCCCAAGTGAACCCGGCTCCAAAAGCAGTAAGTATGAGCTTATCGCCTTTTTTGAGAGTGTTCTTGTACTCGTCTAAGCACAAGGGGATAGAAGCGGCAGACGTGTTGCCGTAATGCTCGATGTTTACAAGCACTTTTTCGCGAGGGAATTTGGCGCGGTCGGCAACTGCTTCAATGATTCGGAGGTTGGCCTGATGGGGGATAAGATAGTCTACGTCGTCGGCAGTCAAACCGTTGCGAGCCATCACGTCAAGGCTGGAGGTGAGCATGTTGGTGACTGCGTGTTTGTAAACTGCACGGCCGTCTTGGAATACGTAGTGCTCATCGGCATCGACAGTTTCGTGGCTGGCTGGTTTTGCAGAGCCTCCGGCTTTCATCAATAAATGGTCGCGGCCGGTACCGTCGACATGGAATACACCGTCGATAACACCTACACCTTGCTCTTCTGTTGGCTCTACCATAACTGCGGCTGCACCATCGCCGAAGAGTGGGCAGGTGGAGCGGTCTTTGTAGTTTACCATCGACGACATCTTCTCGGCGGCTACCACGATGACTTTCTTATACATTCCTGAGCGTACATAGCCTGTAGCATCTTGGAGAGCTACAATAAAACCTGCACATGCTGCCTGGAGGTCGTAGCCATAGGCTTTTTTGAGCTTGCTGCCCTCTATGATGATAGAAGCTGTGGAGGGAAAACGGTAGTCGGGATTGGATGTGGCGCATATTACCATATCAACTTCCGAGGGGTCTACATTCATGGAGGCCAACAATTTGTCTACGGCTTGAATACCCATGTACGACGAACCTTCGCCGTTTTTAAGGATGCGACGTTCTTTGATACCCACACGTGTGGTTATCCATTCGTCGTTGGTATCTACTATTTGTGAGAGTTCTTCGTTGTTGAGAATGTAGTCCGGAACGTATGAGGCTATGCCGGAAATGCGTGCGTTGAGCATACTGCAAAGTTGTGTTTTGGATGTAATTAAGCAAGAAAAACCGCACCTTGCGCAGCTATAGGCATTTAAAATGCCGCTTTGCTGCCCAAGGAGATGGAATTTCGTTGCGTTTTAAAGAACCGGACGGCAGGTTTGAAATCCGCCCGGTAACCGACACTCTTACTTAGAGGGCTGCGTCTTTCACTATGGCCTGTTTGCCGCGGTAGTAACCGCATTCGCCACAGACTGTGTGATAGATGTGCCATGCGCCGCAGTTGGGGCAAAGGGCAAGAGTGGGGGCTACAGCCACGTCGTGGGTGCGACGTTTGGCAGTGCGAGTCTTTGATTGCTTGCGTTTAGGATGTGCCATTGGTCTTCTATTCTTTTTTAGTTTCTTGTTATCTTATTCTTCATCGCCGCCGAGCTTTTTGAGAGCGTCCCATCGCGGATCTGTGGCGGTGGGCGTTTCGTCGTCGATGTTGTCTATTTCATCTATGAGTTCTTCTGCAAGCTCGTCGTCTTCGTCTGTAGAACGGGTTTTATGCTTTTTGAGCAATGCGCTCATAGCGCGGTTGCATTTGCCCAACGGGTGGACATGCTTTATTGGAATAGCCAATTCTACAGTGTCGTAGAGCGTATATGCCACGTTGAGATAGTTGTCGCTTTCGGGTATTTCCAAAACGTCGTCGGCCTCGTCGTTGTAATCATCGCCGTAGCGGACGGTCAAGTGATAACTTGTTTCTATGGGAAAATGGAGATCGTCAAGGCAACGGTCGCATTGGAGGATTACTTCTCCGTTGATGGCAAAATCCATGGTGTAGTATTCTCCGTTATAGTCAACGGAGACAACCACAGATAAGTCGGCGTCTCTGACATCCGAGCTTTCCATGTTTTCAAAAAATTGTTTGTCAAGATGATACTCGAATTGGTGCTTACCTTTCCCGAGGCTCTTGAGCGGCAATTTGTATGCCGAAAACTTTCCCATTGTTGTTGAGCTTGAAAAAAACTTTGCAAAGTTACCTATAATCTCCCAATTTGCCAAACAAATTAAGCTTTTTTTTGCCGTGTTATAGTTCCCGATTCCATTTTAAGTCTGCTCATTACTTGCTGTGGCTATGAAAAATCGGCCTTGGGTGTGGATGAATTCAATGCTTCCTATAGCAGCCAGAGATACAATGAGTTCCTCGGCGGTAGCCCGTGAGCAATGGAGCGAAATGGCCAAGGAAACAGGATCGACTTCTCGCGGTTGGTCCAATAGAGCTAATAGCGCCGAATGCTGTTGGCTTATTACCGGGACGAAAACGCTTTTGCGGCGTTCCCAGGCACGTATCATCAGAGGATGGGCGGCTATATTTTCATCGGCCACGCGGTAGTAGGCTCTTTTTTTGCCTCCGCCTTCGTCTACATAAACAGGCATACGGTGGCATTTTTCTACGGTGGCAGCTATAATTATTCCTTTGGCATCGAAAGAATACGCTTTGAAATCAACGTCTTGTGGCGGAATACAATAGCGCTGGGCTGCTTGCTCCACAACGTAGATGTCTTCTTCATTGCGCACCCCTGCTAATGAGCCATTGTCTTTTACACCTATCAGAAGCCTGCCTCCGTCGCGATTGGCAAACGCACATATGCTTCGTGCTATTTTCCGTGCGTCTGAAATGGCAAATTTGAAATCTTGGCGCTGGTGTTCTCCTTCGGCCACCATGCGGCGGAGCAAAGCGCCTCCGCGAGTCGGCGTGAGGTCTTTCATTGCGGCAATTGTCGGCTGGGTTTATAGTAATTGTATGAGGCGTTCTACTGCAGCAAATGTGCGCCCTGGAGCGTTTTCCCAAAATCGCTCATAGGCCGCTGCATTGCCGTCGGCTCCGGGGACATCGCTTACCACGCGTATACATACGAATGGTACGTCTTTGATGAAACAAGTCTGTGCTATTGCTGCGCTTTCCATATCAACGGCTATTGCTTCGGGATATAGAGAGAGTATGCGCTGCAGGTCGGCCGGATCGTTGACGAAAATGTCGCCCGACGCCAACAGTCCCTCTTTTGCATTGAGGAGATTGCGAACATTGTCGGGCAAAGGGCAGCTGAAGCGTGCCGGACATCCGGCAGCCTGTCCGGGCTCAGTGCCCGGTCCGCACCATACGTCGTGATATGCTATCTCTGAGGCAAGGACCACATCGCCTATGCCGGCTGCGGGATTTCCTGCTCCTGTTCCTCCGGCAACGCCGGTATTTACCACAAGCGAAGGGTGGAATGTGTCTATCAAGGTCATTGAGCCTATCGCGGCATTTACTTTGCCAATACCGCATTTGCAGGCCACAATCTCTATTCCGCCCATGTTGCCGCAGAGGAATGTGAAACCGTTGACCGTAGCTTTAGACTGGTTCTCGATGTGGTTGCGGAGCAAAGCCAATTCTTTGTCCATGGCCACTATGATTGCGATTTTCATGAGAAATCGTGGTATTTATGGGGATGAAAAACCGCCCGACACCCGTTTAGGGGCGGCGGGCGGCATGGGTTATGGCTTCAGAGTTTTTATTTCTCGAATTTTTTTACGA
Source organism: uncultured Muribaculaceae bacterium (assembly GCA_910579605.1). Taxonomy (GTDB): domain Bacteria; phylum Bacteroidota; class Bacteroidia; order Bacteroidales; family Muribaculaceae; genus CAG-873. Next base: position 58,934 of record CAJTUG010000006.1, on the reverse strand, counting down.
TAACGGTGGCATTATGGCCGCCGAAGCCGAAGGAGTTTGAGAGAGCGGCGCGAACAGGACGTTTCTGAGCTTTGTCGAATGTGAAATTCAAGCTGTAGTCTATGTTTTCGTCTATGTCTTCGGGATCGTGGTTTATTGTGGGAGGCACGATGTCTTCTTCTACTGCTTTAACGCTGAACACTGCTTCCAAAGCGCCGGTAGCACCCAAGAGATGGCCGGTCATACTTTTTGTGGAAGAGATATTGAGTTTATGCGCGTTTTCGCCGAATACTTCGACAATTGCTTTTACCTCTGAAATATCTCCGACGGGTGTGGAGGTGCCGTGGACATTGATGTAGTCTATGTCTTCGGGCTTCATATTGGCGTCTTCAAGAGCGTTGGTCATTGCCAAGACCGCGCCTAAGCCTTCGGGGTGGGTGGCTGTGAGGTGGTATGCGTCGGCAGAGAGACCGCCGCCGGCAACCTCGGCGTAGATTTTAGCGCCGCGGGCAAGAGCGTGTTCCAATTCTTCAAGAATCAACACGGCAGCACCTTCGCCCATCACAAAACCGTCGCGACTCTTGCTGAAAGGACGTGAAGCTGTTTCGGGGCTGTCGTTGCGTGTAGAAAGGGCATGCATGGAGTTGAAGCCGCCAACACCTGCCGGGAAAATTGCAGCTTCTGCGCCGCCGGTAACCATAACGTCGGCTTTGCCCAGACGTATGAGGTTGAAGGCATCGATGATTGCGTTGTTGGACGAAGCGCAGGCCGATACCACACCGTAATTGGGTCCGTGGAAAGCGTATTCCATGGAAATATGGCCAGATGCAATGTCGGCAATCATTTTAGGGATGAAGAATGGGTTGTATTTCGGGCCTTTGTCGGCGTTTAGAGCGTAGTATCCGGCTTCTTCTTCAAAAGTATGGAGGCCGCCGATACCGGCTGCTACGATAACTCCTACGCGATTTTTATTTGTTGCACCTTCTTGGTCTATGCCCGAATCTTTAATTGCTTGACGGGCTGCTACAAGAGCATATTGAGCGTAGAGGTCCAATTGGCGTGCTTTCTTGCGGTCGAAATGTTCCTCGGGGTTGAAACCCTTCACCTCGCATGCGAAGCGAGTCTTGAATAGCGACGCGTCGAAGTGGGTGATAGGTCCGGCTCCGCTGACGCCTGCCAAGGCGTTGGCCCATGTCGTTTCCACATCGTTGCCGATGGGTGTGAGAGCGCCAAGACCTGTGATAACGACTCTTTTAAGTTCCATATATGCTATATAGTGATAGAGTTTTTGTCTTTTAGTTTCGCGTTTTATCTTGCGGAACTTTGTTTATCTTGATGTCCCGCCAACTGCGGAACTGATTTTATAACGTAAAAACCGCCGTGCTTGAATCCCGTAGGACTGTCGCGGCGGCTGTATTGGTGTCAGGTGGGGTCGCTTATTTAGCGTTAGCTTCCAGATAAGCGATGGCGTCGCCGACAGTTTTGATTTTTTCAGCTTCTTCGTCGGGAATGCTTGCGCCGAATTCACGTTCGAAATCCATGATGAGTTCTACGGTATCGAGTGAATCTGCACCGAGGTCGGTGATGAAAGAAGCTTCTTCGGTAACTTTTTCAGGGTCTACGCTGAGTTTGTCGACTACGATGTTTTTTACGCGATCTGCTATGTCTGACATGATAGTTAAGTTTTAAATTAATAATTTCACGTGTTTTGCGGTGCAAAGTAAGCGAATTTTCTCCAATAATGGAAATTTTTCTTCATTTAAGCCGTTGTTCTGCTCAGGCAAAAAACAATAAATCGGCCTTCTGGTAGCTTGTAGAGGTGTTTTTGTTGTTTTGTGAAATAATGTTAATGAAGCGGCGAATCTTTACCCGAAACACCTCTTTTGCGTTCAGCAGCACAAATATAGTCTTTAGGGCGGTGGCTCGGACAGATATGTTTCGGAGGAAGGCAAACGATTATGGCCGCACGGTTGTTATATTGGATAACAATTCCTAATTTTGCAAACGTTTTTATTATCATGAAAGGAAAAAATTTATTCATTACTGCCCTTTTGGCTCTTGTAGCAGGACTATTGATTCTCATTTTATATCGCACTCTTTCTTGCGAGTCCATAGTGATAGGCGCCGGTCTTGTATTCGTTTTGGCCGGAGTGTTGAATATGACAGTTTTTCTGGGTTCCAGAAACCGCAGCGGAGAGGCAAAGATGGGTGCTTTTTCAACAGCTTTCGGTTGGGTCGCTTCTTCAGCTGCAGTAGTGTTGGGCCTTGCAATGTTGATCTTTGGAGAAACTTTCAGCCAAATGGTATCGTTTATGTTTGCGGTTCTCGTGCTGTTTGCCGCATGTTTCCAGCTATTCCTCCTCATTTTCGGTTGCCGGCCTGCAAAACTGCCGGCTTGGTTCTTCCTTTTGCCGGCAGCATTGACTGGCATTGCCGTATATATTTGGTTTCAGAAGCCAGGCTTTGACAACCATGCAATAATGATTTGGACAGGTGTTGGTTTTACTCTTTTTGGACTCGGGACTTTGATAGAATCGATATTTATAGGTAATTTCCACCGGAAAGTTGCTAAAGCCCAAAAAGAAGCGGCAAAACAAGTGGCCCAAGAGCAGACGCAACATAAAAACACAGATATTAAACCAGATATTAAAGATGACACAGCCGACAGCAAATAGCCGCCAGCAAGAATATTTTCTATGGTTCGATCTCGACGATACCGTCTGGGATATGACCGGAAACTCAAACATAGTCCTCCGTAAACTTTTTGCGGAGGACTATGATGTAAATGAAGCTTATGGAAAGCATGGGGTAGACCATTGGCTTGATATTTACCATAAAGTCAACGCCGACCTGTGGCGGCAATATGCAGCAAACGAGATAAGCAGGGATTTTCTCCGTGTGGAGCGCTTCGCTCGGCCTTTGAGGATGGCAGGTTTCGGACAAGACCGTGCAGATGAGGCGTCGCGGCGGCTCGACGGCGCCTATTTATGGGATTTGGGCTCGTGTACCGCTTTGGTTGATGGAGCGATGGAAATGCTAAAGGCAGCGCGTAGATGCAATTACCGCATGGGTATTGTGAGCAATGGTTTCAAAGAAGTACAGTTCCGCAAGCTTGAATCTTCAGGAATAAGCAGTTTTTTCAACCCCGTTGTGCTTAGCGACGAACTTGAAATAAATAAACCCGACCCACGTTTTTTTGCCCATGCCTTGGCCCGTGCCGGTGTGGAAGCAGACAATTCCATAATGATTGGAGATAATCCCGAAACAGACATAATGGGCGCATTGGCTGCCGGTTGGAAAAAGGCGATATGGTATAATCCGTCGTCAGTGGAAATGCCTGAGAACCTCACCCGATATGCCGATCGGCTTGTTGTTGCCGGTTCTCTTGAGCAAATAGCTCGTATTTTAGCTTCCGCACACATATAGTATTGCTCTAAAAGAGGTAAAATTCAATAAATCACACGAAAAATCAAAAAATTAGGCCTCAATATTGCCGTTAAATCAATTTTTTTTCGGATATTTGCACCGCAAAACGCGAAAGCGCATGCACGAAGAGCGAAAACTCCTCGGCACAACCATACATCACAACAATTATAAACTCCAAAAAAATGACTAAAGCCGATATCGTAAACGAAATTTACAAGAGCACCGGCATTGACAAAGCCGCTGTCCTTACCACCGTTGAACGCTTCATGGAAGTCGTGAAAGACTCCTTGGCCAATGGTGAAAACGTATATCTCCGTGGCTTCGGCAGTTTCATCGTTAAAACACGTTCAGAGAAAACTGCCCGCAATATCTCTAAAAACACTACTATCATTATCCCCGAACACAAAATCCCGGCATTCAAGCCTGCTCGCGTGTTCATGAACGAAGTGAAATAATTGGTGTAAAGAGATTTTATCTCTTCCAAAAAATATTTTTCTAAACATTATTATTAACCTCCAAAAAGCGTAAACAATGCCCAGCGGAAAGAAAAGAAAAGGCCACAAGATGGCTACCCACAAGCGCAAAAAACGCCTCAGAAAGAATCGTCACAAGAAGAAATAATTTCGGTCGTTAGGCAACGGGGTGCTTTAGCACCCTGCATGCCAGGCGTTGCCGTGGTGGCAACATCTCCCACCGTATGTTATTATCTTATTTGTGATTGATTGCAAACATACGAAGAACAAACCCTGGTCCTCGGGAGATTCTCTACGGACAGTGTTTGTTCTTTCGTTGTTTTGCTTTTTAGTTTTTTCGCGAAAGCGAATATTTTATCTTCTTCATAACCCCACCAATCAGCACCGATGAAAAGTGAACTTATCGTAGACGTGCAACCTGATGAAGTGTCTACCGCCCTCCTTGAAGACGGAAGGCTCGTTTCACTCCAGAAAGAAGCACGCAACATCGCTTATGCAGTGGGCGACATTTATCTGGCAAAAGTTAAGAAACTGATGCCTGGACTAAACGCTGCCTTCGTTAATGTGGGTTACGAAAAGGATGCATTCCTCCACTACCTTGACCTCGGCCCGAATTTCGCTTCATACGAGCAATTCCTCAAAGAACTCTTAGACGAAAACAAGAAGCCTCGTCTGTCGCAGATGAAGCTTTTGCCGGAAATAGACAAACATGGCTCTGTGGCAGATACCCTCCAGCCTGGTAAGCATCTTCTGGTGCAGATTGTCAAAGAGCCTATATCATCCAAAGGACCGAGGCTTACTACCGAAATATCGTTTACCGGAAGATATTTGGTTCTTACCCCTTTCTGCGACAAAATTTCGGTTTCTCAAAAAATCAAGTCCTCAGAAGAGCGTACTCGGCTACGGCAACTTGTCGAAAGTATAAAACCTCGTAATTTCGGGGTGATTATCCGAACCTCTGCAGAAGGCAAAAGGGTCGCAGAGTTAAATCACGAGCTCAAAACTCTTGTACAGTCATTTGAAGATGCTTGCGCAAAAGCCCAAAAATCACAAGCTCCCGCACTTGTCTTTGAAGAAGAAAGCCGTATCGTGGGAATGCTTCGCGACGTATTCAGTACATCTTTTGAGGCCATACATGTAAACGATGCCGATATTTGCCAGCAGCTTAAAACATATGTGAGCATAATTGCCCCGGAGAAAGCCGAAATCGTAACGCTATACGATAAAGATGAGCCTATCTTCGATAAATTCAGCGTTACGAGGCAAATCAAATCCTCGTTTGGTAAAACAGTTTCTTTCAAGTCCGGTGCATATATTATAATCGAACATACAGAGGCTCTCCATGTTATCGACGTAAATTCCGGAAATAGGACAAAGGCTTCAAACGATCAGGAAAGCAACGCACTGGAAGTGAATCTTCGTGCTGCCGACGAAATAGCTCGTCAATTGAGACTTCGCGACATGGGCGGAATTATTGTAGTCGATTTTATAGACATGGCCAAAAGCGAACATCGCCAACAGCTCTTTGACCATATGCGTGAAATTATGGCCAACGACCGTGCTCGCCACAATATCCTGCCGCTAAGCAAGTTCGGACTAATGCAGATAACACGTCAACGAGTTCGTCCAGCCTTAGATATTGCCACGGCAGAACAATGCCCGTCGTGTTTCGGAAAAGGCGAGGTTCAACCTTCCATTCTCTTTACCGACAGGTTGTTTGAGAAACTGGAATATCTGGTAACAGAAAAAGAAATCAAAGATTTTATCATGTATGTCCATCCGTATGTAGATGCATATATCAAGAAGGGTTTCTTTTTCAACAGTTTATATTTTGCTTGGCGAAGGAAATTGGGGCGTTCATTCAAAATCCTCCCCGACGAATCTTTGGCGTATCTGGAATACAAAGTTATAGACAAGGACCGCAATGTATTGCATCTTCACGAAGAAAAAGATTTGAACCGGAGTTCGGTTTCCAAAACCGAAAACAAGGTGAAAAATCGTGGTGGCGAAGAACCAGAATCAACGACGGACCAGCAGCCTAAGTCTCCTAAGAAGAAGCCTGAACAACTTCCTGCCCCCCAGCAGAAACCGAAGGCTGATATTAAAGAGGAATCACAGCCGGAGAAAAAAACGGAAACTACTGCTGATGCTGCCCAAACACCTAAGGCTCGTCGTAAGGCACAGAGTAAAAGGCAAAAGGCCGATAATGTTTCTGACACACCGATAGTAGGACCTGTCGAAATTGCAAAGCCGCAAAATGATTCCGATATTCAACTTGCCGACAAACCTAAAGAGGCTAAACCCAGGAAGAAGACTCGCAAGAAACAATCGGAATCAAGACCCGCAAAAAGTGGCGATGTCATAGCAGAAACGCCGGTGGCGCTTATACCGGAAAATTTCTGTGATGAAAACCTCCCTGCAGCTATAGCGGAAACAGCGACAGCCGTAGACTCGGTTAAACAGCCCGACAGCGAACCCAAGAAGCCAAAACGTAAACCTCGCCGCAAGCCTACCGAGAAAAAAGAATCGCCTGCTAAGGATACCCCCGGTGAAAATCAAGATTAAAGGAAAGCATATCTTTTCAACCCTTAAAGACGCCTCGTGCTATAGCGGAGCGTCTTTTTTTTGTCCTTACACAATAAAAATTTGAGAATTGGGCTAAAAAATATTATCTTTGCCAAAAAGAAAGAAACATGAAACCGGAATATAAAAGAATACTCCTCAAACTCAGCGGCGAATCGCTGATGGGACAACAAGGCTATGGTATAGACCCTCAACGCCTTAACAGTTATGCGGAGCAGATTGCTCGTGTGGCACAATCGGGAATTGAAGTTGCAATTGTTATAGGCGGCGGAAATATATTCCGAGGCCTGTCTGGCGCAGCCAAAGGTTTTGACAGGGTTAAAGGCGACCAGATGGGTATGCTTGCAACCGTTATTAACTCTTTGGCTCTTAGCTCCGCTCTTGAAGGAATAGGCCAGCCCGCCCGTGTACTCACAGCGGTAGGCATGTTCCCCATAGGAGAGCCCTACAGCCCGATGTGCGCTCAGGAAACATTGGGTCAAGGAAAAGTGGCAATCATTGCCGGAGGAACAGGTAATCCTTTCTTCACTACCGACACCGCTTCGGCTTTGCGTGCGGTAGAACTTCGTGCAGATGTTATGCTCAAAGGTACACGTGTTGACGGAATTTATACCGCCGATCCGGAAAAAGATCCTACAGCAGTGAAATTCGACAAGATAACATACGACGAAATTTACAACAAAGGCCTTCGCATCATGGATCTTACCGCAACAACTCTTTGCCGTGAGAACGGCATGAAGATTGTGGTATTTGACATGGATACGCCAGGAAATCTCGAGAAGGTTCTTGCAGGAGAGAATATAGGAACTTTAGTATATTAATTTAATTTTCAACATACAAATGACTAATCCCAGCACCTATCTCGGCCCGGCAGAAGAAAAAATGGAACTCGCCGTGGCTTATCTCGACGAAGCTCTCGCGCGCGTCCGCGCGGGTAAAGCTAATCCCAAAATTCTCGACGCTGTCCGTGTTGAATACTATGGTAGCCTTGTGCCCATTTCAAACGTGGCCAACATATCGGTGCCAGATGCAAGGACGATAGCAATAACTCCTTGGGAAAAAGCTATGTTTAAGCCCATCGAAAAAGCTATTATTAACAGCGAAGTTGGAATTATGCCCGAAAATAACGGAGAAGTGATTCGTTTGTCCATACCGCCGCTCACAGAAGAACGCCGCAAATCGTTGGTAAAACAGTGTAAGTCCGAAGCCGAAACGGCCAAGGTTTCTGTCCGCAATGCTCGTCGAGATGCAATCGACGGCCTGAAGAAAGCAGTGAAGCAAGGCATGCCGGAAGACGTTGAAAAAGATTCCGAAAATAATGTGCAGAAACTGCACGACAAATACCTGAAAAAAATTGATGAGATTTTTGCTGCAAAAGAAAAGGAAATTCTCACAGTATAAGGGTGTTTTTCAGCCAATATAATTTATGATATAGTGGGACGTGGACGCTAAACGGCACGTCCCTTTCTATTAAATAAATAATAATAGTCAATCTATAATTTCTTAAGTTTCTTTTACCGTGACAAATATATTTACCCGAGTAATACGTGCTTTCAAAACATGGCGGGAGTTCAAAAAAATGCCTCTAAGGGTGGAATTTGTCCTCACTGATTATTGCAACCTTAATTGCAGAGGATGTACACATTATTCACCTTTGGCCGCTAAAGAATTTGCAGACCTTGACCAGACGGAAAGAGCTATGCAGCATATCGCCCGTGTATGTGGCAATAAACTTAAGAAGGTATACCTCATAGGAGGGGAAACCCTGTTGTATCCGCGATTGGCAGAAGCGATAGAGGCTTTAGCCCGTAATTTCAAAACACAGGAACTTTATGTTTTTACAAATGGGTTGTTGATACCACGTCTTAGTCATGAAACTTGGGATGCGTTTAAGAAAAATAATGTGATTATGGCCATAACTCGCTATCCTATAAAATTTGACTATGATGCAGCGATAGACCTTTGCCGGCAAAAAGGGGTGAGGACAGAAATTTTTGGTGACCGCTCTATGGCAGATTCTTTTTTTCGTTTTGCGTTGGATCCGGCAAAAAAGCAAAACGGGAAGATCGGTCATTTCAAATGTTTCAACAGAGGTTGCATTTCGGTTATTGGGACTAAAATGTATCCTTGTTCCATAAGTGCATGCGTTGGTCATCTCAACAAAGCATGTTCTACAGATTTCAAGCACGAAAAAGGAGATTATCTTGTTGTTGATGAGATTACTGATGTAAATCAGATATTAGCCTTGCGTGATAGCGCTGTGCCGTTTTGCGATTATTGTATTTTGCCTCCTTCAAGTGTGGAATATGCGCCTTCGCAAAGGAAGAAATCGGAATGGGTAGATGATTGATAGAACCGGATATGAAACAAAAAAATAGGTCGGAAGATTTTTTCCGGCCTATTTTTTGCAAGGTTAATTATATCAATTCTTCTTGGGTTCTCGTGGTTCGCGAGGTCCACGAGGTTCGCGGCGAGGACCGCGGTCGCCACGCTGTCCATCTGGACGTGGGCGGCGTTCACCTCGGGGAGCGCGTTGAGGTTCAACATATCCTTCCGGTTTAGGAAGGAGGGCGCGCATGGATAGGCGGTATTTACCCGATTTCTTGTCTATTTCAATAAGTTTGACCTCCACTTGGTCTCCTTCTTTGAGTCCTGAAGCGGCCATATCGTCAAGACGTTCCCATGCTATTTCGCTTATGTGGAGTAGGCCGTCGCGGTGAGGCATGAATTCAACGAATGCTCCAAAATCCATGATAGAGCGCACAGTTCCTTTATAGGTCTTGCCTTCTTCGGGAAGTTCAACAATGGCGTTGATCATAGCCAAAGCCTTGTCGATGCTTTCTTTGTTGGAGGCTGCAATTTCTATATATCCGCCTTCTTCTATTTCGTCGATAGAAACGGTGGCACCGGATTCTTCCTGAATACCTTGGATGACCTTTCCGCCCGGGCCAATCACTGCACCGATAAGCTCTTTTGGAATGAGCATGGTAACGATGCGAGGAACATGAGGTTTGAAATCTTCGCGAGGTGCCGGGATTGTCTGATTGATGATATTTAGAATGTGGAGACGGCCGTCGCGGGCTTGCATAAGGGCTTTTTCGAGGATTTCGTAGCTCAAACCGTCGCACTTGATGTCCATCTGGGTGGCGGTTATGCCGTCTACAGTACCGGTCACTTTAAAGTCCATGTCTCCCAAGTGATCTTCGTCGCCGAGGATGTCGGAGAGGATTGCGTATTTAGAACTTGCCGTGTCTGTGATAAGACCCATAGCTATACCGCTGACGGTTTTTTTCATCTTCACGCCGGCATCGAGAAGTGCCAATGTGCCTGCGCAGACTGTTGCCATGGATGAAGAACCGTTAGATTCCAAAATATCGCTTACAACGCGGCAAACATATGGGAAATCGTCGGGTAACATGCGTTTGAGGGCGCGGTGTGCAAGATTTCCGTGACCCACTTCGCGGCGTCCGACCCCACGCGATGCTTTTGCTTCGCCTGTGGAGAAAGGAGGGAAATTGTAGTGGAGGAGGAAACGTTCGCGGCCTTGGTTTAAAACGTCGTCGAGGATTTTCTCGTCAAGTTTAGTGCCAAGAGTTACCGTGGAGAGCGATTGAGTCTCACCGCGTGTGAAGATTGCAGAACCGTGAGGCCCCGGGAGGTAGTCTATTTCGCACCAGATGGGGCGTATATCGGTGGTTTTGCGGCCGTCCAGACGGATGCCTTCGTCAAGAATGCAGCGGCGCACGGCTTCCTTTTCCACGTCGTGGTAGTAACGTTTTACCAACGCTGCTTTTTCGTCGCGTTCTTCTTCGGGCAGTGATTCAATGTATTCGTCGCAGATAGCGTCGAAAGAATCCTGGCGCCAGTGCTTGTCGGCGCAACCGGCTTTTGCAATGGCATATGCGCGATCGTAGCATTTTGCGTGTACGTCTGCGCGGAGGGCTTCGTCGTTTGTTTCGTGGCAATATTCACGTTTAACTGCACCAACAGCTTCGGCAAGTTCCATTTGCACTTTGCATTGTGCCTTGATAGCATCGTGGGCAGCGCGGAGGGCGGCAAGGAGTTCTGCTTCGGAAGCTTCGTCCATTTCGCCTTCTACCATCATGATATTGTCGTATGTAGCGCCTACCATGAGTTCCATGTCGGCGTTCTTGAGCTGTTCAAATGTAGGATCGATAACAAATTCACCGTTAATGCGGGCTACGCGCACTTCGGAGATCGGTCCGTTGAAAGGTATGTCGCTCACTGCGATAGCAGCCGAGGCTGCAAGACCTGCCAAGCAATCGGGAGCGTCGACGCCGTCGGCAGAATAGAGGGTTATGTGGACAAATGTGTCGGCGTGGTAGTTGTCGGGGAACAAGGGGCGGAGCACGCGGTCCACAAGGCGTGCTGTTAAGATTTCATAATCGCTGGCGCGTCCTTCTCGTTTGAGGAAGCCGCCTGGGAAACGGCCGTTGGCCGAGAATTTTTCCTTGTATTCTACCTGAAGGGGCATGAAATCGACACCTTCTCCGGCTTCCTTAGCAGATACTACGGTTGCAAGGAGCATGGTGTTTCCCATTCTCACTTCTACAGCTCCATCGGCTTGCTTGGCCAATTTACCCGTTTCAAGGGTGATTTTGCGTCCATCAGGCAGCTCGATGGTTTTCTTAATGGGGTTCATAAAATGCTATATATTATTTTTTTCACGTTAAATTCGCGCAAAGATACGAAATTTTTTTCAGCTACCCAAATATATTTGGTCTTGGAACTTATAATGGACTTTTCCTCACTTCAATGCAATGAAATGAGATGTGAAAAGTCGGTTTTTTTCAAGAAAATGGGCGGCGTTGTTTCTTGTTTCGGCAAATTTAGCTAAATTTGCACACTAACATAAAAACCGTTATCCACAAACAATATGGCAACAAAACCTTTCCACTATCAGGAAATGTTCCCGTTGGGACCAGATACCACAGAATATTATCACTTGACAAGTGATTATGTCCATACCGAAAACTGGGGAGGACATGAATTTTTAGTCGTAGATCCCGAAGCTCTTACCGTTTTGACTCGTCAGGCCACACACGACAATGCGTTTATGCTCCGTCGCGAACACAACCTTATGGTGGCTAAAATCTTAGCCGATCCGGAAGCAAGCCAGAACGATAAGTTTGTAGCACTTACAATGCTGCGCAACGCCGAAGTTGCCGCCAAAGGCCAGCTTCCTTTCTGCCAAGACACCGGCACGGCGATTTGCCATGCCTCTAAAGGTCAGAACGTATATACTGGTTGCAACGACGAAGAACGTATTTCTCATGGTGTATATCTCACTTATACCACCGATAACCTTCGTTATAGCCAGAATGCACCCCTCACTATGTATGAAGAGGTGAACACCGGATGCAATCTTCCTGCTCAAATCGACATCCATGCCACAGAGGGCAATGAATACCATTTCCTTTTTGTAGCAAAAGGCGGAGGTTCTGCAAACAAGACATATCTCTACCAAGAGACAAAAGCTACTATCAACCCCAAGACTTTGGTGCCTTTCCTCGTTTCTAAAATGAAGACTTTGGGCACCGCAGCTTGCCCTCCATACCACATAGCATTTGTAATCGGCGGAACGTCGGCCGAAAAGAATCTTGAAGTGGTAAAAAAAGCTTCTGTCAAATATCTTGATTCGCTACCTACCAAGGGCAACGAATATGGACATGCTTTCCGCGACATAGAACTTGAAGCAGAACTTAAACGAGCCAGCGAGGAACTTGGCCTCGGTGCTCAGTTTGGGGGCAAATATTTTGCTCACGACATACGAGTGATCCGTTTGCCTCGTCATGGCGCTTCGTGTCCTATCGGTATGGGCGTGAGCTGTTCTGCCGACCGCAATATAAAAGCGAAAATCAATAGCGAAGGTCTTTGGATTGAAAAACTTGATTCCAACCCCGGTGAGCTTATCCCCGAAGAATACCGCAAAGCAGGCGAAGGCGAAGTGGTTAAAATAGACCTCAACCGTCCTATGAGCGAAGTGCTTGCAGAATTAGACAAATATCCCGTTTCTACCCGTTTGTCTCTCAAAGGAACTATTATCGTGGGTCGAGACATCGCTCATGCCAAGATTAAAGAACGCCTCGACCGTGGTGAAGAAATGCCCCAATACCTCAAAGAGCACCCCATCTACTATGCCGGCCCGGCAAAAACACCGGCAGGTATGCCCTCGGGTTCTTTCGGTCCTACAACCGCAGGTCGCATGGATAGCTATGTAGACCAGTTCCAGGCAGCCGGAGGCTCTATGATAATGATTGCCAAGGGCAACCGCTCGCAAGCCGTTACCGATGCTTGCAAGAAACACGGAGGTTTCTATCTGGGTAGCATAGGCGGTCCCGCAGCTGTTTTGGCCCAGAACTCCATTAAGAGTGTGGAATTGCTTGAATATCCCGAACTCGGAATGGAAGCAATCTGGAAAATAGAAGTTGAAGATTTCCCTGCATTTATCCTTGTTGATAATAAAGGCAACGATTTCTTTACGGAAATATCCGCGAAATGCTCGGCTTGCGGACTTGGAAAATAAATAAATCCTTGTAAATCCCATATGCCGCCGTTCCGCAAAATAGCGGGGCGGCGGTTTTGCCTTTTTACCACAGGCGCAACTTATACAGCTCAGTTATTGTTTAAACTATTGCTGCCACCGCAGGTCTAAACAGATAAACTATCTATTTTTATTTAATGAATACCAAAGCCTATATCATTACAAGCCCTTGCCGGCTTTTATTAACAGTCATCACAATCGTCATGATTTCGTTTTTTTCGCGAGGCGAAACGCCGGAGTTTAAAGACCCGGATTTCGCCTATCCGCAAGATGTGATAAAAAATGCTCAGGAACTTCTTGAGCACGCTTCCCGTAGCCAGTCTATGGAGAGCTATGTGGAACGACTTAGGGCTTTGGAAGAAATCAATGCCGCAAAAATAGCCGTAGACCCGGATGCAGCTTTTGAAATGCCAGCTCAAGTAGAGGCGGTCGTATCCCAGTGTCCGTCGGACAAGGGAGATGCTGCTGCTATGCTATTGCTGTTTCAGGCAAATATTTACAAGAATATATACAATAGCGACCGCTGGAAATACGATAATGTAGATTCACCCAAAGAACCGCTGCCGGCAAGTGTGGCGCAGTGGAGTGGCCTGCAGTTTCGCTCCAAGATACAGCAGTTGCTTGATAAAGCAATTGCCCTTGCAGGTGAAACACCATTGGAAACATTCAAGCAGACACTTACTTATTCCGACGAGGTTTTGCAATATGTTCCTACAGTAAAAGCTTTTGCCATGAGTTTTGCCTACGATGTGCTCACAAATTTCTCCGATGATGAATATCGTGTGGCTGCAAAAGCAATACGAGGCCATGCCATGGATATGTATAACTCAAGGACTGCCCCTTATTATTTTTGGTTTTGCAAGGACGCTGATTCAAGAGAGATGTTAAAGGTGTATGAGGCTGATTCAGAAATAGAACCGGCACGTTATGTTCTGATGGAGTGGTTGGACAAACCGGTTGAAATTGAAGATGACGGGATTGAAAGAGATGTCTCCGCTTCGTCTCTTTCAGAAAACGAGCTAAAACAGATAAGCCTTTTGGAAGGGTCTCTCCGACTTTTCCCTGGATGGTATGGCAACAATTTTTTCAAGAACCGTCTTAATGAATTGCGTCGGGCTGTTCTACGCTTCAGTGTGCCCCAGGCAGCAGCTCCGGGTCAGCCGATAGAAATAAAGGCTTCCTACAGCTATCTTAGAAATGGCAATATCAAAGTTTATGCTTTGCCTGCAAATATTTCCGATTATCGTGTGAATTCTATCGAGAAATATCCGTGTGTGAAAGAATTTTCTCTTTCTTCGCAAAATCCCGAATCCGGTACACGTAATTTCTCGCTGGTTTTGGATCGTCCTGGCAAATATGCTCTCGTGGCTTATGTTGACGGACAGAAGAATAATTATGGCGCTCCGGTTTTAACCATATCTCCTCTTGCTCCTGTTGTAGTGTCGGGATTGAACAGGCACTATGCCTTTGCAACCGCATTCCAAGATGGGAAACCTCTGCCTGGTGTAGGCGTAACTCTGAAATCATCGTCTTGGCGTAAAAACGACCAAGTAACATCTAAAAATCTTGGCCGTACAGATGGAAATGGCATGTTGGAATTCTCATTACCTGCAGAAAAAGACTATGTCATTGCAATGAATTACAATGGGCTTGCCTATGATTTTGATAAAAATGTTTACGTCTATAATGTTAAAGAGTCTGAGCAACCTGCATTTGACCAAGCTTTGATTTTCACAGACCGTTCGCTTTATCATCCAGGAGATTCCTTGGAATGGGCTGTAGTTCTTGGCCACACAGACAAGTCTGGCGGTAAAACTCTTTCGGCGTCTGTGACAGTGAAACTATTTGATGCCAATAGCCAGGAATGTGGATTTATAGAGACAGCAACAGACGCGATGGGACGTGCCAATGGTGTGTTTGCAACTCCAAAAACAGGCCTTACCGGTAGATTTGCCTTAAAGGCCTTCTTAGATAAAAAAGAGATAGGAACACGTTGGGTTGAGGTAAGCGATTTCCGTCTGCCTACATTCAACGCTGTTGTAACAGGAATTGAACGCAATATTCCCGAAGAGGGTGGTGTACGTATCACCGGCATAGCAAAAACATATTCGGGTATGCCTGTTTCGGGAGCTAAAGTAGAAGCCAAGATTTTCGGAGCTACACGCTGGCGCTGGTTCGCGCCGCAAAAGCAACTTGGAATCTTGGACGCTACTACAGATGCTCAGGGTTCTTTCGTTATAGATGTTCCGGCATCATTGCTTGTATCTGGTAATATCAACGGTAGGCCATATACCGATTTTATGGCCGATATTACAGTGACATCTCTTGCCGCCGAGACAGCGCAGGTGTCAAAGCCTTTTACTACTGGCAAGCCTTATTCGTTTTCAGTAAAATTTGCTTCCAATTGCTTGGATACATCTGTTCCGGTAAACTTTAAGGTTGACGCCTACAATGCCGACGGCAATCCAAATACGGTTGCCTATCTTTGGGAAATTTTTGAATCTAAAGATATCAAATCAATTGTTGCAACTGGTAAAGGTGTTGCAGGTGCTCCCGTAGTAGCTGATTTAGCCAATTTAGCAGCAGGAGAATATGGAATAAGGATTATTCCGGCCGATAATGAACTGGCCGATTCTTTGGTAGAACGGAATTGTGTGACATTCTATAATGTTGCAAAAAATCTTGTTCCGGAGATAAATAATTCTGTGCTCTTCTGTCCTAAAGACAGCTATATACTTGAACAAGGCAAAACCACTGCGAACATTCTTATTGGAGTAACTGTTCCTCAAGCTTATGTGTATGAAATAGTATCTCGTCGTGGCGACATTATTTCTGTTAGGTTAAGAACGTTGAATAAAGGTTTCCATGAGTTTAAATTTGATGATTCCGACGATTTGAGAGTCGATTATTTAGCCGTTTCTAATGGCAATGCCAACGTATGCACTATTGTTATCAATCATAAGAAAAACGCTCCGTTGGCTATTAAAGCCGAGACTTTCCGTGATCGTTTGATTCCCGGCGATACCGAAACATGGCGTTTCCGCATCCTTGATGGCAACTCTGCGCCACTTGCCGATGCTGCCATGATAGCAACTATGTACAACAAAGCTTTAGATGCGCTCTATAGCGGCAACTATCCCGAAGGTTTCCGCAGTTCATATTCATGGTATACTCCCGGTGTTCGCTTGAGTTTCCGTAGCTTCTCTTTTGCAGGAGATGCGACATTCGGGAAATTGGATTTGTTAAGTGCTCCAGATCTTCTGTGGCCGGTATTTAAATTTGGAGATGTATTGACGCAAAATAGGATTATGTACAGCTTCAAGTCTTCAATGAGTAATGTTCGCGTAAGGGGTAGTGCAAAAATGACTCTTGCCGATGCTGTGACTGAAGAGGAAATGGAGAATGTACCTTCGGAATCAGCCGGCGCATCAGATTTTGCGAGTGATAATGCCGATAATGGAAATATGGAAAATCCTCGGACTGATGACTATAGGGTGGGCGAAGTCTTGCAGGCTTTCTTCAAACCCGACCTTGTCAGCGATTCGCAAGGCAATATAGATATTTGCTTTACTGTGCCAAATGCTAACGGCTCATGGACATTCAAGGCCTTTGCTTGGACAGCAGCTCTTGAAGCCGCAGGTTATGATGCTCAGGCTGTAGCCAACAAGCCTATTATGGTGCAGCCAAACCTGCCTCGGTTCCTCCGACAAGGCGATAAGGCTAATGTTATAGCAACTGTGTTCAATAACTCCGATAAAGAACAAGTAGTTGCCACTACGGTTGAAGTCTTTGATATAAACAACGGAAATGTATACTGCAACAAAGAGCAACACGACACAATTGCTCCAAATGCTTCTGCAATGGTTGGTATATATTTAGAGACTCCGACAACTGTGTCGTCAGTAGGCTACCGCGTCCGTTCGTTGGCTGGCAATTTCTCCGATGGTGAGCAATCGGCTATACCGGTTCTCGGTTCAGAAGCAACAGTGAGGGAAAGTACTGAATTCTACTTGAACCCCTCGCAAAAAGAGCCATTCAGGTTTAATGTCGCAGCTCCCGAGGATGCAGAACTAACATTGTTGTATTGCCAAAATCCCGTTTGGACTATTGTAAAAGCCATGAGAGGGGTCTATGGCCAAAAAGCAACGACTTCCACTCAGATAGTTTCGCATATCTTCTCGTCTCTTGCCGGAAAATATATTGTTGAAGGCAATTCCGATATTGCTGAAGCTATTGCCTTATGGAAAAATAATATGCAGCAACAGGCGCTTACATCTATGTTACAACGCAACGAAAATCTTAAAAATCTCTTGTTGGATGAGACCCCATGGGTTCAGGCAGCCAAAAACGAGACTGAACGCATGGAGATGCTTGCCGAATTACTTGATTCGGCAAAAACATCTGAGGTTATTGAAAACGCTGTAGCCGAATTGGGTAAACTGCAAAATAAGGATGGTGGTTTTGCATGGGGAACATGGAGTAGAGAATCGTCGGAATGGGCTACCGGAACTGTCCTCACAACTTTAGGTATTGCCAAATCACTGGGTATGTATAAGCCTGATGAGTCTATGCGCCACGCTTTTGAGTATCTACAAAGCCGTTCTACAGAGAAACCTCGCTCGAATGTTGACATTTCTTTCTCGTTCATCCATGTGTTGTATCCTGAATTTGCGTTGAGTGACAAAGGCCGTGCGCTTGTAGACTCCACATTGGATTACATTGGCAAGAATTGGAAAAAAGCTTCTGTAGGCGAAAAGGCATATTATGTTCTTATCCTCAAACAAGAAGGCCGCATGGATTTAGCCGGTAAAATAATGGAATCTATACGTCAGTTTGCCGTTGAAAGTACCGGTAAAGGGACATCATTCCCATCGGTAGAAGACATAAGAGAATATGCAACCATAATTCAGGCCTATGTGGCAATGAATGCTCCGAGCAGTGAAATTGACGCGTTGCGTCAGTGGGTTATTGTTCGTGCGCAGGCAATGGATGATTTGGGCGCTTGGAATCCGGACTATGTGGTGGCTGCAATTTTGCTTACCGGCAGTCCTTGGACCTCTGTGCCTGTAGAGCAGAGTGTATCCGTAAATGGCAAAGCCATTGATATTGATAGTGTGGAAAGCAATACAGGCTATTTTGCTCAGACCATTGCAGCTAAGGGTAACGTTGAAATCAGTGTTAAGCCGAATGGGCAGACACCATCGTATGGCGCGGTAATAGCGACATATAATCAGATTGCCAAAGATGTTAAGGCTCGTCCAGGAAAAGACCTGAGAATTGAGAAGCGACTGTTGGTTGAAAATAAGGGCTCGTGGATAGAAACCGACAATGTTAAATTAGGGCAGAGAGTGCGTGTACAACTGATTATAACAGCTAAGCGCGACCTTGAATATGTGAGCATAGTTGATGATCGTGCCGCTGCATTAGAACCTGTGGAACAATTGCCAGGGTATGTCTATGACGGTTCACTCATATTCTATCGTGAGAATTTAGATGCTTCCACGCGCCTGTTCATAGGCTACTTGCCAAAAGGCACCTATCATGTTGTGTATGATATGACAGCTAATAATGCCGGTACTTATTCTGCAGGTATAGCAAGCCTCCAGAGCCAATATGCTCCGGAACTCACAGCACACTCCGGAGGTTATGTTTTGACGGTGGAGTAATTTATCTAAATATTTGAAAATGGAAAAAAAGAGAATGAGCTGGCCTGAACTTGTCAACGACAAGAGATTTGGCTTGGAAGATTATCATGATCCCAAGAAAAGCGGCACCCGTACCGATTTCCGTCGCGACTACGACAGGCTGGTGTTTTCATCGCCCTTCCGCCGTCTTCAAAATAAAACACAGGTGTTCCCCTTGCCGGGGAGCATCTTTGTGCATAACCGTCTCACACATTCTATTGAGGTGTCGTGTGTGGGAAAATCGCTTGCCGACAGCATTGCCCGTGTACTCCGCAATCGCGATATGAATCTTGGCTTACCTTGCGAGCACTACGACCACTTGGGCGATATTGTAGCGGCAGCTTGCCTTGCCCACGATCTGGGTAACCCGCCTTTTGGTCATTCTGGCGAAAGAGCTATCGCCACTTTCTTTAGTGAGGGCGCCGGTAAAGTTCTTAGAGCGAAGCTGTCGGAAAGGGAATGGACCGATTTTATACATTTTGAGGGGAATGCAAATGCTTTCAGGGTACTTACCCATCAGTTTAAAGGGAGGCGTAAGGGCGGTTTTGCCATGACATATTCAACATTGGCTTCGATAGTGAAATACCCGTTTGAATCAACTATAACAGCCAAAGGTAAATTCGGTTTTTTTGCCTCGGAACAGCCGGATTTTGTTAAGGTGGCCGATGAACTCGGAATCCTTAAGCTTTCTCAACCAGGTGAGCCATTGCGATATGCTCGACATCCATTGGTATATATTGTCGAGGCTGCAGATGATATATGCTATGAGGTTATGGATATGGAAGATGCCCATAAACTCAAAATATTGAGTACGGAGGAAGTCGTGGAGGCGTTTATGGCTTTTTTCAGTCCCGAACGTTCCGATTCAATGCGCAAAACCATGGATATGGTAGACGATCCTAACGAGAAAATAGCTTATCTGCGTTCTTGTGTCGTAGGCGTGTTGGTAGATCGTTGCGCTGAAGCGTTTATAGAGAATGAAGAAGCTATTCTCGAAGGGCGTTTTGAAGGAACGCTATTGAGTAAAATCGCTTCCCGCGAAAGGGAGGGTTATGCAAGATGCAATGATTTGTCTTGGAAAAAGATATATCAAGCGTCTGAAGTTGTGGATATAGAACTTGCAGGCAATAGGATTATGACCGAATTGCTTGATCGCCTTATCGGCGCTGTCACTCATCCGGAATTGAATTATTCAAAGCTTCTATTGTCGAAATTCCCCGAGCAGTACGATGTCGCCGCTCCGACGTTATATGGGAAGATTCAAGCTGTTTTAGACCATCTGTCGGCTATGACAGATGTGTATGCGCTTGATTTATACAGAAAACTTAACGGGATGTCTCTACCTGCCGTGTAGACGTCAAATTTATCTATTATGCGAATAAACAAATTACTTTTATCTGTTATAGTGATGCTCCTTGTATCGGTGGCGTCATGGGCAAATACTTATTCGGTAGACCAGATACCTAATGTGCATAGTCTGGATAGTACTCAATATGTTGCAAATCCCGACGGAATCCTAAACCAGAATACAGTAGACCAGATGAATTCTCTCATGCGTGAGGTCCGTCGGACTACCTCGGCAGAACCGATGGTAGTTGTCGTAGATAATATAGACAATGATATCGATGATTTCGCTACTGAGCTTTTTGGAAAATGGGGATTGGGTAAAAGCGATTTAGACAATGGATTGCTCATTTTGGTGGCCAAAGATATGCGTAAGGCCGTTATCAGACCCGGTTATGGGCTTGAAGGAGTAATGCCAGACCTGATATGTGCACACATACTCAACAACGATATGTTTCCCAATTTCAAGCAGGGAGATTACGACCAAGGTATTTTGGCTGCGGCACGGAGCGTAAACAAGATACTCATGAATCCCGACATAAGAGATGAAATTCTATCGTCGGAGCGAGATGCCGATACTCCTGGAAATTCCGAGGGAGGTGCAGATTTGTTTATGGCTTATCTTGCAATAGCCGGGTGCATGGCTGTGGTTATGTTGCTGTATCTTTTAAGTAAAGTTTACCTCTTGAGAAACCGTGATTATCACGACAAGTATACAGAGCTGGAGCATCTCAAGCCAGTATATCTCATTTTGACATTTGTGGGCATTGGTCTTCCTTTGGTGGCCTCTATTCCCTTGTTGTTGCTCCTGCAAAAATGGCGTAATACGCGCCGTATTTGTAGAAATTGCGGTTCGCCTATGGTGAAAATAGATGAGGTTCACGACAACGACTACCTGGACCGTGGACAAGATTTGGAAGAGCAGTTAGGCTCGGTGGACTATGACGTCTGGCTTTGTCCTAAGTGCAACGAAACTACTGTAGAACCTTATGTAAATCGGATTTCTGCATTCAAACCTTGTCCAAAGTGTGGTGTGAGGGCATATGGCTTAAGGAGTGAAACTGTGGTGCGCCAACCGACAACGAGATCCGTTGGAATGGGTGTGAGAAAATACCATTGTCGTGCATGCGGTTATGACCACGATAAATTCTATGAAATTCCGCGTAGAGCCGACAACGATGCTCTTTTAGCCGGTGGCATCATCGGTTCTGTTGCCGGACGCAGAAGCGGTGGCTTTGGCGGCGGAAGTTTTGGCGGTGGTTTCGGTGGCGGCGGCTTTGGTGGCGGAATGACTGGAGGCGGTGGCGCTTCTGGAGGATGGTGATAAAATTTGTCGACTCGGGAAATAATTAATATCTTTGCCAATACGCAAATGTGCGCCAATAAAATGTATACAATAGAACAATACACAAGCGCTCGCAAGACTCTCTGGGATGACACCGTAAGGATGTCGCGTAATGCAACATTCTTGTTGGAAAGAGGTTATATGGATTATCATTCCGACCGTTTTACCGATTGTTCGCTCATCGTTTATGGCAGACATGGTAAAGTGGCAGCGCTTTTTGCTGCCGCCGATGTAAAGACTGGAGACAAGTCTACAATAGTCGCACATCCGGGTTTGACATATGGCGGATTTGTCTTGCCGATGGAGACGAATGCTACTGCAATGCTCGATATTATGGATGGCGTTGCAGACTTTTATCGTCGGCAAGGACGCGATAAAATGATATATAAATCCATACCTCATATCTATCACCGCTTTCCGGCAGAAGAAGATATCTACGCGATTTTCAGATCCGGAGGCAGGCTTTCGGAGTGTAATATATCTTCAGCTTTGTTGCTTGATGGTAATGTCAATTTTGACCAAAACACACGCCGGAATATTGCCAAGGCCTGTAAAGTTGGCGTGTCCATGCAGGAATCACAGTCTTTTGCCATTTTTCACGAAATGTTGACAGAGACATTGGCTCAGAGGCACGATGCAAAACCTGTACACTCGCTTGCCGAACTTGAATTGTTGGCTTCACGTTTCAGCAAAAATATACGATTGTATGCATCCTATATGCCAGATGGAGCTATGGCCGCAGCAACTATTGTTTTCTGTTGCGGTCAAGTAGCGCATGCCCAATATATAGCCACAAGCCATGATGGACGCAATTGCGGAGCTTTGGCGGCTCTTTTCGATTGGCTTATAAAAGAGCTCAAATCGGAATTTACTATTTTGGATTTGGGTACAAGCAATGAGTGCCACGGGCAAATTCTCAACCCCGGCCTTATACGGCAAAAGGCTGGGCTTGGGGCGAGAGGAATTGCCTATAATATCTACGAAATAGACTTATAATTGCACATCTTCAGCGTCTTCAGTTGAGAACACAAACGCACCTATATCGTTGTTGCGTGTTCGGCCATAGAAATCTTGCGTTGTTTCTAATTTATAGTTGGGCGAGGCAGCTCCTATAACAGGTGAATCTGGCTTGACACGATAGTTGAAATAGTAGTCTTCCCTCACCGTGTAGTACAGCGGATCCTGGTCCCAGAGACAATTCAAGAAATTATCGTCGTCGCTTCCTTGGCTTTTAAGCAAACAAGTGTCGAAGGTGACATCGGTGCCGCTGAGGTCTCCGTGGCTCAGGTCTGTCCCATTGCCGTATACTATACAGTTGGCAAATAAAGCTTTTGTGTAAGGTGCTCCTGAACCGTTGTCAAGGCCTTTGTCGGGATCGTCGCTGAGGTGTGCAAATTGTATTGCCGCTCCCGATAGAGCCGAGAAAAGATAGTAATTTGCAAAAGTGCAGTTCCTGAAATCAGAAACGCCGCCTTCCAGATATACTAACCCGCCACCGGCTTCGGAGAATTGCGATCCTTCTGCATACACGTTGCAGTCGTAGGCTTCTAAATCCAGCATGGCGGAGTTGCGTACCAATGAGTTCACAAATGTCAAATCTGCATCTACAGCCACTATGCCTTGAACCGTATTGCGGATGTCGGCATATTCAAACGTGCCTTTAGATTCCGGTGCGAAAAGTATACCGGTCCATTGGCGAGACATTATGTCGAAGGAAATATCGGAAACAACGTTACCTGTCCTGTCGCCATACATTTCAACAGGCTGCTCTGCAGTTCCGGCAGCATTCAGATTTCCGCGCACAATAAGCATAGCCTTGTCGTGGAACAAAAGTTGTGTTCCGGGTTCTATTGTCAAGGTTGCTTGGGGTGCTATTGTTATGGAATCGAAAACCACATAAGGCTGTGTAGGAGTCAAAACCATATCTTCTGTAATAGTCAAGGCTTTGAGACGAGTGACGTCTTGCCCGGTTGCTTTTATTGCCACAGAACTGAGTATCCCGTTGGTGGTGAATTCCACGCGAGCGTCGGCCACTGCAGGAGCCGGGTTCCCGTTGGTGGGTAGTGTGGCTTCGACAAAAACAAAAATAGAATCTTTGCTCCTTATATCAACGTTTGAAAATGTTTGTCCGCTAATTCCGTCTACGTTAATACGGAAACGGTCTGCATCCGGGCCTGCCAAGTGGATATCGCTAACCGATATAGATTTGGAATGTTGGTTGTAGACCATGAAGCGGCTTGTCGGAGACGGTTCATCCGTGAAAATCACACCCATATCGAGAGTGTCGGTGGAAAATGATATTTGATCAGACGGCGAATTGGTGTATCCGTCTTCTATACAAGCCTGTGCAAGTAGCAGCACTATAAAAACTGTCGGGAATATGATGGTTTTAAGATTTTTCATATCTTATTAAACGTATAAAAGCCTCCGATATTGCCTAATGTTTAAGCCGTAAAAACAGCTTTAGGAGCAAATGGCGACTAAAAAAGGTGAAAAAAGACATTTTTAATTCAGAAATTTTTCGTTAAATAGTTGGCTTATCCGCTAAAGATGATTAATTTTGCAAAATAAATGGGATTAAGCAGGCCACGGCTTGCTCGTTCCCTCTTTGCGAGCATAAACACAAACAATTTCATAAATCATTCAAATCCAATCATCTTATGTGGTTAATAAGCTCATCTATAGGAAGGAAGTTCGTGATGGCTATCACGGGCATTTGCCTTGTCCTATTCGTAACTTTTCACGTGTTGATGAATGCAGTGGCCTTGATTTGGCCCACGGCCTATAACGCCGTCTGCGAGTTCCTCGGAGCCAATTGGTACGCATTAGTTGCCTCTGCCGGCCTTGCAGCTCTTTTCATCATCCACATTATCTACGCCTGCTGGCTAACTTTGCAAAACCGCAAAGCCCGCGGTAACGACCGCTATGCAATCAACGGTAAAGCTCCTCACGTTGAATGGTCATCGAAAAACATGCTCGTGTTGGGTATTGTCGTTCTTGCTTTCTTAGTCGTTCACCTTGTACAGTTCTGGGCTAAAATGCAGCTTCAAGAACTCATGCACGGTGATTTGGCAACTCTGCCCACTGTAGCCCAGGCTCCTGCCGCTCCTCATTTCGGTACTCTTTTCCTCCAGGCTGCTTTCAGCTACTGGTGGACTCCGGTTGTCTACATCATTGGTTTTGTGGCTCTTTGGTTCCATATGAACCACGGTTTCTGGAGCATGTTCCACACAATAGGATGGGACAACAATATCTGGCTTAACCGTCTCAAAACCATCTCTTGCTGGTGGACATCTATCGTTGTTGCTCTTTTCATAGCTCAGGCGGTAGTATTCACCGTACAGGCTAAAAATCAGTTCTTCCTCACCGACGAAGGCCTTCAGGAACAATATGCCGAATATTGGGCTGAACAGGCAGAGCAGGTTAACGCCGATTTCTCTGCTGATATCCAGAAAGCTATCGACGCTGCAGGAGAAGACCAAATAGCTCGTCGCAATGCCCAGATTCTTTTCTTCGTAGAACAGGCTCCCGCTTACTTGGATCGTGCAAACCTCATTGTGAATGCAGCAGAAAAGCAAGCACCTGCCGTTAGCAACATGGCAATCGCACAGCTCAAGCAATTTGCTCAGAACGTAGAGCAAACAATAGCTCAAGCACAAACAATGCAAAACACTAACAATCAATAACTCAGAGATATGGCAAAGACTACAAACCTCGAGGGCATGATAGATTCTACCCCCATCATGCAGGAATATGCCGACATCGAAAAAGCCGCTCTCCCGGAGTATCAGATCGACTCTAAGATTCCTGAAGGTCCTATCGCTGAGAAATGGACCAATTATAAAGCTCATCAGCATCTTGTAAACCCCGCCAACAAACGTAACTTAGACATTATCGTTGTAGGTACAGGTCTCGCAGGTGCTTCGGCCGCATCAACCCTCGGCGAAATGGGCTTTAACGTATATAATTTCTGCATTCAGGATTCACCTCGCCGCGCTCACTCTATCGCTGCTCAAGGTGGTATCAATGCAGCTAAAAACTATCAGAACGACGGAGACTCTGTTTATCGTCTGTTCTACGACACTGTGAAAGGTGGCGACTTCCGTTCGCGAGAAGCAAACGTTTATCGTCTGGCAGAAGTTTCCAACAACATCATCGACCAGTGCGTTCAGCAAGGTGTTCCTTTTGCACGTGAATACGGCGGCCTTTTGGCCAACCGTTCTTTCGGTGGCGCTCAGGTATCGCGTACTTTCTATGCTAAAGGTCAGACTGGCCAGCAGCTCCTTCTCGGCGCTTACTCTTCGCTCAACCGCCAGATCCAGAAAGGTACTGTAAAGTCGTTCAACCGCCGCGAAATGCTCGACCTCGTTATCATCGATGGCCGTTGCCGTGGTGTTATCGTCCGTAATCTCGTTACAGGCGAAATCGAACGTTATGCCGCTCACGCTGTAGTTCTCGCTACAGGTGGTTATGGCCGTGCATTCTTCCTTTCTACTAATGCTATGGGTTGCAACGGTTCGGCTGCAGTTCAGGCTTTCAAGAAAGGTGCATACCTTTCTAATCTTGCATTTACTCAGATTCACCCCACATGTATCCCCGTTCACGGCGAAGACCAGAGCAAGCTCACCCTTATGAGCGAATCGCTCCGTAACGACGGCCGTATCTGGGTGCCTAAGAAAAAAGAAGATGCAGAGGCTATACGCGCAGGCAAGAAGAAACCTACCGATATACCCGATGAAGACCGCGATTTCTACTTGGAACGCCGTTATCCGGCTTTCGGTAACCTTTGTCCCCGCGACATCGCTTCACGCGCTGCAAAAGAACGCTGCGACGCCGGATACGGTGTAGGTACAGGCAATGCCGTATATCTTGATTTCAAATATGCAATCAACCGTCTTGGCGAAGATGTTGTGCGTGACCGCTACGGAAACCTCTTCGACATGTACCAGATGATTTCCGACGATAACCCCTACGAAACCCCCATGATGATCTTCCCTGCAAGCCACTATACAATGGGCGGTATCTGGGTAGACTACGAACTACAGACTTCTATCAAGGGTCTTTTCGCTATCGGTGAATGTAATTTCTCCGACCACGGCGCAAACCGCCTCGGCGCATCTGCCCTCATGCAGGGTCTTGCTGATGGTTATTTTGTACTTCCCTACACTATGCAGAACTACTTGAGCGACCAAATCAAGGTTCCACGTTTCAGTACATCTGCAAAAGAATTCGACGAAGCAGAAGCCGCAGTTCGCACTCGTATCCAAAAACTCATGGATATCAAGGGTACTAAGAGCCCCGACGAAATCCATAAACGCCTCGGCCACGTAATGTGGAATCTCGTAGGTATGGGTCGTACTCTTCAGGGCTTGGTTAAAGCCGTTGAAGAAATAGAAGAAGTACGCAAGGAATTCTACAGCGACCTCCGTGTTGTAGGTCGTGCCGACGATCTCAACACCGAACTCGAAAAGGCTCTCCGTCTTGAAGATTTCTTGGTGATCGCCCGTATGATGGCTATCGACGCACTCAACCGCAACGAATCTTGCGGTGCTCATTTCCGCGAAGAGTATCAGACCGCCGATGGCGAAGCTGCCCGTCGCGACGATGAATACATGTATGTTTCCTGCTGGAAATATACCGGTGATACCGAGCGTCCTATTCTCTTGAAAGAACCCCTCAAATATGAGGCTATCCAAGTTCAGACACGTAACTACAAGTCATAATCTCTAACCACGAGGCTCTTTCTGCTTCGGCAGAAGGTTTGCCAAAACTCTACTTAACAATGGAACATACTATCAGCGTAAAACTGAAAATTTGGCGTCAACGTGGTCCTAAAGAGAAAGGCCAGTTCGTCAATTACCATGTAGACAATGTGTCTACAGGAAGCTCCTTCCTCGAAATGCTTGATATGCTCAACCAGCAGCTCGTGGAAAAAGGTGAAGAACCTGTTGTGTTCGACAACGACTGCCGCGAAGGTATCTGCGGTATGTGCTCGCTCTACATCAACGGACATCCTCACGGCCCCGTTCAGGGCATTACAACCTGCCAGTTGCACATGCGTAAATTCAACGACGGAGATACTATCACAATCGAACCTTGGCGCTCGGCTGCATTCCCCGTTATCCGCGACTTGATGGTAGATCGTAACGCATTCGATAAAATCCAGCAGGCCGGCGGCTATGTGTCGTTCAACTGCGGCGGCGCTCAGGATGCCAACAACCTGCCTATCTCCAAAGAGGTTGCCGACACAGCTATGGACTCCGCTACTTGCATTGGCTGCGGCGCTTGCGTTGCAGCTTGCAAAAACGGTTCGGCAATGCTCTTCGTTTCTGCAAAAGTGAGCCAATTTGCACTCCTGCCCCAGGGTCAGGTAGAACGTAAACGTCGTGCTCGTGCCATGGTACGCAAAATGGACGAACTCGGTTTCGGTAACTGCACCAACACAGGTGCTTGCGCAGCCGAATGCCCCAAGAATATTCCTTTGAGCAACATCGCACGTCTCAACAGAGAATTCATCAAGGCTAAATGCTCTGAATAATTCTTAATTGAAATATATTTTAAAACGCGGGCTTCGGTCCGCGTTTTTTTGTGGTTAAAAATTGAGATTATTTCAAATTAGGGCGTATATCTGCTTGTATCTGTTGATATAAATACCTGGTATCAAAAATTTATTTGTATATTTGTCAAAAAATATAATTCTCATGAAATCAAGCGATAATCCTACCAATAATTTCATTAAGACATGGGCAAAATTCTTGGAGAAAATATTTGCCCGTTTTAGAGATGAAAAGCCGACCAACCAAGAGTTGGCCCGTGTTGTTGCGGAAATTGGAATTTCCTCACACCAAAATTCTCAGATTTCGGAAGAGCAAAAGGTTTTACTTGAGGTTTTTGAGGATATAGACAACTATAATGCGCTCTTGGAGGAGGCTAAAAAGTGTGAAGACCAAGAACAATGGTTTGAAAACAAGGTTGAAGATTTTGCCCGCCAAGTAATTCCAGATGCCGATGACGCCGACATCCGTGAGGTGAAAAAAATGGTTTCTGAAGCATTCGATAAAGAAATTGAAGCGCGTGGTAATGCCATGCGAGAGATGACTGATAACTCTAAATAAGGGAGGATATACAATGGAGAACTACAGCGACAAAGCGGCTCTTGCCGACGCAATGCAATCGTTGCACCGCTACATCAGAGCCATGTATATCAGTGTTGACGAGAAGATAATAGACGAGCCAATAGTAAAGGAATATTTTGAGACATCTTCTGCCGAACGCAAGGTAGAGTTGGAGAAAATTATGGCTGCAGCAACTGTACGCTCGGTTTTTGCCGATCCCGAAATTCCGATTTGTCACAAAGGAAATGTTGCCCGTCGCGCTGCTGCCGAGATAGTGGAGGCTTTTTCTGCCGCTAAAATAGACTATGAGTATTGTTCCGGGAAAATGGGCACAGGTCTTGCAGCCCAGCGACAATATGAGAAGCTTAAGAAAGCAAATAAACTTGCGCAGAGGGCTGCCGGTTTACGTAGGATAGTAAACAATATTCCGGTCACTCTTTCAAAAATGGCTGCGAAAGAGGGTGTGAAAGCCGGTTTGGCAGCATTGGGAATGGCGGTTGGCAGTGCCGGTGGGCCTGCCGGTGCTTTAGTTGGCTTTCTCACCGGCTTGGCTGTAGACGTGGTAATTGCCTTCACTCCGCAGAGTGTAAAAGATAAAGTGCAGGCACGTGCCGAAGAATTGGCGGAAAAAGCCGCCAACGTTGTTGCCAATGTCGGTCGCAAGCTTATGGAGGTAGAGCCTATCCGCAAAACCGTAGAGTACGTGAACACAGAAATCATTCCTGTAGTTAAAAAGACCGTCACCATTGTCAAGGATAAATTGCGTGTCGGTTGGAAAAAACTTAAAGCCGCATTTGCCTGATGTTTTCCGATTTCCGTAACCAGCTTATAACAGCGCTTCTAAGTGTGCCGATAGTTTATGTACCGACATCCGACTATCGGCTCTTGACTCGTGCCCTTGACCAAATTCTCCAACCCGGAGAGAATGGTTTTAGACTCACAGAATTGGACAAAGATTGCATTTTTGAATACGATTGTGCTCGTGGAATGGTGGATTTTTTCACCAAGAAGCGCGATAGTACCTTAGCTTCCATTTCTACAGTGGAACAGTTTTTGGAGGAGCACATAAACCTCGACAAAGAAAGTATGCAAGTTTCTGTGATATGCAATTTCGATATGGTTTTGGCCGAGTCTCCAAAAGTCATACCATTGCTATCGGCCATAGCCACGGGATACGAGTCTAACGTTTATAATATTCATTCTACGGTGATTTTGGCCTCTCCCACGCCTATAGACCGCTTGCCGCGTGATATTATCGATATAGCAAAGGTCATAGAATTGCCAAGGCCTACTTTTTCCGAGATTTCTAAGAGCATTTCTCATTTGCCTGTATCACGCCAAGTGGCATTTTGTGCCGACGAGATTCGCAACGAGTTTGCTCGGAATCTCCAGGGGCTTTCAGATTCCGATATAAGGCAGATTATACGCTCGTCGATGGTGCGAACCGGTCTGCGCCTCAATAGACAGACATTGGCGTTGGCCCTCGACGAAAAGAAACTCATTGTCAAGAAAACCGGTATAATAGAAGTCGTAGACACAAATGAGTCGCTTGATAATGTGGGAGGATTAGAGAACCTCATCGCCGAAATACGGCGCAAGAAAGTTATATTCAAAAAT
This sequence comes from uncultured Muribaculaceae bacterium, assembly GCA_910579605.1. Taxonomy (GTDB): domain Bacteria; phylum Bacteroidota; class Bacteroidia; order Bacteroidales; family Muribaculaceae; genus CAG-873. The sequence goes on along the minus strand of CAJTUG010000006.1, from coordinate 28,803 downwards.
CTGGCTATGGCTCAGCACCATTCCGCTCGTGTGCCTTTGCCAAAAGGGATTCTTGTTATCGGCATGCCAGGTTGCGGCAAAAGCATGATTGCCAAATCCATTGCTTCGGAGTTTGGTGTTGCCTTGTTGCGGCTTGACATAAACCGTCTCATGGGAAAATATGTGGGAGAGAGCGAGACAAACCTGCGTCGTGCCCTTGAAACAGCCGAAGCTGCACATCCATGCGTCTTGTGGATTGATGAGATAGAGAAAGCCTTTGCCGGAACAGACTCGGGCAATAACGATATTATAATCCGTCTCATGGGTCATTTCCTCACATGGATGCAAGAACGGAAATCTGCCGTTTATGTTGTAGCGACAGCCAACGACACCCTCAAGCCCGAACTCATGCGCAAAGGCCGTTTCGACGAGGTATATTTCGTAGATTTCCCATCCAAGGAAGAAGCACAGGAAATTTTGGTGAAAACCATAAACCGCTATGTCGATGCTGCTTTCTATTTATGGGAAAACATTAATGAAAATGTAGTTGAAAGCCTCGTTTCCATGTTCTACCAAGATGGTTGCTGTGGCTTTTCGGGAGCGGAAATCAATGCTCTTGTCGGAGCGGTGGTAGAAGATGCATTCTCGCAATTTATTGAAACTTTTGATAAGACTAAACCGGGCGAGTTTGAGCCGGTGGTTATTACCAAGCAGATGTTTGAAAAAGCAATAAAAAACATGCGTCCGCATGCCATGAGCCGACAGCTTAGATCCAATACCGACTCCGCAATTAAGCGTATTTCACGCCTGCAAAATGAATTTGGCCTCAAATCGGCTTCTAAGAAATAACCGACCATGAAACCTATAGTTTATTTCTCCGGGAATTATTTTACCGATTTAAAATACCTCAGGGCATTTGTAAAGGCTATTTTGGCCGACGATAACGAGAAGACAGCTCTTGCTCGGGAGCATTTGCTGTCTCTATACCGCGACGGTGGGCTGCAAGAGTGGCTCGATGTGTTGGCTCAAACAGATTCTTCGGCTAAAGTGGTAGCCGAGGCTCTGAAAAAGGACTATAATTATCATCTCAACGATTCCGACGTTAAAAAGCGTCTTGCTTCGGTTTTTGGTTTTGATAAGATAGAAATAGGTGGGCTAAATGTGAAAAAACATCTTATGCTTGAAAAAACATTCATTATTGAAACACAGGATAATCCAAATGGAGAACAGCGAAAATTGGGAGAAGCCGTATATACCGATTGTAATCGGATTGCTATTTTGCTGACATTCAAGACGCTTGCGAGCGTAATCGAAACCGTAACCGTCAAGATGCAGGACAATGAATATACAATCCCCCTCCACAAACCCAACGAATCATATACCTTGCGTTTTGATTTAAATCTTGAGAATTCCGTCTCAGACGTATTTCAGCTGATAGTTGGCGAACGTGTGTTTCAAGAGTTTGAAATATCATGCGTTGATTATGTAGATATGGGGAGAGGAGTATTATGGGCAAAGAAAAACGTATTGGCAAAGAATCCGGAGGATCCTGGAGGCTATTTTGCATGGGGTGCAGTGAAACAGGGAATTAAAAAACCGGCAAAATCATTTGGCATTAGGGGAAGAGTTGAATATGATTGTGCTACAGCTTGTATGGGTGAAAAGTGGTGGATGCCGACTGCAAAAGAGTGGATGGATTTATTAGAAGATTGTTCTAAAGAGCTTATAGAGACAGAGTATGGAAAAGCTTTGAGATTGACTAGCAAGAAGAATATGAACAGACTGATAATACCATGTGGAGGATTTTATGCTGATGGGTGTACATTACTTGACAAAGAAGAATGTAATTATTGGACTTCCACTCGTGTTTCGGACTCGGCATGGACAGCTTCTTACGATTCCCCTGCAGTCCCTTTAAAAATACAAATAAAATGGCTGAATCGCTGCCTCCTCAACGTTCGTGCTGTAAGACGAAAATAGGTTTATAAACATAAAAATAGGTTGCCTAACTTTTATAGTTAGGCAACCTATTGAATATAAATGTATAAATTTACACGTTAAAACGGAAATGCATTATATCGCCGTCTTGCACGACGTATTCTTTGCCTTCCACGGCCATTTTACCGGCCTCGCGCACGGCTGTTTCTCCGCCGAGCGAAACATAGTCGTCGTATTTTATGACTTCGGCGCGGATGAATCCTTTTTCAAAATCGGTATGGATGATTCCTGCACATTTAGGAGCTTTTGAACCGCGGCGGAAAGTCCATGCTCGCACCTCGTCGGGTCCGGCGGTGAAATATGTCTGCAAATCAAGGAGCGCATAAGCTGCGCGGATAAGTCGGCTCACACCGGATTCCTCCAAGCCTATTTCTGCAAGGAATTCCTGACGTTCCTCCCATGTGTCCAGCTCGGCAATGTCGCTTTCTGTGGCTGCCGCAAGGATGAGCAATTGTGCTCCTTCGTCTTTTATGGCTTCGCGAACTTCGTCTACATAATGGTTTCCGTCTACTGCCGAAGCATCGTCTACATTGCAAACGTAGAGAACCGGCTTGGAGGTGAGCAGGAAGAGCTCGCGAGCGAAACGTTGTTCGTCTACGGTCTCGAATTCCACCGAGCGGGCCGGCAAGCCTTTGTCTAATGCTTCTTTAATTTGGCGGAGCACTTCATATTGCATTTTTGCAACTTTGTCGCCTCCGGTCTGGGCTTGCTTCAGCGTTTTAGCTATCCGCGATTCCACTGTCTCAAGGTCTTTGAGCTGGAGCTCGAAATCTATTATTTCTTTGTCGCGTACAGGGTTTACAGAACCGTCTACGTGTGTAATATTGTCGTCGTCGAAACAGCGGAGCACATGTATAATGGCATCGGTTTCGCGTATGTTGGCAAGGAATTTGTTGCCGAGACCTTCTCCTTTTGATGCACCTTTTACCAATCCTGCAATGTCTACTATTTCTACCGTTGCCGGCACTACCGATTTGGGATTGCACATTTCAACCAAGCGCGTAAGGCGGTCGTCGGGGACAGTTATTACGCCAACGTTGGGTTCTATGGTGCAGAAAGGGAAATTTGCGCTTTGTGCCTTAGCGTTGCTGAGGCAATTGAAGAGGGTAGACTTGCCCACATTGGGGAGTCCTACTATGCCGCATTGTAATGCCATTGTTTTCTTTTAGAAATGAGTTTTTTATTAGAAATGAGGAGGAAGGGATAATAACCTGATGGTTTGGGCTTGCGCCAGTGCAAAGTTACGAAAAAAGAGCGAAAGCACAAAAAAGGCGACAGGCCTGAGCCTGCCGCCTCGTTCTATGGTAGGAAAAGATTTGTCAGATTACCATCCGGGGTTCTGGGTGAGCTTCTCGTTGAGAGCTATTTGGTTTGAGGGCACGGGATAGAAATAGTGCTTGTTCTCAAACTTGCGGCCTACACCGAATGTGCAGTTCAAGTAATCGCCTGTTACAGCGCCGCCGGCAACGGGAGAGTTTGATACGTTGGCACCCTGGGCAATTGCCAAGTTGGTGTATGTATCAAGTTTTTCAAGTTGATGCCAACGGATAAGGTCCCAGTAGCGGATATCGTCGTCCATCATGAGCTCGCAGCGGCGGCAACGGCGGATTTCCCAAATGAGGGAAGAAACGTTCATGTTGTTGGCCGGGTCGTTCATGTCGCGCAACCAAGCGAGGTTAAGCTTAGAAGTGTCGATATCAGCGCGTGTCCAAAGGGGCTTGATGTATTTGGCAACATCTGCGTCGTTGAGTGTGCCCAATTCGGCTTTTGCTTCTGCAATGCCGAGGTAGAGGCGTGCACCCCAGTAGAGAGGAGCGCAAACGTAGTTGCGGTTTGCCTGGTTGACATCGTTTTCGGGAACGGTGAAATTGTTGTATTTCGATACACCGTAGCCCGACTGCGACCACATTGCTGCCGTGTTAGGACCTACCCATGTCATACCTGGCATGAGCACGTGGTCGTAGGTGGTCATTGCAAGGCGCTTGTCGCGTACTTCCAAGAGATTGGCAATGCTCAAGCCTGTAGTGCCTTCGGGAACACCTTTGTCGGATTTGTCGAGTGATGTTGATGCAGCGGGTTTACCGTCGCGGAACAAGAAGCTGTCGAAAGCGTCCTTGGTGAGGCCGGCAACACCGTCGGAAGCGGAGCTGTAATCTACCAAAGAGTGGCAGAATACTCCCTCTTGGTAAGTCTTGCAGAAGATGATTTCGGGGTTGGCCGTGATTGCTTTGTAACCGCTTGTTTGGTCTTCGCGGTTGAAGCTCTTGTAGGTTGCCGAGAAATCATTGCCTATAGGATATGTAGAAGCAATGGCTTCGCCTGCTTTTACAGCTTCACCAAAATATTTCTTTGCGCGTTCTTCGTCTTTCTGGTGGTAACGGGCATAGGAACCTTCAAAGAGGCAGATTTCAACTTTGATGGCTTGTGCAAGATCGGAGCTGAAAGTAGTTTTGGAGCTTTTGGTGGCTATGTTGTTGACGGCATAGTCGATATCTTCCAAAACGAAATCCATCACTTCATTGCGTGGGGTGCGTGGGCCGAAAAGGGCTGCATCGTCGGTAGGATCAAGGACGGTTTTTACCAGAGGTACATCACCATAGCGGCGAACGAGGTCGAAGAAGCTGCGGGCACGATGCATACGGGCCTGTGCTATATAGTTGGCTTTTTCTGCATCTGTCAAATTGCTGCCTTCAACACCTTCGATTACATAGTTTGCACGACGTACTTCTTCGTAGGGTGCTGTCCAAGAACCGCTTGTAGAAGGTACTGCGGTAAATTTCCAGTCCACGAAAGTCTTGCGGCCACACTGGTCGTCGGAGAGCCATGAGAAATAGAACGAACCGTCGGTGCTCGAGCGGTTGCCGTAGCCTGCATAGTCGTTATAGAAAGTGTTGATTTGGTTCTGGACATTAACCGTGTTGCTCCAGAACTCGCTGTTCACTGTCTGTTGCGACAATGGGTAGCGGTTGTCGTTGAGGAAATCGTTGCAGCTCGCAAGGGTGAGAGAAGCCGCCGCCAATGTTCCTATTAAATATATTTTTTTCATTGTAATCTACTGTTTAAACATTAGAGAGTAACCTGTACGCCGAATGAGAATACACGCTGCATAGGAATTGTGCGGCCGAAAGAAGCCACGCCGTCGTTATAACCTTGTACGGAGCTGCCGGCTGCGGTAATCATTTCGGGGTCGAGCTGATATTTCTTAGCTCCGTTGTAGAGGAAGCAGAGGTTGTCGGCCGAGAAATATATACGTGCACGTTGAATCAAAGCCTTGCGTGTGAGTTCTACGGGAAGAGTGTAGCCCACTGTCAAGTTTTTGAAGCGGAGATATGCAAGGTTGGTGAGATACTTGCTTTGGGGATAGAAATTGTCTTTACCGTTACCGATATTACCTACAGTTCCTGCACTGCCTGAATTGGAGTATAAGCGGGGATAGAAATAGTTTTCACTGATATCGGCGGTGGTAATCATACCGTAGTTGGGATTTTCGTTGTCCTCGTTGAAGCGGATGTCGTTGTAGTTGTTCAAGAGGTTTGTGAAAGTACCGAGATTGCTCTGGGCCATAGGAGTGATAGTAGAGCCGGTAGCCCACATTTTGCGGTTACCTACACCTTGGAAGAAGAGGTCTATGTCGAAGCCTTTCCATGCGCCACCCAAATGGAATGAATATTCGTAGCGTGGGAGGGCATTACCGATAACCTTGAGGTCGCCGTGGTTGCGGATAGAACCTACTGCAATGGGTTTTCCGTTTTCATCAACCATGTCGGGGTCGCCATTGTTGATTTTGCCATCGCCGTTTTGGTCAACGAACTTAACGTCGCCGGGGCCGTAAACGAATTGTCCTGATTCAAGGAATGATTGGTCTATAGTGCCGTCGTTGCGTACGTATGTGCCGCGTTCGTAGGTGGGTTTGCCGTTAGGACCGAGAACAGGGTTGCCGTTGTCGTCGAATACCTGCTTGCCAGGAACGAAGGTGAAGTCGTCCATGCCGAAATATCCGTCGGTTTCAAAACCCCAGATATCACCGAAATATTGGCCTTCGGTGTAGTTGCCCAAAGTGGGGAGGAAGGAGTAGATGAGTTGGCTTTCGTTGTTCCACTTGGTGATTTTTGTCTTGGCGTCGCTGAGGTTGAAAGAAGCGTAAACGTCGGCATCACCGAAAGAGTGGTTCCAGTTGATCGAGAATTCCCAACCGCGAGTGCGGAGTTCGCCTGCATTGCCATAGGGAGAAGCAGCACCGAGTACACCGGGGAGTTCCTGCATCGGGCCGAGCATGTCTTTGGTTGTACGTTGATACCAATCGAAGCTCACGTTGAGGCTGTTGTTCAAGAAGCCGAGGTCGATACCAACATCGGTGGTTACGATACGTTCCCAAGAGAGTGAGCTGGAAACAAGTGTAGGCATATTATACATGGTCACGAATTGGTTGCCATTCAGCCAATTGGAGTAACCTGTGGTACCGTTGTTTGCGCGGCGGCTAACTGTAGAGAGGAACATGTTGTCGCCAACGGCTTCGTTGCCTATGTGTCCGTAGGAAGCACGGAGTTTACCATTGGACCAAATGCTCTTGACGGGTTGGAAATATTTCTCTTCAGAGAAGCGGTAGCCCAAAGAACCAGAGGGGAAGAATGCCCATTGGTCATTTGCGGGGAAGCGGCTTGAGCCGTCGTAGCGTCCGTTAACCTCCAAGAGATAGATACCTTTGTAGTCGTAGTTGATACGGCCAAAGAAACCTGTGGTGGCACGGTGGGTATGAGTACCGCTGGTAGTGTAATTGTCGCCGTTGGTAAGGTTGATGTTAGGAAGGTTGTAGTCTACCAATCCCATGCGCTGAGCATAGAAATAGCGGTATTCTTCTTCTTCGGCACTCCAACCGAGCATAACTTTGAAATTATTGTCGTCAGCAACTTTGAAATCGTATGTTCCGAAAACGTTGGCTGCCCACATGGTGTCGCGGTAGTTGCTCTGTGCGGCGTAAGATTTAGCTTGTGTATACGATTCGTACCATGCTATAGTAGAACCGCTTCCGGGGAACCAGTTGTCGTAGAGTTTGTAGGGAACACCTGCAGAATCGCTGTTCTGGTTGCGGAGGCTGTATGTGAAATCGGCTTGGAGTGTGAAGCCTTTGAAAGGCGTGAACACGGTGAAAGCCTGCATACGTGTGCTGGTAGTCACAGTCTTATCCTTGTGGGAGTTTTCGCGGATACCTATGGTGTTGCGGAATGTGCGGGCTACACCTTCTTCGTCGGTAATAGTACCATAGTTTTCCCAGAATCCAGGCCAGCGCCAGAGGTATTGGTATGCATTACGGTTTTCGTTGGGGTTTTCGAATTCACGGTCGGAGAAATTGAAGCGCGCACCGGCTTTCCACCAGTCAAAAATCTGTGTGGTAACAGATGCGTTGGCTGTATAACGGCGGAATTTTTCGGGGCTATATTTCATGAGGCCTTCGCGACCATCGTAACCGAAAGATAGACGGTAGTTGGTTTTGCCTGATGTTCCTTCAACGCTTACGTTGTGCTTGTTGGAGGGAGCGGTCTGGAAAAGTGTCTTTTTAACGTCCCAATCGGCATAGCTGAGGTAGCGGCCGGCTTCAAGGCGTTCGTCGGGCATACCCGGGAGATGGGTTGCTCCATTGGGAATCCAGTAGTCTCCTACATTGTCCCAGCTTTCGAAGGGCTTAAGCTCCACAAGCGATGTATAAGGCTTGCCTCCGTGCTGTTCTTGCCATGCTTTAGCAAAAGGAAGGACAGATTTATAATACATAGAGAAGCATTCGCGTTCGGCACCTACACGTGTGTCGAGAAGGCCGAATTGAAGCTGATCTACAGTGTTTGCGAATTCAGGCAAAATAGTAGCAGAACCCCAACCGAAATTGTTGGTGTAGTTGACAGAAACGCGGTCTTGCTTGCCTGCGGTTTTTGTAGTCACGAGAATCACACCGAATGCGGCGCGGCTACCGTAGATTGCAGAAGAAGAAGCATCTTTGAGAACTGAGATTTCTTCGATATCATCGGGGTTGAGGAAGCTCATATCTTCTACAGGTACACCGTCTACAACGATAAGAGGAGAAGAAGAGTGGCCGTTGGAAAGAGTACCGACACCACGGATATTGATTGTCGGGTTGCCTTCAATACTACCGTTGGCACTTGTGATGGTAAGACCGGGGACTGCGCCTTGGAGCGCTTTGGCAACGTCGGTGACCGGGCGAGATTCCATTGTCTGGCCTACGTTGACCGATGCTACGGCGCCTGTGAGGTTGGCGCGTTTTTGAGAACCGTAGCCGATGGCAACGAGTTCATTGAGCATTTCGGTGGTGGGAGCGAGGTACACGCTCATGCCTTCGGCTGCTTTGACGGTGCTTGTCTGGTAGCCTACGTAGCTGATTTCAAGGGGCGTTCCCGGAGTTACGCGGATTTTGAAATTACCGAATGCGTCGGTAGCGACAGCATTTGTCTTAACTCCTTTCTGTACAACGCTTGCGCCGATAACCGGCTCGTTGTTTTCATCATAAACGGTACCTTGGATAGTGGCAGCCGTTTGACTTTGCTGTTGGGGCTCGGGAGCCGCATAAGCCGAAAAAGCGCCGCTAAGGGGCATTCCGGCCATAAGAAGCAGAGTCGCAATAAGATGCTTTCTCATAAATGATTGATGATTGATTAGTCCCTAACCGGTATACCGGTTGTCGGATTGATTATTGGGTTGTTTGTGTTTACGTTAGTTGGCTTTGGATTCGTTAACAGATGAAACGTCTATGTAACAGTTAATAAACCTTGTGATTAGCGATTATTTTTGTCGTTTTTTATGGTTTTTTTGTAGATTTGGCCAATTTACTGGCTTTAATCCGCCGCTAATTTAAGTAAAGTTTTCCAATGTAACGAATATTTAACATCTTTTAGCATTAAAACTCTTTAACTGTTTTTCTGATTTGTTGGTTGCAATATGAAAGTCAGGTAGTTGGGAAAATAATGATATAAAGTGTTATATTTGCAAGCGCATTCTTGCGCTAATGC
>CAJTUG010000006.1:16442-19765 GCA_910579605.1 uncultured Muribaculaceae bacterium | reverse complement strand
TCACGCGCTATATTATGCCGCTCCGGGAGGGAGGTTCTTTGCCGGCGCTTGCCGAAGCCGACGATGGCTTTCGCTATGTGGTGAAATTCCGTGGTGGAGGCCATGGGTCAAAGTCGTTGATTGCCGAGATGATTGGCGGAGAGATAGCGCGTCGCGCAGGCCTTAAAGTGCCTGAATTGGTGTTTTTGAATATGGACGAGGATTTCGGGCGTACAGAGGGAGACGAGGAAATCCAAGATCTCCTCAAAGCAAGCATTGGATTGAATTTGGGCTTGCATTTCCTTAAAGGCGCATTCGGATGGGATGTGGCTGTGAATAAAACCGACGCGTTGACGGCCTCAAAAATAGTGTGGCTCGACGCTTTTTTAACGAATGTGGACCGTACTTTCAGAAATACCAACATGCTGCTTTGGAATAAGGAGCTATGGCTCATAGACCATGGCAGCTCGCTTTTGTTTCACCATTCGTGGGGCGACCACCGCAAGGCCGCTCTTTCGCCATTCCCATATATTAAAGACCACGCTCTCTTGCCGTTAGCGACGCGTCTTGCCGAAGCCGACGCCCAACTGCGCAATGCCATTGCGCAGGACTTTTTAGAGGAACTCGTAGAGGCTGTGCCGGCAGAATGGCTTGAGCAGTCGCTTCCGGAAATATCTGTCGGCGAGCAGCGCCGTGTATATCTTGAATTTCTTACTCTCCGACTTGAAAATTCTAAAATATTTGTAGATTATGCCGAATCCGTCAGAAAACAACTTGTATGAGTATGCCGTGGTGCGATATGTGCCCGACGTTGAACGCGAGGAGTTTGTAAACGTGGGGCTTGTAATGATGTGCAAGCGTAGGAAATGGCTTAAGGTAGAGACCAAGGTAGACGACCGCAGGGTATTGGCTATCAATCCGAAGGCAGATTTGATTAATCTCGGGCAGCAGTTGGAGGCTTTCCGGTTGGTAGGTCAAGAATGCGTAGGCCCTTTAGGCGAAGCGGAGGCTCATGAACGTTTCCGTTGGCTCACTGCCGTGAGGAGCGCATGTATAAGTACCTCGAGGCCTCATCCTGGGAAATGTAGCGATTTGGAAAGTACTTTTTTCCGTCTTTTTCAATCTTTGGTGGAGCCGGTTGAACAAAACGTTTAAATAAAATGTTTCTTTTGCATAACGTTCAACTTTTCATCTTTTAAGAAACATTATGTTTAAGAAACTATTTGCAGCAATACTTTTACTTGCCTCTTGCACAGGGATGGCACAGGCACAGAAAGCAGAAATCAACCTTTCCTACGGTGCTTATACCCAGATGGATGCGACCGACATGAAAGATGGTTGGAAAGGTGTGAATACGGCTTGGGGTTCTCTGACAGCCGGTGTAAATTTCAGAGTGAATTCAAAAATCTGGATTGGCCCGTCGTATACTTTTTCGTCTACGACCACAAAGGGCGGGCCTGAACACAGCAATATCGCCTACCATGCTATCATGCTCAATGGCCGCTACCACTACTACAGCAACTCTATAGTAAAGTTATATGCAAAATTAGGCTTAGGCGTGGAAATTTCATACATGCAGCCTAAATGGGACGACGATAATTACTCAAAAGCCTATTGTGCCTTCCAGATAGTACCTATCGGAGCTCAAGTAGACCTCTCCAGGAGTGCCGCGATGTTTGCAGAAGCCGGTTTCGGTGCCCAGGGCCTCTTCCAAGTGGGTGTTCGCTTTAAACTCTGACCAATTTCAGCCATAATTTCTATATAAACATACTGCCGGGACTACGCAACGCTCCTGGCAGTGTTTTTTTTCGTTAATGATTTGGTGCTTAGCCGAAATGTGAGTAACTTTGTTTGCAGAATCACTCAAAAAGATGAAAAACAATATCGACAAACAGGAAACCCTCGACAAACGCTATCTGCGAATGGCGAGCATCTGGGCCGAAAACAGCTATTGCCAACGCCGCAAGGTGGGGGCTATAATTGTGAAAGACAAGATGATAATTTCCGATGGATATAACGGCACGCCGGCAGGATTTGAAAATGTGTGCGAAGACGAGCACGGTGTGACCAAACCCTATGTTCTCCACGCCGAAGCAAACGCTATAACCAAGGTGGCGCGAAGTAACAACAGCAGCGACGGATCTACCCTTTATGTGACAGCCTCGCCTTGTGTGGAATGTGCCAAGCTTATAATCCAAGCAGGAATAAAACGGGTGGTCTTCAACGAGCTATACCGTATTGCCGACGGCATTGAGCTAATGAAACGGGCCGGAATAGAATGTGTGCATATCACAGAACTGCATGACAATGAATAACAGACGATACATGCTTTGGCTGCCGATTGTTGCAGCCGTTTTTCTTATTGTAGGCCTTTGGACTGGGCGATACCTGAGCCGGCATAGTGCCGACAGCGCCGCGCAAGAAAAACTCAGATCGGTTTTCGAGACCATAGAACGATATTATGTAGACGAAGTCGGCTTGGATAGCCTTGTGGATAAGGCTCTGCCGGAATTGCTGCGGAATCTTGACCCGCATTCTACCTATATATCCGCAAAAGACCGTGTCGTTGCCGACCGCGATCTTGAAGGCTCTTTCTTCGGTGTGGGAATACAATTCCAGATGATGAACGATACTCTCTATATCGTTGAGGTTATTAATGGCGGAGCGGCAGAGCGTGCAGGAATTCAACCAGGCGATAAAATTATAGAGGTAGACGGTAAGAATATTGCAGGCATGAATGTAGGCACCGAAGAGGTGTTCGGCATGCTCCGCGGGCCAAAAGATACCGATGTGCAAGTTAAAGTTAAGCGACATGGAAGCGCTGCGCCCATCTCGTTCGACCTCGTTCGTGCTGAAGTGCCTGTTTCCCCTATAGATGCTTCATATATGATTGCCGACAGCATTGGCTATGTGAGATTAGGTAAATTTTCGGAAAATACATATCCTGAGTTCTTGCGTTCTTTGGTTGAGCTTACATTTGACGGGGCAAAATCTTTTATCCTTGATTTGCGTGGCAACGGCGGAGGATATATGAATCCGGCGGTTCTCATTGCCAACGAATTTTTCAACGGCGATGCCACTATTGTGATGACCAAAGGTCGCCACATGGTAGACAACACGGCACTCATGGCCGATATGCAAGGCTCGTTTGCAAATTCAAAACTTGTTGTTCTCATAGACGAATACACCGCAAGTTCAAGCGAGATTCTTGCCGGAGCCATTCAAGACAACGACCGAGGCCTTGTGATAGGCCGGCGCTCTTTTGGCAAAGGATTGGTGCAGCGACAGTTTGAGTTGCCCGATTCAAGTGAGTTCCGCCTCACCGTGCAGCGTTATTATACGCC
>CAJTUG010000006.1:9566-16420 GCA_910579605.1 uncultured Muribaculaceae bacterium | reverse complement strand
GCTGTATCCAGAAAAGCTATACTCCGGGGAATAATTACGAATATGCCGCCGAGGTATACGACAGGTGGTATAACGGTGAACTTTTCGAGGCCGATAGCGCAAAAATAGACACTACACAGATGTTTACTACCAAAAACGGCCGTGTGGTTTATGGGGGCGGAGGAATTATGCCCGATATTTTTGTCCCTACAGATACCGTGGGCATCACAAGTTATTTCACCAAAGTGGCAAATGCGGGTTTGATTCGCAATTTTGCATATGAATATGCCGATCTCAACCGCGAGAACTTGGCCGAAAGCGTTAATACTGCTGAAATGCTCTCTAAGCTCCCCGGCGACTATACGCTTTTGCAATCTTTTGTGCAATATGCTTCTGCAAAAGGCGGTATAGCGCCCAGATGGTACTATATCAACATTTCTGCTCCTTTGATTGTTAATCAAATCAAAGCCCTTATCGCTCGCGATATTATAGGAATGGACGGCTATTTTGAGGTGGTAAATTCTACCGACCCGGTGGTGAAAGAAGCCGTGAAACGTCTTGAAGCCGGTGATGCGGATTTTCCTGTGGAAATAGGGCGTAATATTAAAAAAGACCAACAATGAAAAAAGCAGATATAAGGCTTAAGGTGCGTGCCGGAAAAGCCATGATAGGCAGAGACGAGGGAATAGCTGCAGCCGAAAGAGTATTTGATACTCTCAGGAGCATGGCGGCTTATATGATGGCCGATAGGGTTTTGATTTACCACTCCCTACCCGACGAATTGTCTACTCGCGAATTTTTGGCTGTTCATGGCAGCGAGAAGCAGTTTTTCTTGCCTCGTGTCAACGGTGTAGATCTTGAGATTTTGCCCTACGACCGTAGCCGCCTTCATCTTGGGGCTTTTAATATTGAAGAACCCGACGGCGATGATACCGTAGACATAGACCAGATAGACCTTATCGTTGTACCTGCCGTGGCATATGATAATGCCGGTAACCGCGTGGGACGCGGAAAAGGTTACTACGACCGTCTACTGCGCCACAGCCGTGCAATAACTGTTGGCGTTTGCTATGATTTCCAGCTTGTAGACAGCATAGAAACCGAGGAACACGATATCCCTGTAGATTTCGTAGTTGCCGACGGCCACGGTATTTTTAGAGGTCGCAGAAAATGAGCCAAGTGCGCAACGCCGTTGCGCACTTGATGATATGATATTAGTTTATAGGTTTTTAAAGTTTAAGCCGCCCGTTTAAGCCTATATCGCAGATACGATACTTGTGTATATTGAGGATTTTTGGTAATTTTGCCAAAAAGTTATACTTTAATACACAATGGCAAAAATAGGCTCCGTTATGACGCCCGCCGGGCGTAAAGCGCTCCTTTTGGGTAGCGGCGAATTAGGAAAAGAAGTTGCAATAGAACTCCAACGCCTTGGCGTGGAAGTTGTTGCTTGCGATAAATACCCTCAAGCTCCGGCGATGCAGACCGCTCACCGGAGCTATGTGTTTAATATGCTTGATGGCGACACACTGCGTCAGGTAGTAGAACTTGAAAGGCCGGACCATATTATTCCTGAAATCGAGGCAATAGCTACTCCAAAGCTCATAGAGCTTGAGAAGGAGGGTTTCAATGTGACACCTACGGCAAATGCTGCTTTGCTCACTATGAACCGTGAGGGCATACGCCGTTTGGCTGCAGAGACCTTGGGCTTGAAGACCTCCCCATATAAATTTGCTGAGACATACGATGAGTTTAAGGCAGCGATAGATGAGATAGGCTTGCCGGTTGTAGTGAAGCCGGTGATGAGTTCCTCGGGACATGGACAGTCTACTGTAAAAACCCCCGAAGACATTGAAAATGCATGGAAAGAAGCCCAAGAAGGTGGCCGAGCCGGCGCCGGCAGGGTGATAGTTGAAGGTTTTGTGGATTTTGACTACGAGATAACCTTGCTTACGGTGCGCAGTATAAGCGGTACATGCTATTGCGAGCCTGTAGGTCATATTCAAGTCAACGGTGACTATCGTTATTCCTGGCAGCCCCAGCCCATGAGTGCCCCTGCATTGGAAAAGGCAAAAGAAGTTGCAAAAGCCATTACCGATGCATTGGGCGGATATGGTATTTTTGGGGTAGAACTGTTTATAAAAGGCGACGATGTTATTTTCAGTGAGGTTTCGCCCCGGCCTCACGATACTGGTATGGTAACAATGATTTCGCAAGACATGAGCGAATTTGCTCTCCATGCCCGTGCGTTGCTCGGTCTTCCGGTTCCAGGGATACGTTTTTATGGACCTTCGGCCAGCCGCGCTATTGTAGTAAAAGGTGATACCGACTGTATTGAAATGGACAATTTAGAGAAAGTGCTTTCCGAGCCAGGTGTACAGATTCGTATCTTCGGTAAGCCAGAGGTGCGTGGACATCGTAGAATGGGTGTAATCCTTGCAACTGCAGATACTGTAGAGGCCGCAAAAGAAAAGGCAGAACGTGCGTATGAGGCTCTGAAAGTTAATATTTTGCCATGTACTACTACTGCTAAGGCCGCTTCGGAACAGGAAAGCGAAACAGCCGGATAAAGCTATGGGGGCTGCTGCTAAGTGCTGGGTAGAAGCCATGCGGCTACGAACATTGCCGGTGTCTGTTGCCGGTGTGCTCACGGCCATAGGATTGGCTGTAGGTAATGGGTGTTTTGAGCTTTTGCCTGCTTTGCTATGTCTGGTTTTTGCGGTACTGTGCCAGATAGCTTCCAATTTCGCTAACGAATATTACGATTACCGCGCCGGCCGCGACCGGCGCGGCCGGTCGGGTCCTCGCCGTGGGGTAACCGAAGGAGATATCACCCCGGAGTCTATGAAGAGAGCCACTTTTGCAACCCTTGGCCTTGCCGCGGTTGTAGGCTTATGCTTGACGATTTGGGGTGGAGCGTGGTTGATATTTGTGGGTTTGGCCATAGGGCTTGGTGCATTGGCATATAGCACAGGGCCATATCCACTTTCAACGCATTGCTTGGGAGAGGTTGCCGTTGTGTTCTTTTTTGGTATAGTGCCTGTTAATTTCACTTATTATTTGATGTCGCTCCAATGGAGTTGGCAAGTGTTTGCCGCATCTATGTCTATGGGCTTGATGGGTGCGAATGTCCTGATTACGAATAATTATCGCGATATTCCCGATGATAAGGCCGTTGGCAAGCATACCCTTGCAACTTGTTTAGGCGCCGGGGTTATGCTTTGGATTTATGAGGTTTCTGCATTGTTGGCCGGAATCTTTCTATATATAGCTTGTTGTGGCAAAGCTATGGGTGTGGCTGTGGCGGTATATGTTGCAGCTTCTGTTGGCGTTGCGCGAATAATGGGCATACGTACAGGTTCCGGGTTGACCCCGACTTTGGGTATGACATCGGTATTGATGTTTCTTATGTCGCTTGTGGTTCTCTTAGATGGTGTTGCAAGATGAGCAATGAAGGGTATTAAGATAAATACAAATATATATACGGCGACAATATACCAGTTTGCTGTTGCACTTATTCTGTTGTGGCTTAGTCGTTTTGCTTTTGCATGGTATAATTGGGAAGAACTTTCGTGCGATAGTTTCGCGAGTTTGCTTAAGCTTTCGCTCAGCGGATTGCGCTTTGACCTGTCGGCGGCTTTGTATTTCAATGTGTTATTCCTCGCTATGCGGATAATGCCATTTAAATTCACCGAAAGGCCCGTTTATATCAAGGTTTCAAACATAGTATATTTGGTGTGTAATAGCCTTTTGCTTGCAATAAATATAGGCGATATCCCTTATTTCCGTTTTACAGGTTCGAGACTGCGATGGAGCAACGTTGAAAATATTTTCACCGATTCCGGCATAGGAGGTATAATGCTCTCTTATATAGGGGATTATTGGTGGGTTTACTTGCTTGTTATAATTGCTGTTGTTGTTTTGATAACGGCCACGTTGCCTTTGAGGGTACATACGGTGAAGATTTCTACGGCATGGCGATGTGTGATGATGCTTCTTTTTGCAGGCGCATGCTTCTCTGGTATGAGAGGGCATTTGGGCAGAGGTATTCCTCTTGCAATTCCCGACGCTGCGTTTGCCGTGGATAAAGCACCTCAGATTAACGTTGTTCTCAATTCTCCTTTTTGTGTTCTGAGGTCACTTAATAAATCAAAAGCCAATACCGAACCGGTAGTGGAATTTTTTGGAAAGGAGGAACTTTGTGCCCTCAGGAATTCCGTCCATAATCCATCTCTTAATGCAAATCTCTGCAAGAGAAACGTTGTTATAATAATAATTGAGAGCGGTGGTGCGGTGTTCAGCGATTATTTATCACCTTTGGAGAAAGTTGAAGAATCTGGACTTATGCCGGTTTTGGATTCATTGGCTCGTAAATCTGTAGTTTTCAAGCATACTTTTGCATGCAGCCGTTCGTCGCAGGGCGGGGCAACTGCTATTCTTGCAGGATTCCCGGCTTTCGATCCTTTTTATTTTATGCTCTCGCCATATAATAAAAATGAGCTTGATTCGCCGGCATGGCTTTTAGGAGAGAATGGTTGGTCGTCGGTTTTCTTTTATGGTTGTAAACATGGTTCGTTCAACATAGACCAGACGGCTTATGCCGCCGGTTTCCGGGAAATTGTGGATTTAGAAACATATGGAAACATGGACGATTTCGACGGTAATTGGGGCGTTTTTGATATCCCGATGGCAAAATATGTGGTAAAGCACCTTTCTGCTAAAGAAGAACCGTTTATAGCTTCGTGGTTTACTATTTCTGCGCATATACCGTTTAATATTCCTGATAATTGGGACACAAGTGCATTCAAGCACCCTGAGCGTTCGCCTGAGCGAGGTATGGAATACACAGACCAAGCTCTTGGTGTGTTTTTTGATTTGGCATCTAAGGAACCATGGTTTATGAACACTACTTTCGTGATTACGGCAGACCATGGAAGCCGAGATCTTAAGGGTAGGGCAGAAGATACAGATTACATAAGAAATCATATCCCATTTTTGATCTATGCCCCCGACGGGAGTATAAAACCACGGATGATAGACGACAGGATAATTTCGCAACACGACATAGGCCCTACGGTTTTGTCGCTTTTGGGCTATAACAGACCGTATGTGTCTGTAGGGACAGATGCATTTAGCGCCGACAGCACAATTGTGGCTATGGTTCGCTCTGAAGGGGCTTTCACGGTCTTTAGTTCAGACTATACTATAAGGATGGACAAAGATATGAATAGAGCAGAGCAAGTTTTTTGCCATACAGCCGACCCGTTGTTGCAACGCCCGTTGTCGGTATACGATACATGCAAAGTAGAAAATGCGGTGAAAGAGGCTCAAGCTTTCATGCAGGATTTCTCGTTGAGGCTTAATGCCGACCGATTGTCGATTAAAAAAGAAAATATTCCCACAGAATGAAAATACTTTTTGAACCTGAAGCCGCTGGCAAAGCTCCCGGCCTTGAGATAATTCTTTTTGAAGCCGAAATAGACAATCAGCCCACAAGTCAGGAGTTGTGGGCTGAGATAGAGCAGCAGGAGAAAATACTTGCCGAGAGTTACAAGATGGAACAGATACGTCATCGCCAGGCTATCGACGGTACACGCAAAGCATATAAGGCAATGGGCAAAGATCCCAATAGATACCGACCAAGTGCCGAGGCTCTCTGCCGCAGAGCAGTAAAAGGGATGGATCTTTACCGCACTCTGACAGTGATAGATTTAATAAATCTGTTGTCGCTCAAGACAGGTCATTCTATAGGCGGTTTTGATGCCGATAAAATTGTAGGCGACAGTTTGACTTTTGGTGTTGGCCGCAAAGATGAGCCTTATGAGGCAATTGGCCGAGGGGAACTCAATATTGAAGGGTTGCCAGTGCTCCGCGATGCAGTAGGGGGTGTCGGAACCCCGACTTCCGATAACGACCGCACAAAACTTTCCCCACAGACTAAACGTCTGGTGATGACCGTGAATATGTATGCTCCTTCGGAAATCTCATCTCAAGAAGTTGTAGCAGAAGTCATACGTTTACTTGAGAAATACGCTTCGGCTATTAATATTACTTACACTATATATTCGGCTCAACAATGAAAATCCTTAAATTATATCCTGATTCTATAAACGAGAAACATATCCGTGAAGCAGCCGATGCATTGGAAGACGGCAAGATAATAATTTATCCTACAGACAGTGTGTATGCTCTTGGTTGCGACGCACTCAACGGTAAGGCAGTGGAGCTTCTGTGTAGGATTAAAGGTTTGAATCCAGATAAAAACTATCTGTCGATAGTATGTTCTGATTTGTCGCAAGCTTCTGAATATGCAAAAATAGATAACAGAGCTTTCAAAATCCTTAAGGCTCACCTGCCAGGTCCCTTTACTTTTATACTTCCGGCGGCTACTACTCTTCCGAAAATATTCAAAGGACGCAAGAGTGTCGGGTTGAGGATTCCAGACAATCCTATAGCTACAGAGCTTGCCGGAGCTTTGGGGCATCCAATTTTGACAACTTCTGTACCTTTTGATCCCGAAGACCCGGATAGTGTGGAAGAGGCTTGCGAGCCGGAATCTATAGCTATGTCTTTCGCTTCTACCGCTCAAGTCTGCCTTGCTATAGACGGAGGAAGAGGCGGAAATGTTCCTTCTACTGTAGTTGACATCATAGACAGCTCCGACCCTCAGATATTAAGGCAAGGAACTGCTCAATTTTATAATTAACTCTATTTCACACAAAAACAAAATTAATCTAATGATTTTAAAAATGAATTAATAATTATTTACATCTTTTTAATCTTTCGCGCACCTGAATTCCATTTCTTATTCTTATCTTTGCATTCAAATAGCTAATCCTAAATCATGAAAACAGACTTAACATCTCAGATTAAGC
>CAJTUG010000006.1:0-9553 GCA_910579605.1 uncultured Muribaculaceae bacterium | reverse complement strand
GATAGGATTCCGAAACGTTACTACGCTCCCGAATCTGAAATCGAACTTGCAGCTCTTTCGCGAGAAGAGAAAATCAACACACTTATTTACGAAACAGCCAACGAAGGTGCCGACAGGATTGCCGAAGAAACCGTGCGCCGAATCAACCGCGCAATAGAGAAAAAAGGCAAATGTGTCATAGCGCTCGGGGCCGGTAGCTCTACACATTCTTCGTATGCAAAACTCATAAATTTACATAAAGAAGGAAAAGTAAGCTTTGAAAAAGTTATAATTTTTAACTTAAACGAATTCTTCCCCCTTCTCCCTGGCGGGCCTTCTACATTGGCACGTCTCCGCGAAGTCCTTTTGGACCACATTGATATCAAGCCCGAAAATATCCGCACAATAGATCCGCAGATTACAAAAGAAACTATGTATGAATATTGCCAGGCTTATGAACAGTCGATTTTAGACGAAGGTGGCCTGGATCTTGTTCTCTGCGAAATAGGTGCCCGAGGCTCTGTGGCTTTTAATGAACCTGGAAGCATGCCTACAAGCAACTGCCGTCTCGTTCTCTTGAGCAGCGATCTTCGTCATGAAATATCGAGCTCGTATAAATGCGAGCAGGTGCCATCTACCGCTATAACCCTTGGCCTTGCAAACATTATCGGCGCACACCGTGTGATTACAATGGCATGGGGCGAAAATCGTGCGGAAACAGTGCGTAAAGTTGTTGAAGGGGAGGCGTCGATTTCCGTGCCTGCATCGCTCCTTCAGGGCCATCCCCACGTTAAGGTGGTTATTGACCTTCCTGCTGCTGAAGATTTGACACGTATCAGCCAGCCTTGGAAAGTTACATCTTGCGAATGGGACGACAAACTTATCCGCCGAGCAATAGTATGGCTTTGCCACCAGACAAACAAGCCGATCCTCAAACTCACCGATAAAGACTACAACGACTACGGTTTAGGAGAACTGTTGGCTCTCTATGGTTCTGCATATCAGGTGAACATAAAGATATTCAACGATCTCCAACACACGATTACGGGTTGGCCAGGCGGAAAGCCCAATGCCGACGATACATATCGTCCTGAACGTGCCAATCCATATCCCAAACGCGTAATAGTTTTCTCTCCACACCCCGACGACGATGTTATTTCGATGGGCGGTACGCTTAAACGTCTCGTAGACCAACACCACGATGTACATGTGGCCTATGAAACCTCGGGAAATATCGCAGTAGGCGACGAAGACATGATGCGCTATTTCCTTCTGATGGATAAAATAGCTCCGGAATTCAATTTCAACACCGAAGGATACAAAAAATTGTCGTCGGAAGTGAAAGGTTTTGTTGCGCACAAGAAATCCGGCGATATGGACACTGCCGATATACGCGAAATCAAGACAATGATACGCCAAGCAGAAGCATCCATCGCTTGCTCTTATATAGGCGTTAAGCCGCAGAATGTGCATTTCCTCCGCTTGCCTTTCTACGAAACCGGTGCAATCAAAAAAGGCGACCTCACCCAACGAGATGTCGACATCGTTAAAGATTTGCTCATGAAGGTTAAGCCCCACCAGATCTTTGTAGCAGGCGACCTTGCAGACCCACACGGAACACACAAGATTTGTACTGATGCCGTATTGGCTGCAATCGACGAACTCATAGACGAATCCTGGATGGAAGATTGCCGTATATGGATGTATCGCGGAGCATGGGCAGAATGGGAAATAGACCATATTGAAATGGCAGTGCCTATCAGCCCCGAAGAATTGAGGTTCAAACGCAATTCTATCCTCAAGCACCAGAGCCAGATGGAAAACGCTCCGTTCCTCGGCGACGACGACCGCTTGTTCTGGCAACGTGCGGAAGAGCGCAACCGTGCAACTGCAAAACTCTATGAGGGGCTCGGTCTCGCTTCATACGAGGCAATCGAAGCTTTTGTAGAATACAAACCGATACGATAATAATCAAATACTTATAATGAACAGCACGCCCCGTGTAAAGGCGTGCTGTTTTTATGCGGTATTTTTATGGTCATATATGAATAAAGATATAAACAATGCTTATAATGTAATGAGTGATGAAATAGGTTCATTGCCCGTTTCATCTTATAATCCTTTAACAGCAAGTTTCCAAACAGAAGAAAAATATACCGCCTTGCAAGCGATAAATGAAGCAAAGCGTTGCTTGCGTTGCAAGGCTCCTATGTGCATGAAGGGTTGTCCTATAGGGAATAATATACCTGAATTTATCCACGAGTTGTCTAAGGGCAATATGGGGGCGGCACTTTCGGTAATCAATGAAACGAGTACTCTGCCAGCTGTATGCGGTCGTGTGTGCCCTCATGAGAATCAATGCCAAGGCAATTGTGTACTTGGCAAAAAGGGTGAGCCGGTAAAAATAGGCAAGTTGGAAAGTTTTCTTGCAGATTTCGCCACGGAAATGGATCTTCTAAGGGAGGGTATACCTCAAAAGACAAGAGGGCGGGTTGCTGTGATAGGTTCTGGTCCTGCCGGGCTTACCGTTGCAGGTCAATTGGCTCGTAAAGGCTTTCATGTGACCATTTTTGAGGCTCAACAGGAGTCTGGCGGAGTCCTGCTATATGGGATACCAGAATACCGCCTGCCTAAAAGTGTTGTCCGTCAGGAGCTTAATAAGATTGAGGCTCTTGGGGTTGAATTCAGAAACAGCGTTACGGTAGGGACTGGCAATATAACTGTAGACAGTATTTTTGCTTCGGGCTTTGATGCTATTTTTATAGGTACAGGCACTGCAATTCCAAAGACAATTGATATACCTGGCATGAATCTGTATGGAGTTCATCAGTCTATAGCGTTGCTTCACCAGGTGACGGCCTATAATGACGGCGCCATTTCTCAACGTCATATCCCTATACGCAAAAACGAAAAAGTTGCAATCATCGGTTGTGGAAACGTTGCAATGGATGCGGCGCGTACGGCTATTAGATTTGGAGCAGATGTAACTGTTTTGTTCCGTGGTTCTGAAAATGAGATGACTGCGAGCGAGAGGGAATATCAGGAGGCTGTGGCAGAAGGCGTAAAATTTATGTGGAATGTAGAAGCAAGGGAGTTTATAGGAGATGAACGCAACAAGTTGAAATCTATTATAATAGAATCTCCAGCTGGAATTTCATCAGAGCCGTTCAACAGGGTATTTCTTGCTATAGGCTCGCGCCCGGCCAATAGGATAGTATCGACCACAGACGGTATAGAGGTTGATTCAAAGGGGTATGTAAAAACTCATTCCCGTCCTTGCGGTATGACAACCCGTCGTGGTGTCTTTGCCGGAGGGGATGTTGTCCATCGACCACAGACAGTTGTAATGGCTGTCAAGGCAGCTAAAGAAGTTGCCGACGGCATAGCTCAATATGTTGATGCGATAAAGTTGCTGGACCATGTAAATTCTTTGGGCCAGAGAAATATGAGATAACAAAATGTCGCGCCGTCTTTTTTGAAACTGAGAACATTATTTTGTTCTCCTCTGGGGAAGACGGCGCGTCATTCAATTTCCTGTTCCGAAGCGGGAAGTGTCTATATGAGTGCCGTCTTTTGGTTTAAATCCGTTGAAACGGTATGTGAACGTGAGTTTCAAGTTGCGGTTCATGGAGTGAGATTTCATAGTGTAGTCTTGTGTGGCGAATTTTATTCTGAGTTTTGGATTGCATGTATTGAAGATGTCGCTGGCATTGATGGCAAGTTCACAGCATCTTTTTTTCCCGAATTGCCATTTTGCACCGGCATCTATTTTCCATAATGGGTCAAAGTATCCAGGCCCTTGGATTTGTCCTGCTATGAATGAGCCGTCGATCGACAGTGATATTGGGCATGATGGAGTAAATTTTATTGTGTTGTTGAGAGTAGCGCTAAATCTCCAACGTTTGTTGTTGAAGTTAAGATCGTGAAAATGCTCTGATTTTTGGTGTGCGTGTGAGATGTTGATTGTTGCTGAGCTGTTCAATATATTTGTTGCATGAAAAGGAACATATAGTTGCAAGCCGATGGTTTGCGAGTAGTCCATATTGAGGGTCTGGAATATGAGATGCAGGTCGGTTGAGGATTGATAAGGGAGTTGAACGAAATAGTCGTCGACATAAAGCATGTAGAATGTCGCGGCATACTTTTGCCTGAAAATATAGCTGATTTGGCCGGTATAGTTTATGTATGGCTGCAATGCCGGGTTTCCGAGAATCATGGAATAATCGTTGATGTATGCAGTGCCTCCGTGCAGTTCCCAAAATGACGGATAGCAACGGCTTGATGTGAAATTGAGTTGGAAAATACTTTTGGGAGTTTCGTAGAAGGTAGCTCCTATTTGAGGTATTATGTTCCATTTGTGGTTGTATCTGTTATGGAAATATTCGGCTTTAATTGAAGCGTTAAACGACAATCCCCATTGGAATGATGATTCTGTGCTGATATAAGTGCTCAAGACATCTTCTCGCAGCTTATTGTCAAATCCTTGTCGGGGCGGAAAAATATATGTCTGTCTGCTTTTATCGTCGGAATGTTGGTATTCTAAACCATACCCTATAGTCCAGTCCCTTAATGTATGCTCAATATCTATATATGCATGGTAACGGTTGATTTTCTGACGATTTAGCGAATATATAAGTTCTTCCTCTCCTTTAAAGAGGTTTTGACTTTTATATTCGGAATAATTTGTGTAGTCTGCTCCGGCAGATAATCCGAAGGGAGACGTATAACGGATAGCTATGTTGTGGTAGGATGAAGGGGATAGTCCGGAATATAAGTTATGGTAGTTCCCAAAAGTCCCAGTAGAGAAACTGTGGTTGCGGATATCGGAAGATATTTGTCCGTTGTAGCTGAATTTCATTTTCTTGATTGAAATGGCAGCATGGATTAGATTAAACCAATTTTCAGCTATTTGTGTCATGTCGTCATCTAAGATGTGTTTTATATCGTTAACGAGATGATTGGAGAGTGTTTCCTGCCTGTTGTATGTGTGTGTTCTGGATAGAGACCACCCCAGGTCTATTGACCAGTCTGTTGCGGCATATGTTGCATTGAGACCTCCTGAATATGTTGCAAAGTGCGAATTATTGTATTCCAGAGTTGCCTGTCCTATAAGACCCTCGA
Source organism: uncultured Muribaculaceae bacterium (assembly GCA_910579605.1). Classification (GTDB taxonomy): domain Bacteria; phylum Bacteroidota; class Bacteroidia; order Bacteroidales; family Muribaculaceae; genus CAG-873. The sequence goes on along the minus strand of CAJTUG010000006.1, from coordinate 4,453 downwards.
GAGGCTCAGGCTTTTTCATGACAATATTAATAAGTGCTCCGTCGACATGGTACTTTGCGGGCGCAGAATACATTATTTCTACTTTTTTCAGGCGATCTATTGGAGTGGAATATAATAGTTGGTAAAGATTTTGCAAAGGCATAGTTGTCGGTTCCCCATTTACTATCAATGATAAAGAAGACGTGCCGTTAAGAGTTATTGTGCCATTGTTGTTTACCAACCCTGGCAGATAAGCTAATGCTTCTAATATATTGGTTGCCGGCTTGTCTTTGACAATAGCGGGAAGGTCGACGATAATAACTCCGTCTTGCGCTTTAATATGCATTTTGTCTCCTTTTACTACAATCTCGTCGAGGTGTCGGATGTCTATGCTGTCGGCATTGTCGTTTTGGGCAATAATGGATGATATGGCAAATATTGCATAAATGATGACAGAAAATCTTTTCATAATTGTTGTGTTGGTGTTTTTGTGCAAAAATACCATTGTACTCAGTGTAAATCGTTGTACCAAACCTTATTTAGTCTTAAGCGAAGCCTTATTTAGTCTTAAATCTACAATTAGCTACAAGGCAATATGGAATATTATAGGTACTTTTGCGTATGAAAAAATTCAGGGTCATCTCCATAATCTTTATAACTGTAATTACTGTTGTTTTTTGCAGCAATGTCTATTATCTCGTTCAACTATACAGCTCCATAAAAAAAGATGTTGAACGCGAGGTTATGACGGCATTAACCGATGCTGATATTGATGATCTGATGTTTCGGGCAGGAAGAGCGCAAGCTTTAGCCTCAAATGTCCAAATCGAGGAAGAGCTCGACAAAGCCCAAGCCCCCAAAAAGGCTGAGGCTACAACTTACAGAGATGATAATGGTCAGATTATCTCATTGAGAACTGAAGCTGACGGAACCGTGGTTGAGGAGAAAGCTATGTTGACAGAAGAAACGATCTACTCCAATCAGATGATTGATGTTATGAGTAAGCAGTTCCATTTAATTATGGACAAATATATTGATTTTGACATGACGGTAATGGATAGCGTATTGGCTCTTCAACTCGCTCACAGATATATTTATCCGAGATTCGTTGCTGTAGAGGTGGTGAATGGTTCTGATTCTGTAATTTTTTCCAATCCTCGGATCGTTGATAGTGGCAAGTTGGATTCGTTCAAAATGGTCATAAATCCACATGAAGATATATACTATAAAGCGTATATTACGCCTCTGACTCGTCATATCCTCTCGCAGATGATGGGGATTATCATAACATTATTTCTGCTGATGGTTGCTTTTGCGTCTGCTTTTTGGTATCTTTTCCATACTGTTTCCCAGTTAAGAACCATTGAAGAGATGAAAGATGACTTTGTTGGTAACATGACGCATGAACTAAAAACTCCTATCGCAATCGCATATTCAGCAAATGATGCGTTGCTTAACTATGACACCTCAAACGATATAGAAAAAAAGAATGTATATCTGAACATTGCAATCAAGCAACTGAAACGATTGGGTGAATTGGTTGAGAATATCCTCGCTATGAGTATGGAGCGACGCAAGGAAATGACATTGAAATACGAGAAAATTGATTTGCCAGAACTTGCAAGAGAGATCGCGGCTGCCCAACAGATGAGAGGCGATAAGGAGATTGATATCTAAGTTCAATCAAACGATAATATAATTGTAAACGCAGATAAATCTCATCTGTCAAACGTTTTGAACAACTTGATTGACAATGCAATTAAATATTCGGGCGATTCGGTGTCGATAAGGATCAATGTAAATGCTGGGGGTATAGCGGTTGCCGATGACGGTATAGGGATTCCGGCGAAAAATTTGCCTTTCATATTCGACAAGTTCTACCGTGTGCCCCATGGTAACCGGCAGGAAGTGAGAGGTTATGGTATCGGGCTTTATTATGTTAAGCATATTCTTGAAAAGATGGGGTGGACTATTGAGGTTAAAAGTAGTGTAGGGCATGGTACAATGTTTATGATTAGATTTGATAAGTATGAAGGCTAAGATACTTTTTGTGGAGGACGAACGCGACTTGTCGTTGATTGTATGTGATACTCTACGACAAAACGGTTACGACGTTGTGGCTGCATTTGACGGCCTTGAGGGTTTGGCAATGTTTAAAACAGAAGGTGCCGACCTTATTGTAGCAGATGTAATGATGCCACGTCTTGATGGTTTTGCTTTGGCTAAAGAGGTGCGTGGCATTTCTTTGGATGTCCCTATAATCTTTCTTACAGCTAAAAGTGAAATCAATGATGTTGAAGAAGGTTTTGGGACAGGAGCTAATGACTATATTAAAAAACCGTTTGAGCTTCGTGAGTTACTCGTAAGGATTAAAGCCTTGTTAAGGAATAAAGTAAACAGTAATGTGGCGCATCTTGTGTATGAAATAGGGAATTATCGTTTTGATGTAACTGGCCAACGGTTGATTTTTAACGGGAAGGAAATCTTGATGTCTAATATCGAGGCTCGGATTTTGGAAAATTTAGTTGTTGATATAGGAAAGACCGTTGATTCTTCTTCATTGATGATAGCCGTTTGGGGGCGTGATGAGATGAGTAACCGTAATTCTCTTCACGGTTACATACATAAACTGCGTCGGCTATTGCGCTACGATTCTAATATAGACATCATTAATCAGCGAGGCTTCGGTTACATGCTGTGCACACGATAATATTAGACAATGGATAAGCTTCGTATTTTAATTATGCTTATTGTATGGGCTTTTGTTGTTTTCAACGGGCGCATGCAAATGCATTGTATGGTGGTAGCAGATTCCATCACACGATGTCCTCTGCCAAATGCATCGGTTTTTAATAAGACCGGGACTTTTATCGGAACAGGAAAATCAAATGGGAATATTACATGTGCTGCGCCTTCAGACTATCCTATAACTATAAGATACATGGGGTATAATGAAATTACGGTGCCATATGAAAGCATGGACACGATATTTCTTAAAGAAAATATATCAGAGTTGCCTGAGGTGATTGTTGAAGCAAAGCAGAAAATGTTTTTGCATATTTTGGCATATGTCAGAGAATATTCCACATTATTAAGCTACACGGATACTATTACTATGTTTCGTGAAAAAATGGTTGATTTCATGTTGCCAAACGACGATAAATCCCGATTTAAAGGATGGCGTAACCCAAGAGTCTTGAATTCGCGATCGTATTACCATTTTACCAATGCTTTCGGACTTGACAGTGTAAGCGACAGATGTAACCAGCACTTTACATGGTCTGATTGGATTGGCATATTTCCAAAAGCTCATGTGCCGGATAAGATTATGGGGGTGGAGAATGGCGTTGATACTGTGTTCGGTAAATATAGTCCAACAGAAATTTGGCTGAAGAATGCAGGTAGATTAACGCTTGATATTGATGTATTGGCCGATACTACAAGGAGAAAATGGGTGCCCAATATTTCCTCATTTTTCAAAAAAGATGGTACTGATTTTGAAAGGTTCCGCATAAAACTAAACTATAATAATTTCTTGGAAACGGAAATTGGCCCGGTAAACCTTAGCGGATATTCATTCAACATTGAATCAAGAGGCAGAGGCAGGGGGATGTTTATGTTCGGCCATTATGATCAACCTTTTTTTGTAACTACATATACAGAAGTTTATATTCTTGATAGGGAATTCATTTCGTTGAAAGAGGCAAAACAATGGGACAAGCGCAAATTTCTCGCCGATGAAATAGAAATTTTTGAGCCGATGGAAGCCCCTGAATTGCATCATTCCATATTAGCGATCATAGACCGTGTGAATAGAATCGACTCAGACCAAGTGCGTTTATCTTTAGAGCCTGACTATAGATTGATGAGCCGTAATGTGTCTAAAAGAAATTTTGGCATAGGGTATCGTGCTTTATCAATGTTGAAGCAACTAACAGGAATATCTTATTATAAATCACATAAGAACTTTAATCGTCGCTGGAATGAGTTTAGAGACAATTGGAAGAATAGAGATTCTAAACGTGACAAAGATTAATTCAAGATTTTAGTGGGCGGCGAGATGCAAATCTTTGCGCCGACCTGTAGCATGTCTTGAAGGCGGGGTTTCTGAGTTCTTCGACGGCTCGGTAGTGGCGGATAGAAATCCTCTTGACGGTTGCGCACAAGCAGAACCGTCCATTTATGTTAGTAAATTTTAACGAAATATTAGCCATTTGAATGAAGATTTACCGGCGAACTACTTTGAGATTACAGTATTTATTTGTGCTGTGCACAAAACTTCATTCATACTGCCGGAAAGACCAGTTCGATACAAAGTAATCCATATAGTAAGAAAACATTGTAATCGTCTAATCTTCATTAATTATAAAAATAAAAGTCAAGAGTTGAATCCTGACTTTTATCATAGGGCGGAGAGGACGACTCAATGACTTATATTTAAGACTATTGCCAACTATACGCAACTATTAGCAAG